>CABKMD010000033.1 GCA_902373435.1 uncultured Actinomyces sp.
GTGCAGCTGTTTCCCTATAAATGTAACAGCTTGCACACAATTGCGAAAATTGTTGCAGAAACAAAAATGGGCGTATTACAGTGACCATGTAGCAGGTCGCTGATGGAGGCGACCCGCCTGAACCAACACAGGAGAAATAATGCGACGTGGCATCGCAGCGCTCGGCGTCCTCGCGGCGGCTACCGCCCTGGCCGCCTGCAACAACGGCACGACCTCTTCCTCGACCTCCTCGGACAGCGCGAGCAACGACGCTGTGGCGACACTGACGATCTGGGCGGACGACACCCGCTTCTCCCAGGTTGAGAGCCTTGCCGAGGACTTCACCACCAACACCGGCGTGAAGGTCAACGTCGTGCAGAAGTCCGAATCTGACATGGACACCGAGTTCACCACCCAGGTGCCCACCGGCAATGGCCCCGACCTGATCGTCATGGCCCACGACAAGCTCGGCGCGCTCGTCGCTAACGGCGTCGTCGCCCCCGTGGACCTGGGTGAGGCCAAGTCCAACTTCGCCGACGTCGCCGTCAAGGCCGTCACCTACAACGGCCAGACCTACGGCGTTCCCTACGCCGTTGAGTCCGTCGCCCTGGTGCGCAACAACGCGCTGACCCAGGACACCCCCACCACCTACGACGACATGATCGCCGCCGGCAAGACCACCGGCGTCGAGTACCCCTTCATCATCCAGATGGGCGACAAGGGCGACCCGTACCACTTCTACGGCTTCCAGACCTCCTTCGGTGCACCCGTCTTCAACACCAACGCTGATGGCGAGTACACCTCCGAGCTGGCCATGGGCGGCTCCGGCGGCACCGACTTCGCCACCTGGCTGAAGGCGCAGGGCGACGCGGGTGTGTTCTCCCCGTCCATCACCGGCGACATCGCCAAGCAGGCATTCCTCGATCGCAAGGCCGCCTACACGGTGACCGGCCCCTGGAACGTCGCCGCCTTCCGCGAGGCCGGCATGGACGTCTCTGTCCTGCCGATCCCCTCCGCAGGCTCCCAGGCTGCCCAGCCCTTCGTTGGCGTTCAGATGTTCTACCAGAGCGCCAAGTCCGCCAATCCGGTCGCCGCCAAGCAGTTCTTCAACTACCTGGCCACCCCCGAGGCTCAGGAAGAGATGCAGAAACTCGGTGGTCGCGCCTCCGCGATGCCCGCGGTCGCCGCCAAGTCGGATGACCAGGACATCAAGGACTTCGCGAAGGTCGCCGAGTCCGGCGCTCTCGCCCCCGCGATCCCCGCGATGGGTTCCGTGTGGAACTTCTGGGGCCAGACCGAGGCCAACATCGTGAGTGGCACCGAGACCCCGGCCGAAGGCTGGGCGACCATGAACACCAACATCAACAACGCGATCGCCTCCAAGTGATCGCATTCGCCGGGCGTTTGACGGTCGGCACCCCGCTTGCCTGAGGCGAGCACCCAGCCTCGCACCTGCCCGCGTCTCACGCGGCGGGCGGGTGCGAGGCACACAAACCGCTCGCGCCGCAGTACGGCGCACTCGCACCTCACGGTGCTTTCCGACCCGCCGCCAGGCGGGTACCGTCGCAATGACGCGCAAACGCGCACGTGTGGAGGACACGATGTCTGAGCCAGTGCAGGCTGCAGAAAAGAAAAAAAAGGGGCGCACAGCCTCGCACGCTAGCGAAGTGACCAGGCCCGGTTTCTTCGTCAAACTTGTCCTGATGATGCTGATCGACGCCCTGGGGCTCTACGGCATGTTCACCGCTTACCTGGTGAAGTCGTGGACGGTTCTCGCCGTCCTGGCCGTCCTGCTCATCGCAGTCAACTGGGTGTACTTCTCGAAGCGGACCATTCCCGCGAAGTACCTCGTTCCCGGCATGGTCTTCCTGCTCATCTACCAGGTCTTCGTCATGGGGTACACGGGCTACGTGTCCTTCACGAACTACGGCCAGGGCCACAACTCCAGCAAGGACGATGCCATCGCGTCGATCCTGCAGGCGTCCGAGCAGCGCGCCGAGGGCGCGCCGAGCCTGCCCGCCGCTGTCGTTGAGGACAGCTCCGGCCTCGGGCTCGCGGTGGTCGATAAGGAAACGGGCGCGATCCGCGTGGGTGACTCCGACACCCCGCTGCACGAGGTGTCCGGCACCTACGCCGCCGGCATGATCAGCGCGGTCGATGGCTACAAGGTTCTGACGCTCGCCGACATCCTCAAGCCTGAGGTGCAGCAGAAGGTCTCCGCCATCAAGGTTCCGGCCTCCGCCAATCCTAATGACGGCAACTACCGCAGCGACGACGGGTCGACCGCCTACCTGGCCAAGTCCCGCTACAACTACGACGAGGCCGCCGACACCCTGACCGACACGACGACCGGCGTCGTCTACACGGCCAACAACAAGATCGGTGCCTTCGTAGACGCGGACGGCAAACAGATCGATCCGGGCTGGCGCGTTTTCGTCGGCTTCGACAACTACATGAACATGTTCGCTCGCGGCGACCTGGCTGGTCCCTTCCTCAAGGCACTGCTGTGGTCCTTCGTCTTCGCCGGCGCGTCCGTCCTGTCGACCTTCGCGCTCGGCCTGATCCTGGGCCTCGTGTTCGCGGACAAGCGCATCAAGGGCCGCAAGATCTACCAGTCCCTCATGATCCTGCCCTACGCATTCCCGGCCTTCCTGGCCACACTGGTGTGGAAGGGCATGCTCAACAAGGACTTCGGCTTCATCAACGACGTGCTGCTCGGCGGCGCGAATATCCCGTGGCTGACGGACGGAACGCTGGCGAAGTTCTCGATCCTGGGCGTGAACCTGTGGCTGGGCTTCCCCTACATGTTCCTCGTCTGCCTGGGTGCCTTGCAGTCCCTGCCGGGTGACGTCGAAGAGGCCGCGAAGATCGATGGCGCCTCGGGCCTGCGCACCGTGTGGTCCATCAAGTTGCCGCTCGTGCTCCAGTCCACGGTGCCGCTGCTGATCGCCTCCTTCGCGTTCAACTTCAACAATTTCTCGCTCATCTACATGCTGACTGGCGGCGGCCCGAACTACCCGGGCATGGATGTCGGCCAGACTGACATCCTGATCTCGATGGTTTACAAGATCGCGATCGAGTCGGGTTCCCCGAACTACGGCCTGGCCTCGGCCATGTCCATCGTCATCTTCATCGTCGTGGGCGTGATCGCGTGGCTCGGTTTCCGCCAGACGAAGACCCTTGAGGAGCTGTGATGAGCGCTGCAACTGTGAAGAAGAATCGCGAGTCCACCCTGAAGGGTGCGCGTTGGTGGAAAGAGGTCGGTTGGCGCCACATCGTCGCCATCGTGATGATCATCTACTGCCTCGTCCCGCTGCTCTACGTGCTGTCGGTGTCCCTGAACCCCGGCGCGACGCTCACCGGCTCGAACAACCTCTTCTCGAAGGTGTCGTTCGAGAACTTTGCGGCCCTGGGCAGTGGCCAGTACTCAGCGTACTGGTCGTGGGTCCTGAACTCCCTCATCGTGTCGACCACGACCGCTGTGGGCACCGTCCTCATGGGCGCGGCTGCCGCCTACGCGTTCAGCCGCTTCCGCTTCAAGGGCCGCCGCGCGACCCTGACCGGCCTGCTGCTGGTGCAGATGTTCCCGCAGATGCTGGCCTTCGTGGCCCTGTACCTGCTGCTCCTGGGCATCCAGGACATCTTCCCGGTCCTCGGCCTGAACTCCAAGCTCGGCCTGATCTGCGTCTACCTCGGTGGCGCGCTCGGCTCGAACACGTTCCTGCTCTACGGCTTCTTCAACTCGATCCCGCGTTCGCTGGACGAGGCGGCCATGATCGACGGTGCGACGCACGCCCAGACCTTCTGGACGATCATCATGCCGCTGGTCCGCCCGGTGCTGGCGGTCGTCGGTCTGCTGAGCTTCATCTCCTCGCTCGGTGACTTCGTGATCGCGAAGGTCGTGTTGCAGGATCAGGGTCAGTTCACCCTCGCTGTCGGCATGTACATGTGGGCGGCTGACGCTCGTACTGCCCCGTGGGGCATCTTCGCGGCCGGTTCCGTGATCGCGGCCGTTCCGGTGATCCTGCTGTTCCAGTACCTGCAGAAGTACATCGTCTCCGGCCTGACCGCCGGCGGCGTCAAGGAGTAAGCGCTCCGAGCCCTCCTGCCTAGCTCCGGCCTCGTCCCCTATCCCCGTGGGACGAGGCCGGGGCTCTTTGTGGTCCGGAGCGGGACAGCGCTGCCTGCGTCGTTGCATGCGGGCGACCGTTGCTGTAGCTGGCCGAAGGGGCGCGTGGGAGCCGGCAGATGACGGGCCGGCGCGGTGCTACGGAGGGAGCGGGGGATGGGCCGGTAGGTGACGATCCTGCACAGACTGCGGGATCGTGACCCGGCGGATGGCGGTGTCTGCCCGATTGGTGGTGCCCGGGATCGCTCTATGCGTACGTTAACCCGATGGGTCGCAGTGTTGGCGCTGTGCCCAGGGTGCCACCTTGATGCGTCCGCGAGCATTCCAGACGTTTGCGAGCATTGCACCACCTCCCACCTGTGTACTACACATCTAAGTGGTGTAACACCACGTAACGACAAGCATTGGTGCCGGCGCGCAGCGCTTGCACGACGCGCGAGGGGTCGATGCTGCGCCAGCTTGGGAGACAATGTGCCACTGAGCACGGCACTACCCCTCATCAACAAGCAAATGTGGGGCCACATGCCCCTAGATAGGCGTGCAAACGTACCTTGCGACAACACGAGACCACAGCCAGTCAATCAGGTGGCGATGTCATGCGGGGCGCTACACCCGTTACGTGGCGCTACACCCGTTACGTGGCGCTACACACGTTACGTGGCGCTACACACGATCAGATCGGGTGTAATGCCACGGATCGGGTGCACCGGGCTCGCAGACAAGAACAATCGCGGAACCTGGAATCCCGCAACACGAAAGATAACGGCCTCAGCACCCCCATACATAACCCGGGACTTGGCAATCCGTCGGGTTTGAGCACGCATGGATAGGTGAATGATTCCAGCAGTCGGACCCAGCTGCGCAGGCGTGGGCGCATGGGAGAGGGGAGTGGTCGCTGAGCGGCCTCCTCAGTGGGTGGTTACTTCGCACGCTCGCACGCATGTCCGTGTGGTCGCTCGCCTGACGTGAGTAGATATCCTGGAATTTCAATGTTCTGTGGCTATGTCTCATACGTGCCGAATGGACATCATGTGTGACTGTGGGTGCTGTGCGCGGTGGGCATCCAGACCCACACCAAGTGTGATGGGGGTCATATTTACTGAATGAGCTTGACGGGATCGGTGGTTCGGTGGTTCATTAGTCATGTAAGGAACCGCTGAACATGAATGGGGAGGTATCAATGCCCCCGACCTTCGTCTCGGGGATCCCGATCTACGTCCAGATCGCCGAGAGTATCCGCGCCCAAATCCTGCGCGGCGCACTGCGCGACGGGGACCAGCTCACGTCCACCACCGAATACTCCGCCATGTACCGCATCAACCCCGCCACCGTCGGCAAGGCGTTCGCCATCCTCGTCGACGAGGGGCTCGTTGAGAAACGACGCGGGATCGGAATGTTCGTCGCCGAGGGGGCCCATGCTTCCCTCGTCGAGGCGGGCATGAGAACCTACGTCGACGACACCCTCTACCCGGCCGTCGAGGCGGGACTCGCGCTCGGCCTCGACATCGGCTCCATCGCGGACCATGTTCGCGCGTACACGGCTAAGACTCGCACCAAGGAAGACTCATGATCACCTTCAACGCCATCAACCACGCCTATCCGGGGGAGGCGGAGCAGGCCCTCACCGATCTCTCCCTCGAGTTCGGTGACTCCACCGTCACCGCGCTCGTGGGCCCCAACGGATCGGGAAAGACAACCCTCATGCAGATCCTTTCCGGCCTGCTTCCGCCCACCTCGGGAGGCGTGTCCATCAACGGAACGGGCATGCGCCCCAACGACCTGCTCGGCTACTCGGTCATGGCCTCCTCCGACAGGGACTTCGACAACTCCTCGGCTGGGGCGCTAGTCGCATACGCCTCCCTGCGCCCAACCTGGGATCAGAAGCTCTTCGACCACTACGCCCAGCGTTTCGGATTCCAGATGAAGCGTCGCAAGAAGCTACGCAAGGTTTCTTCCGGCCAGGCCGCGATCCTCACCGGCACCGTCGCCCTGGCCTCGGGCGCGCCCATTACCGTCCTCGACGAGATTCAGGCGCCCCTGGACGTGCCCACCCGCTACGCCTTCTACGAGGAGCTGCTGACCCTGGCCGCCGACGCCATGGAGGGACGTCGCCCTCGGCGCACGTTTCTCATCTCCTCGCACATGGTCTCCGAGCTTGAGAATGTCGCCGAAGACGTCGTTGCCCTCAAGAATGGCCGCCTGCTCGCCCACGAGAGCGTCGAGACATTCACCTCGCGCATCTGCGCTATCACCGGAAACGCAGCCGACGTCGAAGGCTTCCTGATCGACCACCCCGGCCTCGGCGTCATCACCTCCCGAACGCTCGGATCTGCCCGAGAGATCGTCGTAGACCTGCGTGGACGTGGCATCACCGACCGCGAGATCGCATCCCACTCCCTCACACTCTCGCCCTGCTCCTTCCAGGACGCCTTCGCCTACCTCATCCAGGAGAAAGACCAATGAGCACTGCAAACCCCGACCTCATCAAGTCCTCCCCCTCGCCCCTGCGCGTCGGACTCGTCGGCTGGCGCTTCATCGTGGTGCTCTACCTGCTGATCGAGACCTTCCAGTTCCTCGTCAACTTCGTGGTCAACGGCATCGTCTACCTCTCGGTCTCCGACGTCACCGAACAGGTGGAACAGGCCGCCACGAACTCCGCTGCCGTCACGGGCACCTTCCTCTTCGTCTGCGGGGTCCTCAACGCCACCGTCAACATGCGAGCCTCCGCCCTCAGCGGCGGGTCGCGCCCAGTGCTCACCGCGGCGAGCTACGTCCACTCTCTCCTCATCATCGCTCTGGGATCCCTTCTCTGGTGGCTGCTCATCGTCATCCATCCCTTGCTCTTCGTCATGGGACGCGATTCCTTCCCCCTCGGTATTGACTCGTGGATCTACGTCGTCCTCGCCTGGGTCGCCTGCGACGGGGCCGGGCGCTTTATTGGCGGCCTGTCCCGCTGCATCGGCTCGACCTGGAAGAGGGTCATGACGCTCATGGTTGCGATCCCGTTGGGCATCTGCGCCATCGGCGCGCCGATCACCTGGCTGGTCCTCAGCCTCGTCCACAAGTCCGGCTACCTCCCACCCATGCACCCGGCCTTCTGGCTGCTCGGCCTCATCCCGCTGACCGTCGTCGCCGCCGGATGGCCCCTGACGGCGGCAGGCCACATACGCCGCGTCGGCTGACACCGAGCCAACCCGCTGGAAAACGATCCCAACCGCCGCATCCCCGGCCTCGTCCCTCACACGGAAGGGACGAGGCCGGGGCACTTTCTCGCTTCGGATTCCCCTGTGGTGGGATCCATGAGTGCGCAGTGGCCCGTAATCACCCGACACAGTAGTTATCGGCTAGTATCGGTTGGGACACGACAGCCAGTCGTGCCTCGCATACTCAAGGAGTGACAAGTGGCTAAGGGACCCTCCCGCCTCGACAACGTGATCAGCCTGGCCAAGCGCCGCGGCTTCGTCTTCCCCTGCGGTGACATCTATGGTGGCACCCGCTCCGCGTGGGACTACGGCCCGCTCGGCGTGGAACTGAAGGAAAACATCAAGCGCGCCTGGTGGAACTACATGGTGCGCCGCCGCGCAGACGTCGTCGGCCTGGACTCCTCCGTCATCCTCCCGCGCGAAGTGTGGGTCGCCTCCGGCCACGTCAAGGCCTTCACCGATCCGCTCATCGAGTGCCTCAACTGCCACAAGCGCGCCCGTCAGGATCAGCTCATCGAAGAGCTCGACGAAAAGAAGGGCGTCGAAGAGTCCTCCCTGAGCAACGCCGACATCGCCTGCCCGAACTGTGGCGTGCGCGGCCAGTGGACCGAGCCTCGCGCCTTCTCCGGCCTGCTCAAGACCTACCTGGGCCCCGTCGACGACGAGGCCGGCCTGCACTACCTGCGCCCCGAGACCGCCCAGGGTATCTTCATCAACTACGCGAACGTCATGAACGCCGCGCGCAAGAAGCCGCCGTTTGGCATCGGCCAGATCGGCAAGTCCTTCCGCAACGAGATCACGCCCGGCAACTTCATCTTCCGTACCCGCGAGTTCGAGCAGATGGAACTCGAGTTCTTCTGCGAGCCCGGCACCGATGAGGAATGGCACCAGTACTGGATCGACTACCGCAAGGCCTGGTACGTGGACCTCGGCATCGACCCGGAGAACCTGCGCGAGTACGAGCACCCGCAGGAGAAGCTCTCGCACTACTCCAAGCGCACCGTCGACCTGGAATACCGTTTCGGCTTCCAGGGCAGCGAGTGGGGCGAGCTTGAAGGCATCGCCAACCGCACCGACTACGATCTGACCGTCCACTCCGAGTCCTCCGGCGCGAAGCTCGACTACTTCGACCCGAACACCAAGGAACGCTGGACCCCCTACGTCATCGAGCCCTCGGCGGGCCTGACCCGTTCCCTCATGGCCTTCCTCATCGAGGCCTACCAAGAGGACGAGGCACCCAACGCCAAGGGCGGCGTCGACAAGCGCGTCGTGCTCAAGCTGGACCCGCGCCTGGCCCCCGTCAAGGCCGCCGTCCTGCCCCTGTCCCGCAAGCCCGAACTGACCGGCCCCGCCTCCGAGCTGGCCGACGAGCTGCGCGGCATCTGGAACGTCGACTATGACGACGCCGGCGCCGTTGGCCGCCGCTACCGTCGCCAGGACGAGATCGGCACGCCCTTCTGCATCACCTATGACTTCGACTCGATCGAGGACCACGCCGTCACCATTCGTGAGCGTGACACGATGGAGCAGGTGCGCATCCCGCTCGACAAGGTCAAGTCGTACTTGATCGAACGCCTGGGCTGCTGACTTGTCGCTAGCCTCCTCGTCCGCAGCGGCCCCGCTTCGCGTGGGGCCGCTGCGCCTGTGGACACCCGTCGTCCTGGCCCCCATGGCCGGGGTGACGGACGTGCCCTTCCGACGCCTGTGCCGCATCATGGGCGAAGCCGGCCTGCCTGAACACCTGCGACCCACCGGCATCCCCTCGTGGGCAGCCGAGTCCGGGCGGCAGGCCCCGGCCTCGTCCCCGAGCGCCCCGGGCGAGACGACGGCGGGTGAGACCCTCGCCGCGCGGCGCCACGTCGCCATTCCGCGCGTGGACGCCCCCGCCGGCCTGTACGTCACTGAGATGGTGACCAGCCGCGCCCTCGTCGAGGAGAACGAGCGCACCCTGGAAATGGTGCGCCCCGACCCCGCCGAGCGTGTGCGCTCCCTGCAGCTCTACGGCGTCAACCCCGCCGTCATGGCGAAGGCCGCGACGATGCTCGTCGAACGCGACCTGACCGACCACATCGACCTGAACTTCGGGTGCCCCGTTCCCAAGGTGACGAAGAAGGGCGGGGGAGCGGCCCTGCCCTGGAAGCGCGACCTGTTCTCCGACCTCGTGAGTGCCGTCGTGCGCGCCTGCGACGAGGCCGGGGAGCGCGCGGGGCGCGAGATCCCCGTGACCGTCAAGATCCGCATCGGCATCGACTCCGAGCACGAGACCGCGACGGACGCCGCCTTGAGTGCGCAAAAGCTCGGCGCCGCTGCCCTCACCCTGCATGCGCGCACCCAGAACCAGCACTACGCGGGACACGCCCACTGGGACGAAATCGCGCGCCTGAAGGACCTGCTCGACATCCCCGTCTTCGGAAACGGCGACGTCTTCGAGGCCGCCGACGCCCTGGCCATGCTGGAACGCACCGGCTGTGACGGCATCAGCGTCGGGCGCGGCGCCCAGGGACGTCCCTGGATCTTCCGCGACATCGTCGCCGCCTACCACGGCGGGTCGATCCTGCCCGGCCCCAGCCTCGCCGAGGTCGTCTCCGTCATCGAGCGTCACGCCGCCTGGTGCGTCATCGAACAGGGCGACGAGGGGCGCGCGCTGCGCGAGATGCGCAAGCACATCGGCTGGTACCTGCGCGGCTTCGCTGTCGGAGGTCCCCAGCGCCACGCCCTGTCCATGGTCTCGACCCTGCAGGAGCTCCACGAGCGCCTCGCGGACCTCGACCTCAACCAGGCATTCCCGCCCGCAGCACGCGGACCTCGCGGCCGAGCCGGTGGTGAAAAAACGCCCCACCTGCCCGACGGCTGGCTGGACCACCCCTCCCTCACGCAGAGCGAACGAGATCGCCTGCACCTGGCAGAAATCGGATACTAAGCGAAGGAATCATGCCTCACCCATCTGCGCCCGACCCCGACCCTGCGCCCGGACTCGTCACCATCGGGAAAGCCGCCAAGAAGGCGAGCCTCGGGGGACGTACCCAGGTCATCGTCCCCGTCAGCGGGGACGCGGCAGCCCTGAGCGGGCAGGTCGAGGCGCTGGCCTCGTGCCGTGCAGACATCGTCGAGTGGAGGGCCGACACCTTCCTGTCCTCCCTCGTCGGGGCGCATTTTGTGGCAGCCTCGGACGTGGAGGAGGACCTGGTGCGCATGGCCCGCTACGTCGCGGATTCGTCGCCGTTGCCACTCCTGGCGACCATCCGCACGTCGGTCGAGGGCGGCGAGGCCTACCTGGACGACGAGGAATACTGCGCCCTCGTGCGGTGCCTTGCTTCCTTCGCGGGCGGCGTCGACGTCGAGATCTCGCGCGACGGATCCTCCGCGCTCATCGATGAGGCGCACGAGGCCGGCGCGATCGTCGTCGCCTCCTTCCACGACTTCGAGGGGACTCCCGGCGACGAGCAGCTCGCCGAGGTCCTCGCGGCTATGAACTACGCGGGTGCCGACGTCCTCAAGTTCGCGTGCATGGCGACCAACGCCACGGACGCGGCCCGCGTGCTGGCCGCGCAGGCGTGGGGACGCGAGGCCTACGACCGTCCCGTCATCGGCATCTCCATGGGGGAACACGGCGCACCCACGCGCCTAGTCGGCTCCGCTCTCGGATCCGCGGCCACCTTCGCGACCCTGCCCGGCTGGGAAGGCAGTGCTCCCGGCCAGTTCACCGTCGAGCAAGTGCGAACCGTCTTGGATATCGTCGAGGGGCCCGAGGCCTAGAGCCTGTCGTGCGCGGCCGGTTGCTGTGCAGCGTGAGGGGCGCTGGAGTGTTCTCCGGCGCCCCTCACTGACAATCAATATTGTCATTCTGCTGTGTCCGAAGGATAGTGATTCCTTGTAGGAATTCAGCTTCCATCGATAGACTGTGACTAGGTGGTTACCTCGCTGCCGAGGAGCGAGGCTGGGTTCAACTGAAGGAGAGCTGGGCAATGCCAGACGTTGCTTTTGATTCGGAACGTCATGCGCAGGCGCGTCATGATGTACACGACAGTGGGCAGGAACTCGCAGCCTCCGCCGTGTCCGCCAATGTGCTCGCGATGGCGCAGATGTACGGGCATTGGACAACGGAAAACGCAGCTCAGGACATGGGAAAGACAGCGCGTTCATTCCTGACGGCCTTTTCTTCGCAAATGGCACATGAAGCGCAGTTCGTCGGCGATATGGACGTGAAAGTAAATCAGGCGGTGGCCGACTTCGAGGGGACTGAGGAGGATGCTCGCGCCGCGATGGCCGCTGTCAGCACTGCGCTGCTGTCGCTGAATCAGGGAGAGAGCGCGCATAAGGTCTATTCACAGGAGACCATCGACAAATTGACGAGTGAGAATAAGCCCAAGGACGAGGCAGCTCAGAGCGGCGCAGCAGAAGACGAACAGAGTGCGTCCGATGAGACACAGGCTACGCCGACTTACGGTGCCCAGAGCGATATCTAAGAACGTGCCTTGAGGAAGGAGTAACAGATGGTGTCTTCACCGATGTACGACCGCTTGATGCAGTTCGCTAACAGCGCGCCGGAGAATGAAAAGCTCTACGGCTGGGACGACGAACATTCGACCGTCGTCAAGGCTATCCGCAAGGCTCAGGAGAAGATTGAGCATTTCAAGGATCACCAGGGCTTCACGGGGCAGGCCGGCGATGCGATGAGCGCCGAGGCGGTGCGTGCCTTTAGTCGATTCAATGGCCAGGCAAACTTCTACCTGACAGGCATGTCGTACTACGTTGAGGCGCGCCGCGCGATCATGCTAGCCGCTGAGGAAGCCCGCCAGCTGTCGCCCACGTTGTTGGATCCGATGACCGAAGCTATGCGTGACGTTGCTACTGTGACAATCCCTGTCGCCTCCAACTTCGGTCTTCCGGGGCAGCTCGTGAATTCCCTTGCTGTCACCGGTGCCGCGTACGTCAACGCTGTCGAAGCGCAGGCCAACGCACAGCGGGAGGCCAAATCAACCGAGATCATCGAGCGCCTTGAATCTACGATGAACAACCTGAGTACACGCCTCAAGGATCACACGTCGGAAGGGCCAGATACATCGAATCCAGGAAATCTCGAAGGGTGGACACCAATTCCTGAAATCCCAAAGGACTCAGCGGATGCCCTCGAAAAAGGTCATATCACTATCTCACCATATGAAGGCGGCGCTTACGGTCGCTCCCGTTCGGATGCATTCGGTAACGCTGATCTAAGGGGTTCAGACTCGGGTCTTTATCCGGGAGGATACGATAACGGCGAGGGGATCAACCAGCGCGTCATGCAGTCGCCGCGCGTGCCGAGCCGTTATTTCCCTGAAGGCGAGGCTGGATCGAGAACGAATCCGATCACTGACCCGCAGGATCTCATGGACATGGACCTGCTGCACACGCGCGTCAACGGAGACCGGCACGCAAACGGCGTCATTGGCGGGCATACTCCAGCCCCTCCGATCGACCGCGATCATCCGCTGTGGGGCTTGAATGCTTCTCGTGCTGCGGAATCCCAAACAGCAGGCCGCCTTGGCGGCATCGGTGTGATGGGGGCTGGAGCTCTCGGACTACGGGGAGCTGCTCGCATGGGTTCCGCTAGCATGGGGCCTATGGGGCGAATGGGAGGCGTCGGAGCAGGCTCGTTTGGCACCTCTGGTGCCGGAGCGCTCGGTCGTGGCAGTGCGGTAGCTGGTTCGTCCGCTCTGCGTGCGGGAACGTACAGCGGAACGGGCATGGGCACCTACACGCCACCAGGTTCCGGTCAATCGGCAGGAGCTGCCGCCGGGCAGGGTGCTGCCGCCGGTCAGCGGGGCGGTTTCATGGGTGCCTCTGGCGCTGGTGCCGGTGGCGCGAAGGAAGATAAGAAGCAGCGCCGCCGCAAGTACGAGGCCTTCCGCGTCGATGATGAGGATGACGACGTGCTGCCTCGTGGATACGTCAATCCGTTGTCTCAGACGTACGGTACAGACAAGGACATTGCGCCGGCACGCCGCCGCGACGACGGATGGGATCCCAACCAATGGTGACGGTACGACGCGCAGCGCTCACCAATGCTCTGAGGAAAGGCTCACGGCGCGCTGCAGTAGCATCTGGATGCGTGCTTGCTTTGGCAGGCAGCGCATTGGCAGCCACCCCTACGCACGCGGACGACCGTCAGATCACGGCCGCCGACCAAGCCTATTTCTCGTACTATCACCTCGACGCCGCGCGAGCAAAGGGCTACACGGGAAAGGGAGTTACCGTCGCGCTCATTGATGGAAAAGTGGATACCTCCGTCCCCGAGTTGGCAGGAGCAAACATTATTGACAAGACTCCCTGTACTATCAACGGCAGCAACGAAAGCACTAGCCATGGAACTGGTGTTGCTTCTCTCCTGGTTTCCCGAGATTATGGAATCGTCCCTGATGCCACGCTATTGGCATATCAGTACATTGACTCAACGAGTTATGCAGGGAAAGACTGCCCAATGAAGGCAGGGGCTCTGCCGACAGATTTATCCTCGTTGGTGAATCAAGCTATCAACGATGGTGCATCCATCGTCAACTTTTCAGCTTCAAGTTCAATGCGCAGAGCTGATCTGAAATGGGCCATAGCCCGGGCCATGAGCCAGGGAGTTATTATTACAGCGTCGGTTGGAAACGGTGGAGCAGACGAAAACGAAAGCCACCTGTCCAGGTGGTCTGGCGTTGTCGGGGTCTCTGCTATTGATGACAAAGGAAAGTTTGCTTCCTACTCATCGTGGGGCCAGGGCGTCACGACCACCGCGGTAGGTGGACCATTCACGGAGCGGAACATATCTGACGGAAAAATCGGCACTACCCAGGGCACCTCTTATTCCGCCCCCATTGTTGCTGGAGCTCTCGCTCAGGCACGCGCAAAGTGGCCCAACGCCACCGCAAACCAGCTCCTACAGCTACTCGTCAACACAGCTGTCGGTCACGAAAACGGTTGGAATCAATACGGCGGATACGGCGCAGCAAACCTCGGTGGGATGCTGAATACCGATCCGACCCAGTACCCCGACGAGAATCCGCTGGCAGACAAGGGCGGCGGTACCAGCCCCACCCCCGCAGAGGTCCAGCAGTACGCCGACGGGCTCGTCGATCCCACCGAAATCGCCTACGACAATTCCTACGCCTACCGAGGCCTCGACGAATCACAGGTCACCAACAAAGACAACACCTACCCCATCCACTTGGGTACCAGCCCGAGGTTCCATAGAAAGTAGGGCGTGACATGGTGAGGGGCGCTGGAGAACACTCCAGCGCCCCTCACGCACATTGCGTGCGGTTACCGCGCGCGTCGGTGGTGCGGGGTAGAAACGCATGTGGGTGCGGGCCGATTGGCCCGCACCCACAGCGATGCTCGGAAAGCTCACGCCTCCTTGGGGGACACAGTCACGACCGTGTCACTGATACCCACTGGGCCGGGGGCGGCCGGGGTGATCTCGCCGAACTTCTTCTTGTTCGTCACGACCATCGGGGTGATCGTGTCGTAGCCGGCCTCGCGGATGACATCCCAGTCAACCTCAGCCAGGACATCGCCGCGCTTGACGACGTCGCCCTTGGCGACGCGAGGCGTGAAGCCCTTACCCTCCAGCTTGACGGTGTCCATGCCGATGTGGATGAGCACCTGAACGCCGGACGCGGACTTGATGCCGTAGGCGTGGCCCGTCGGGAACGCGACCGACACCTTGCCGTCACACGGGGCAACAACCACAGCGCCAGCGGCTGGGGAGACGGCGATGCCGGGGCCGAGCGCGCCGGCGGCGAAAGCCTCGTCGGCCACGTCCGACAGCGCAACCGTGGTGCCCGCCATGGGGGAGGTGAGCGTCAGGTCAGCCTTTGTCTCGTCGGAGAACTCGGGAGCGGCCTCGGCCACCGGCGCGGCGGCGGGGGCGCCAGCCGGGGCGGCAGCGGCGGCGGGCACGGCGGAGACACCGGCCTTGGCCAGCTCCTTCTTCTCGCGAGCCTCGTCCTTCTGCTCCTTCGTGCGGTAGTCGAAGAAGACGACCATGAGGAACGCGGTGAAGAACGCGGCGGCGACGCCCAGGCCGTAGACGGCCATGGGGGTGAAGACCGGGATCGTCAGCAGCGACGTGAACACGAAGGTGTTCGTGGTGGCGCCGCCACCGATGCCGATGACCAGACCGCCGACGACACAGCCGGTGAGCATGAGTGGGTAGATGCGCTTGAAACGCAGGTGGATGCCGTACAGGGACGGCTCCGAAATACCACCGAAGAGGCCGGCAGCCAGGGCGCCGGACGCGGTCTGGCGCATGTCGGTGTCACGATCGCGGATCGACAGGAAGAGCACGCCGGCGGTGGCACCGAAGCACGCGAAGTTCCACGCGCCCATGGGGCCCTGGATGAAGTCCGAGCCGGTCGATGCGATGTTCGCCAGCTGCAGGGCGTTGAGCGGCCAGTGCAGGCCCAGGGGCACCAGGAAGGGGTAGATGATCGGGATGATGATCGCGAAGACGATGGGTGCGTGGCCGTTGAGCCAGGCAAGGCCGCCACCCAGGCCGTTACCGATCCAGATCGACAGGGGGCCGATCAGGAAGGCGGTCAGCGGCATGATAATGATGAAGGAGATGAAGGGGACGAACACCATCTGGACGTTCGCCGGGATGATCTTCTTCAGGCCCTTGTAGACCAGGGCAAGGATCGGCACCATCAGCAGCGGCACAAAGACCTGGCCGCCGTAGTCGGCCAGCTGCAGCGGCAGGCCGCCGATCTGGGTGACGCACTGCTCGGAGCCGAGCGCGGTGGTCGTACAGGTCGTCTCAGTGAAGGAGGAGGTGTTGCTCAGGGCCAGGAAGTTGGGGGTGAGCAGCGACAGGATGACGGCGGTGCCGACCCAGGGGTCGATGTCCAGCTTCTTGGACGCGTTGTAGGCGACCATTGCGGGCAGGAAGTAGAACACTGCGCGCCACATGGAGTTCACGTAGCCCAGCCACGCGGCGATGACGTCGGCGCGCGTGTCGACGACGTGCAGGGCGTCGAGGACCGCCAGGAACGCCAGGATCAGGGAGGCGCCGAGAAGGACGGGCAGCAGCGGGCGGAACGAATCCGAGAGGTACTCGAAGAACGCGTCGACCATGGCGTTCTTGCCGCGCGCCTTCGCGCGGGCGGCGGCCTTAACGTCGTCGTTCGAGGCTGCGGCGCCCGACTTCATCGACGGCAGGTTGTTGATCTCGTTGAAGACCGACTGCACGGCACCGCCGATAACGATCTGGTAGCGGTCCCCCGACTGCGGGACGGCACCGAGGACGCCGTCAATGGCCTCGACTCGGTCCTTGTCGATGATCGACGCGTCCTTGAGTTCGAAGCGCAGACGCGTCGCGCAGTGGGTGAAGTGGGTGATGTTGCCGGGGCCACCGACCGCATCGAGGATTTCCTGTGCCGTGCTGGACACGCGGGACTCCTTCCGTGGATGGGATTCGACGCTGAATGCGACCCATGACAATTAGCATGTTTGACCACATGCTGAAAGCTCCAACGGGGTATATCACAGTATGGTATCTCACAGTATTTTGTCGGCAATTTATGGTGCTTCGACAGTCACGCGCCCTGCGCCCGTTCTGCGTGGGCTTTTCCCTAGTAAAATGACCCCGTGAATGAGTTTTCCTTGGCGATTCCCGGCGTTGATGGTGGCGACGCGGCCCGCCCGTACGCGTGTGCCGATTCCGAGCGCTGGGTGCCTGAAGACCACAAGTCCTCCGAGCGCACCGAGTTTGAGCGCGACCGCGCGCGCATCCTCCATTCCTCCGCGCTGCGTCGCCTCGGCGAAAAGACGCAGGTGCTGGGCCCGATTTCGGACGACTTCGTGCGTACTCGCCTCACGCACTCCCTCGAGGTTGCGCAGGTGGGCCGCGAGCTCGGCAAGGAACTGGGGGCGGACCCGGACGTCGTGGACGCGGCGTGTCTGTCCCACGACCTCGGGCATCCGCCTTTCGGGCATAACGGCGAGCGCGCCTTGGACGCGGCGGCCGACTCGATCGGCGGGTTCGAGGGCAACGCCCAGACCCTGCGCGTCGTCACGCGCCTGGAGCCCAAGGTCATCGGCGCGGGCGGTGTTCCCGCGGGCCTGAACCTGACGCGGGCGACCCTGGACGCGATCTGCAAGTACCCGTGGGTCAAGGCTGGCGGCCCGGACCTGGCCAAGTCGACGCGCAAGTACTGCGTGTACCCCGACGATGCGCCCGTGTTCGCGTGGATGCGCCAGGGAGCGCCAGCGGGGCGGCGCTGTCTGGAGGCCCAGATCATGGACCTTTCGGACGACATCGCCTACTCGGTGCACGACGTGGAGGACGCGGTTGCGACCCGCAAGCTGGACCCCGCGGACCTCTTCGATGACGCGCACTGCTCGGCGGTCGTGGCCTCGACCCTGGACTGGTACGGACCCTCGGTGGCGCGCTCGGACCTGGAGGAGGCCCTCGAACGCATCGTCTCCATGCCCGTGTGGATGCGCTCCTTCGACGGCTCCTACGCCTCCCTCGCGCACCTGAAGGACGCGACCAGCGAGCTGATCGGCCGCTTCTGCTCGGCGACCGTGGCCGCCACGCGCGAGACCTTCGGACACGAGCCGCTGGGGCGCTACCGCGCGGACCTCGTCGTGCCGCGCGAGGTTCGCGCCGAGATCCAGATCCTCAAGGGCATGGCCGTCCACTACGTCATGAGTCCGCGCGAGACCGAGCCCGTGTACTACCAGCAGCGCACGC
>CABKMD010000034.1 GCA_902373435.1 uncultured Actinomyces sp.
GGTTCCGGCCTCTGAGGCACCTGCTTTCCCCCAGGCCTCGGCCCCCGTCTACGACGAGGCCACGGCGACCCCCGGTTCGACGACCTACGGCACTGCGTACGACGCCCCCGCGGCCAGCCCCTACGCCCAGCCGGAGCAGGGCTACGGCGTCCCCGGCCCCGACGCGAACGCGCAGGGCGCTTACGGTGCGAATGCCTACGGTCAGCCCGGCTATGAGCAGGCCGCCTACGCTGCAGGCCAGCAGGCCTACGGCCAGCCCGCTTACGCGCAGCCTGTCTTTGGTACCGCCCCCAAACAGTGGATCGTTGCCTTGCTTCTGGCCTTCTTCCTGGGTGGCTTCGGCGGTCACAACTTCTACCTGGGCTACACCACCAAGGGCATCATTCAGGTGATTCTGACGATCACCCTCATCGGCGCGCCCATCTCCGGCATCTGGGCGTTGGTCGAGTTCATCATGATTCTCGCCCGCTCGGGTTCCTACGCCTACGACGCTCAGGGCCAGCCCCTGCAGTGACCCCTGAGGCTGTTGTCGCGGCGCTGAGTATGCGACAATCGAGTCATGCTGCTCAGTGACCGCGACATCAAGGCCTCCCTGGACTCTGGACGTATCCAGCTCGACCCGCTGGACCGGGACCTGGTCCAGCCGGCCAGCATTGACGTACGCCTGGATCGACTGTTCCGCCTCTTCGATAACCACCGCTACCCGGTGATCGACCCCGCGGCGGACCAGTCGGACCTCACCCACCAGGTGGACGTAGGCCCCGATCAGCCCTTCGTGCTGCACCCCGGCGAATTCGTCCTGGGCGCCACCTATGAGCTGGTGACCCTCGGCGATGACATCGCCGCGCGCCTCGAGGGCAAGTCCTCCCTCGGCCGCCTCGGCCTGCTCACCCACTCGACGGCAGGCTTCATTGACCCCGGCTTCTCTGGCCACGTGACCCTGGAGCTGTCGAATACGGCGACGATGCCGATCCTGCTCTACCCCGGCATGAAGATCGGGCAGCTGTGCTTCTTCGACCTGTCGTCCCCGGCCGAGCACCCCTACGGTTCGCAGGGGCTCGGGTCGCATTACCAGGGTCAACGTGGGCCGACACCCTCGCGCACCCACGAGCGTTTTGCGCGCACCCGCATCGAACGGTGATCCCCGATGTCGGCTCTCCCTCCACCGCCTCCCTCCCGGCTTGAACGCATGCGCGCCGAGCGTGTGGCCCGCGAGGTGAGCTATCGGCCCGCGCCGGATTCAGCCGACCTGCCGGAACCGCCCGAGCCGACGCCCCTCCTGGGTGTGCCTCAGACGAATCCCGCTCCTCAGGGGAGCGTCAGCCACGGGGGCGAGGTCGTCATCCCCCCGGTGGCTCCCAGTCAGACGCGCACGGGCGTCATTCAGGGCGTCGCTCTGCCCGGCATGGCCCCGCGCGAGCAGGTCACGAACAGGGACGAGGCCACCCAGGCCTCGCCGGTGCGGCGTTCCCTCAAGGAGCGCATGGCCTCGCCCCCTCATTCTTTCGCGGACCCGACGCCGATGAGCGCGACGGACAATCCGCTCACCCAGACGAACGTCGGCCTGACGACGATGACCTCGACGGACGCTGCCTTCCAGATTGCGGCCGACGGTGAGGTCACGAGCGCCGAGGCCGCAATTCCGCTTGCCGCCGCCATCGAGGTGAGCGAGCCCGCCGGCGTCATCGATCTGGATGTTGCGCGCGAGCATCACCTGTTCCTCGTCTCCGACGCCGTCGATCCCGCCGAGCTCGAGGCCCTCGCGATTTCCATGTGGGACGAGGCCGGATGGACCGCCCCGGGCCGCCTGTGCCTATCCTCCGGCGCCGAGCTGGAAGGGCCGTGGACGCTCGACCAGCCGACGCGCGCGGCGCTGGGCACCCCGGCCTCGCTCGCGAACGCGTGGGTCCTGCGCTGCCCGCAGGCACCTGCCCGCCAGCAAAACAACGGCGTCATGGGCGAGTGGGAGAAGGCGTTCCCCGATGGCCTGCCCACGGGCCTGGAATACCGTGTGCTCGAGGCGCTGCGCCGCATGGCCCGGCGCCTCGCGGGTGGCCTACGCATCGCGGGCAGCGGCTACGTCATGGTCCCCGACGCCGACTCGGCCGTGAACCTAACGGTGTACTCGCCGCGCTGGATCAACCCCGAGGACCTGCTCTCCGCGATGCGTGAGCGCGCCGGATTCGAGCAGATGAAGGACGCGCGCGACATCACGCCCGAGGCCCCCAAGCCCGTCCCGCTGACCCCCGCGCAGATCGCCCAGATCGAGAAGCTGAAGGCCGAGCTGGGCCCGGTGCGCAAGGACATCGCCTCCAAGATCGCCAAGGCCCGCGAGGAGCACGAGGCGCAGCGCGACAAGCCGCAGGTCGTTGACGGCTACGCCCTCATGAGCCCGATCGGCCACCGCTCGGACATGATGATTGAGGTCCACGCCGTGCCCACGCCGCCGCGCGTGCTGCGCTGGGAGCCGTGGACTGCCGGTGCCATCATCGAATACCAGGTCCGCTGGCTGCCCACCTCCGCGCCGACGCCCGGCGTGGGCGCGATGAGTCGCACCGCGCGCCTGGAGCGCCTGCGCTCCACCCAGGACGTGGAGAAGGCCGCCGGACTGATCGCGACCCTGGTGGGCGGCAACGTCATCGACGAGGATGGCTTCCTCGTCGGACTCGAGGAAATCTCCCCTGAAGACGGGCAATAGGCCACCCGTAGACGGAACGCGTGTCATCCGCTAGTGTGGCTCTGTTTTCGCATCCATAAGAAGGGAAGGACACACCATGAAGCTCTCCGCACGCAACCAGCTCCCCGGCACCGTCGTTGAGGTCTCTGAGGGCGCCGTGAACGGCATCGTCAAGATCGAGGTCGCCCCCGGCCTGGTCATCTCCTCGTCGATCACGTACGCCGCCATCGAGGAGCTCGGCCTGACCGTCGGCTCCAAGGCCGTCGCCGTCATCAAGGCCTCCAACGTCATCGTCGGCGTCGAGGACTGATTTTCTTTAGACGAAGAGGGTGGCCCCGCAGGTTTTCCTGCGGGGCCACCCTCTTGTCTGCGGGGTGTGCGTGCGGTGCACACTGTGGCGTGTGCGCCGTGCGCGTGCGTTACTGTCCGCGCTTGACGGACTCCAGCAGCATGACGGCCACGTCCCGCACCTCCGGGAGCTTTCCACCCGACGATGCCGTGGCTCCCTCGTCGGTCGCGCCGCCCTGATCGTCGGCGTCGGTCGAGACGAAACCGGCGGACGTGCCCGAGGCCGAGCCGAGCATCTGGGAACAGAACGGGCAGGCCGTCGCGACGACGTCCGCGCCCGTGGCCGCAGCCTCGACGATACGAGCGTCGGCGATACGGGTCCCGCGCGTCTCCTCGAACCAGGCGTGCGCGCCGCCCGCGCCGCAGCACATCGCGCGGTCGCGGTTGCGCGGCATCTCGACGAGCTCCACGTTCGGCAGGGAGCCCACGAGCTCGCGCGGCGGCTCGTAGACGCGGTTGTGGCGGCCCAGGAAGCAAGCGTCGTGGTAGGTGACCTTCAGGGGCGCGCCGACCGAGGGGGCGTTGCCCGCGCACTGTGCCCCGGCCTCGGAGGTAGTGTCCGCGCCCGTGGAGGCCGCGCCAGCGGCGGAAGTGGGGGCCACCGGCCTGAGCAGGCCGTCGCGCACCAGGCGGTTGAGGAGCTGCGTGTGGTGGACGACGTCGAAGGAGCCTCCCAGCTCCGGGTACTCGCCGGCGATCGTGTTGAAGCAGTGCGCGCAGGAGACGACGATCTTGCGGGGCTTGGCTTCCTTGAGGGTGTCGATCGCTTGGGCGGCCAGCATCTGGAAGAGAGCCTCGTTGCCGGCGCGGCGGGCCGGGTCGCCCGTGCAGGACTCGCCCGATCCGAGGACCGCGAAGGACACGCCCGCCGTGTGCAGCAGCTCGGCGACGGCGGCGCTGGTCTTCTTCGCCGTGTCGTCGTAGGCGCCCGCGCAGCCCACCCAGAACAGGTAGTCGACCTCGGAGGCGTCTTCGATGTCCTCGCCGACGACGGGGATGTCGAAGTCCAGCTTTTTTGCCCAGTCCATGCGCTTGCGGGCCGGCTGATTGTAGGGGTTCGCCTTGGATTCCATGCCGCGGAACGCGCGGCCCAGCTCGCGGGGGAATGCGCCTTCCATGAGGACCTGGTGGCGGCGCAGGTCGAGGATGTGATCGATGTGCTCGATGTCGACGGGGCACTGCTCGACGCAGGCGCCGCAGTTCGTGCAGTCCCACAGGACCTCTTCGGAGACGACCGCGGGGACCAGGGGCGCGGTGACCGCACTGACCCCCTCGGGGCCGGTCGCGCCCGACAGGGACAGGGCGGAGACCAGGTCGAAGGAGTGCGGCGAGGCCGGCACGCCCTTGTCGAGGAGGACCTCGCCGTCGCCCAGCTTCTGGTGGCCCTCCTCCTGCTCGACGATCTGCACGTTGGAGGAGGACTCCATGTGGTCGCGCAGGCCCATGATGAGCAGCTTGGGGGAGAGGGGCTTCTGGGTGTTCCACGCGGGGCACAGCTCCTGGCAGCGGCCGCACTCGGTACACGAATACAGGTCCAGGCGGGCCTTCCACGAGAAGTCGTCGATCGTGCCCACGCCGAGAACGGTGTCCTCGGGGAGGTCGTCGAAGTCGTCCTCGCTGGTGACCGGCTTGCCGTCGATCAGCATGTGGTCGGCCGGGCCCAGCGACTTCGTGCCGTCGGCGTTCCGGCGCGTGTACAGGTTGAGGATCGCGACGAAGCGGTGCCAGGCGACGCCCATCCCGGTCTGGATGCCGACGACCGTCAGCCACATCATGGAGGTCAGGACCTTGAGGGCGCTGACTAGCACGATCGCGTTCGCCAGCGCCGAGGCCGAGGAGGAGGCCGCGGAGACGAAGAGCGTGCCGAGCCAGGCGGTGAGCGGGAAATGCAGGGCGGAGGCGTGGGCCTCGAAGCCCGGCGTCACGTTGAAGATCGCGTATTCGAGGCCGCGCAGGGCCACGACGCAGGCGCACACGATGAGGATGACCCACTCGACGAAGAGAGCCTGCCAGCGGGTCGAGCCCAGGAAACGGGAGGCCAGGCCGCACGGGGAGGAATCGCGGGGGTGAGGTTTCGTCAGGGACGAGGGCGAGGTGCCTTCCGGGTCCGCCGCGGTGGCAGCGGCGTCCGGATCGTCGTTCGACAGGGCCGCCTCCGCAGCGGTGCCGTGCCCGGCGCGCTGGCGCACGACCATCAGGAGGATGATGCCGACCAGGCCGCCCCACGCGAAGACCTCGGTCAGCCACTCCCACGGCGCGAAATGGCCCAGGAGAGGCAGTGTGAAGGTCTGCACGCGCAGCTGGGCGTAGCCCGTGACCAGCGTCAGGAAGAGGATCGGGAAGGACACCATGACCAGCCAGTGGGCCGCCTTGATCCACGGGCGCCCCTTGAACTCGCGGTGGGTAAGGGCCGCTGAGACGACGCCCCATGCTCGCTTGCCGACGGGGCTCAGGCGACCCGGGTCGGGCGTGCCCGCGAAGACCGTGCGCCACATGTGTGTCAGGCCTCGCGCGAACGACAGGACGGCCAGGGCGCTCACCAGCAGGGCGAGTCCCCACATGATGGCGCTCAGCGTCGGATTGGCCACGTTTCCTCCTCAAGATTGCTGCACTCCATTGTGTCATCTCGACCCAGGAGAGACCGATTCTGCCCCGCAAAGCGTGCGCAATTACGCGCTGCGCGGGCTCCGTCGCGCTCTCGTGTGCCCGCCATAACGTGGATTCATGCCACGAGGAGGGAAAAAGTGTGGGAAAGTGAGAGCGTGCTTCCCGTCTCGCAGCCAGACATGACACTGTCCGACCAGGAACTCTTCGGAGACGATCACCCGCATGATCACTGCGGCGTCTTCGGAGTATGGGCCCCGGGCGAGGATGTTTCCCGCCTGACCTACTTCTCCCTCTATGCCTTGCAACACCGCGGCCAACAGAGCGCGGGTATTGCGACCTCGAATGGCAAGCAGATCCTCGTGTATAAGGATCAGGGCCTCGTGTCGCAGGTGTTCTCCGAGCAGTCCCTCCAGGGCCTGCGCGGCCACATCGCCCTGGGGCACGTCCGCTATGCGACGACCGGCGCGGACGTATGGCGCAACGCCCAGCCGACGCTGGGCCCCACCCCCACGGGCACGCTCGCCCTGGCCCACAACGGCAACCTCACCAACACGGTCGAGCTGCGTGAGCTGGCCGTCGAGATCGCCGACGATGGCGAGGACTTCGAACGCGGCGCCTCCACCGACACCTCCCTCGTCACCGCGCTGTTGGGTATGGCTGATCGCATCCCCGGGCCGACCCCCTTCATCGCATCGCCGTCCGTGACGCATTCTGGGCACGATGGGGACGAGGCCGCCCCGGCCTCGGCGGTGGACGATCTCGAGCCCGCGCCCCTCGTCGGCGCCGCTCTGAAGGTCCTGCCGCGCATCAGGGGCGCGTTCTCCCTGGTCTTCATGGACGAGCACACGCTGTACGCCGCGCGCGACCCACACGGCTACCGCCCGCTCGTGCTGGGCCGCCTGGCCTCCGGCTGGGTCGTCGCCTCCGAGACCGCCGCCCTGGACCTGTGCGGCGCGACGTTCGTGCGCGAGGTCGAACCCGGCGAGCTCATCTCGATCGACGCGTCGGGCGTGCACTCGCGCCGCTTCGCCGTGCGCCGCTCCAACACCTGCGTCTTCGAGTACGTGTACCTGGCCCGCCCCGACACGACGATCGGCGGGCGCAGGATCGTGGCCGCGCGCCACGAGATGGGTGCCGCCCTGGCGCGCGAGAACCCCATCGACGCGGACCTGGTGATCCCCACGCCTGACTCGGGCACGCCCGCCGCGATCGGCTACGCGCAGGAGTCCGGGATCCCCTTCGCCCAGGGCCTCGTCAAGAACGCGTACGTGGGCCGCACCTTCATCCAGCCCACACAGTCCCTGCGTCAGCTGGGTATTCGCCTCAAGCTCAACCCGCTGCGCGAGGTCATCGAAGGCAAGCGCCTGGTCGTCATCGACGACTCGATCGTGCGCGGTAACACGCAGCGCGCGCTCGTCAAGATGCTGCGCGAGGCTGGGGCCGCCGAGGTACACATCCGCATTTCGTCCCCGCCGGTTGCGTGGCCGTGCTTCTTCGGTATCGATTTCCCGACGCGCGCCGAGCTCATCGCCTCGTCCATGAGCGTCGAACAGGTGCGCGAATCCATCGGCGCCGACTCCTTGGCCTACCTGTCGATCCACGGCATGGTCGCGGCCACCGGACAGGGCACGTCCCTGTGCATCGGCTGCTTCACCGGCGAATACCCCGAGACGATCCCCGCCGGGACGCCCGTGCCCGGAACCCCCGACGCCACCCCCTGCTAACCTCCACGCCCGCGACGCAACCCCTGCGCCGCGGGCGTCGTTCACAATCCGACCACCCAGACACGGCCTCGTCGAGCGCCATCCGCGAAAGGCACCACTCATGACCGACACCCCCCTGGACTACGCGACCGCTGGCGTTGACACCGCTGCGGGCGACCGCGCCGTCGAACTGATGAAGAGCGCGGTGGCCGCCACCCACGACTCCACCGTCCTGGGCGCGACCGGCGGATTCGCTGGCATGGTCGACGCGTCGGCGCTGCTGGGCATGGAGAAGCCGCTGCTCGCGACCTCCACGGATGGAGTGGGCACGAAAATCGCGATCGCCCAGGCCATGGACGTCCACGACACGATCGGCCAGGACCTGGTGGGCATGGTCGTCGACGACATCGTCGTGATTGGCGCGCGCCCCGTCCTCATGACCGACTACATCGCCTGCGGGCACGTGGTCCCCGAGCGTATCGCCGCGATCGTTACCGGCATCGCGCGCGCCTGCGAGGCCACGGGCACGCCCCTCATCGGCGGCGAGACCGCCGAACACCCCGGCGTCATGGAGCCCGACGACTACGACATCGCGGGCGCCGCGACCGGCGTCGTGGACGCCTCCAAGCTGCTGGGTCCCGAGCGCGTCGCCGACGGCGACGTCGTCATCGCCATGGCGTCGTCGGGCCTGCACTCCAACGGCTACTCGCTGGTGCGCTCCGTCGTCTCCCGCGTCGGCGCCTCGCTGGAGTCCCACGTGGCGGAGTTCGGCCGCACCCTCGGCGAGGAGCTCCTCGAGCCCACCCGCCTGTACACGCGCCTGTGCCTCGACCTGGTCGAGCGATTCGGCGTCGAGGGGATTCACGCCTACTCGCACGTCACCGGCGGCGGCCTGGCCGCGAACCTGTCGCGCGTCCTGCCCGTCGGCGTGGTGGCCACCGTCGATCGCTCCACGTGGACCGTTCCCGCCGTGTTCGACTGGGTGCGCCGCGGTGGCGACGTCACCTGGGTCGGCATGGAGGACTCGCTGAACCTGGGCGTCGGCATGGTCGCCGTCGTCTCGGCGTCTGTGGCCTCCGAGGTCCTGACCGCGATCAACGAGGCCGGGGTGGCCGCGTGGGTCCTGGGCTCCGTCACGTCGGTCGGCGCCGACGGTACGGTGGCTGGCTTCGGGTCGGTCGCCGGCCTGAGCGCTGATTCCTCCGGCGTGCGCCTCATCTCGGGCACGAAGGGCGTCCAGGCGGGCGCCGTGCTGCTGCACGGCGAGTACCGCGTGGGCTGAGCTGGGCTGAGCTGAGCGGCGCGCCTGCTCTGAGTGCGTGAGAGGGGTCGAGGCCTGGGAGCCTCTGCACTTCTAAGCGTGCGGGTGCGCGCGTGCTCGTCCGGGTGCGTCAGAAATAGTCGTTTGGGTACGCCAAAGCGGCGGACCGGTTCTCGGTCCGCCGTGTGGCTGAGCCGTTACTTAGTGGAGGATCCACCCGTCCAGAAGGACTCATCGAGCTGCTTCGGATCGATGTCGTCTTCTTCTGCGGGCATCTCGGCGAAGTCGGCGTATTTCGAGTAGAGGTCGTCGTCGATCGCATCGTCCTCTTCGGGCTCGTCCGCCGGCACGTGTGCCAGGTACGAGTCCTCATCCGCCAGCTCGCGCTGAAGTGCGTTTAGGTCGGTGTCGGGGCTGAAATACTTCAGCTTCCGAGCGACTTTCATCTGCTTAGCCTTTTGACGGCCGCGCCCCATGGCGTCGACCCCCTCCGCGTCGTTCGGGTCCGCGTGAAGCGGTTCCCTGGGTGTTCAAAATGTTTCGTGGGACCATCATAGCTAATGACGGGCCTTGACCTCACCTTGGATTGGGTTTTGCGCGCTCAGCGGAGCGGCGCGATGGGTGCGTATGCCCACGAAACCGGGCAAATGGGACCGGCGCAACCCGCGGCCAGTGTGGCAGGAGTTACGCCGGTTCGCGTTATTTGATGCCTACAGGGCCTCGGTTGCGTCGGACTTGAGGGCCTCGAGCGTGCGCGCGGCGGCCTCACGGGCGGCACGGCGGGCCTCGCGACGGGAACGACGCGACGAGCGGGTCGCCAGTAGAACGATCAGGCCGATGGCGCCGACCGCGGACAGGGCGACGACGCCGACCTTCTTCAGGGCCTCGGCGTTTCCGCCGGCGGCGTCCCGCAGGGTCAGCGACGCGGACTCCTTGAAGGGCGCGAAACGGGCGCTGGCCACTTCTTTCGCTTCCTGGGCGAGGGCCGCGGGCTGCACGCGCGCGTACAGCTGGTCGATCGTGGCGGCCAGTTCGGCGCGCTGACGCTCGAGGTCGGCGGTGATCTGGGCTTCCGTGCGCGGCTCGGCGGGGGCGGCCTCGCCGACGGTCACGTTGCGCGGGTCGAGGTTGGTGCTCACTTGCCCAGTCCCTTCTGAATGGCTTCCTTGGTGGAGGTGACAGACGCGGCCGGGTCCGGGCGGTGCTGCTGCGCGCTCTTGAGAGAACTGGCACCCATGAGCGCCAGGATCAGCACGATCAGGAGGAGGATGCCGACGACGATCAGCGACGCCGCCCACGCGGGGACGACGAGCTCGAGGGCGACCTCGATCGTGTGGAAGACCCAGCCCAGCAGGTACAGGGCGAAGACCGCAGCGACCACGAGGAGGCCGATGCCCTTACCGCTCTTGGACGCGAAGGCGCGCAGCTTCGCCTTGTTGAGCTCCACCTCGTCGCGGATGATGCTGGAGAGCTGTCCGGTGACAGACGCGAAGAGGGCACCGATGCTGGGACGCGCCTCGCTGGCGGCGGGTGCGGGGGCAGCGGGCGGGTACTGCCCGGGCTGAGGGATGGGCTGAGTCATGGATGCTCCTGCGCGTACGGGTGAACGAGGCGATGCCTCGCCTGATACGCCTAGTGTCTCACGAAGAATGGCGGCTCGCAGTGACCGTTACGTTACTCCTTCGGGGCGATCGAGCCGGGTAGGTCGGAGAGGATCTTGCGGGCGCGCACGACCAGGTCGGAGACCTCGGACTCGGCCAGGGCAGGGTCCTCAGCTTCGACGACGGGGATGCCACGTATCGCGGTCTCGGTACGGGGCTCGGACGAGGCCTGGGCGGCCTCGGCGGGGGCCGTCTCCATGCGGGTGGTCGCCGCGTCGAGGGCGGCCTCGGCGGCGTCGGTTTCCTTGGGTTCGCCGGCTTGCTGCGCGTTCGCGGTCTGCGCCCCGGCCTCGTCGGCGGCACCGAGTGGGTGCCACGCGGGGGTCGAGGCGGCCTCGATCGGGGAGATGACCTCGTTGAAGGAGGCGGGCAACGCCGAGGGGATCGGGCCGAGGAAGGCCTTGGGGTCCTCGGGGTTGGCCTCCAGGGAAGCGGCAATGATCGCGGCGGACGGGCCCGGCGCGTCGAGGGAGACCCGGCCGTTCGTCAGGAGGATCGCGCGGTCGGAGGCGGCCGCGACCTCGACGTTCGGGGTCGCGATGACGACCGCGCAGCCGGCGTTCGCCAGGGAACGCAGGAGCGGGCCGAGTTCGTCGCGCGCGGCGGCGGGCAGGGAGATGGGGTCTTCGACGAGGAAAACCTCGGCGCCGGACACGATCGCGCGGGCGATGAGGGCCTTGAAGCGCTCCCACTCGGAGAGCTCGGAGGGGCGC
Source organism: uncultured Actinomyces sp. (assembly GCA_902373435.1). Lineage (GTDB taxonomy): Bacteria > Actinomycetota > Actinomycetes > Actinomycetales > Actinomycetaceae > Pauljensenia. The sequence continues at coordinate 10,971 of CABKMD010000034.1, forward strand.
ACGTCGACGCGCTGGGCGAGGCCCGTGATCTGCAAAGCGCCCACGAGGTTGTCCCAGTCGGCGACGGAGCCCGTCGCGGACAGGGGGGCGAGGATGTTCTGGCGGATCGTCAGGGACTCGTCGAGCGGGGAGTCCGCGCGGATCAGCGCGACCGAGCCGATGCGGCCCGCGAGGCGCGCGGCCAGCGAGCGCGAGGGTGCTGCGACGACGCGGCCGGCCTGCGGCTCCTCGAGGCCCGCGAGGATCAGGAAGAGGGCGCGGGCGCGGCGGCCCGTCGGGTCCAGGATCGCGCTCAGCGAGCGGGCGCGGAAGCCCAGGTCGATGTCCGCCAGGAGGACCGTGCCGGTCACGTGGTCCGTGTAGGTGACGCCCAGGCCGGCGACCTGGACGCGGCCGCCGCGGCCCTTCGCGGAGAAGGAACGGCGCGAGCGGTACCAGGGGCGAGGCTTGGCGGGCGGCAGGTGCACAGGGGCCGCGACGGCGAGGTCGTTGCGGGTGGCGCTGTTCGTCGTGCTGTTCGCGTTCGTTGCCGCGTTGTTGGCGGGCGTGAGCTCCTGGGCGGGCTGCTCGGTCTGCTGGGCGGGCGCGGTTTCGGGTGCGTCGGTCGCGCGCGCGGCGGGAGAGGCCTCGACCGCGTCGGTGGCGATCAGTGGAACGTCGGACACGAGGGGCTCCTGCAGCTCCTGCCCGCCGTCGTCGGTGGCGGGGGCGTCAGCCTCGTGGGTGGTGCCGCTGAGGATCTCCTCGAACGACGAGAGGGCGCTGCGCTGGGCGGGCGCCTCGTCGGAGGTGTGGGTGGGGGGCGAGGCGGCTCGCTCGGCGCCGGTGCGCGCGGCGTCGGCCGTCACGTCGGCCAGCTCCTGACTGTCCGAGCCATGCAGGTGTTCACGCGGGTCAATCGACATGGCCCCATTGTTTCAGGATCGCGCCCCTCGTGTCGCAGTGGCGCGCGGAAGTGGGTGGGGTGGCCTTGCCGAAAAGTCCTAGCGGATGTGGCTTGCATCTCTGGAATCGGGGATGTATGCTGTAAGGGATTGATTCTCAGTAAGAGCCGACTCGTTAGCGGCTCCGAATGCTCCACCGGGTCCTTCTCCGCGAAGGGCCCGGTAGTTTTTTAAAGCGTACGCAAATGTGTGTGCGGTGTGACACTATGTGTCTATGGTTACTTCCTCAGAAAACATTCCGGGTATTCGCTACCGTGTCGGCATCGACGTCGGCCTGAAGTCTATTGGCTTCTGCGCGGTCGAGGTCGACCGCAACGATCACCCAGTCAAGCTGCTCAACTCCATGGTTTTCATTCACGACGCCGGCGTCGACCCGAATGAGAACAAGGCCGCGAAGAGCCGAAAGCTGACGGCAGGTGTTGCCCGACGGACACGCCGTCTCTACCGCACGCGCCACCAGCGCCTGGTGAATCTGGATCGTGTTCTCGCCAAGGAGTTCGGATGGCCATTGCCTGACCTGACGGCTTTCAAGGATCCCCGTGAGCCCTGGCATGTGCGCTCACGACTACTCGAGGGTTATATCGCGGACGATGATAAGAGAAAGGCAGCGCTGTCGATCGCGCTGCGTCACATGGCCCGGCACCGCGGCTGGCGCAACCCCTACGCCAAGGTGGAGACGTTGCTGCAGCCCGCCGAGCCGAGCGATTTCCTGAAGGGACTGAATGAACGCATCAGTACATCCCTCGGTAGGAGCTTCCCGGCTGACGCGACCCCCGGTCAGCTCGTGGATGCGTACCTCGCTCACCCGGACTATGTGAAGAAGGCTGGCACTCCCAAGCTGCGTGGCCCCGAGGGTATCCTCGCGGGCAAGCTCCATCAGAGTGACAATGCCGAGGAAATCCGCCGGATCTGCGAGGTACAGCAGATTGATCCTGCGGAGCGTGATCGACTCATTCGAATCGTCTTCCAAGCGAAGTCCCCTAAGGGCAGCGCCAAGGAACGAGGACTCGTGGGCCACGACGAGCTGCCGGGTCAGGGTAAGCATGTGCGTGCGGAGAAGGCGCACCCTGCATTCCAGAAGTTCCGTATCGTCAGTGTGCTCGCGAACCTGCGTATCCGCGAGGGTCGTGCGGAACGACCGTTGACCCCGGAGGAACTGCAGGGACTGACTGACTTCCTTTTGATCGCTGGTTTGAAGCAGGAGGTGACCTGGCAGGACCTGGCGGACAACCTGGGCATCGAGCGTTCGGATCTGCGAGGTACAGCGAAGGCTTCGTTTGACGGGTCGCCGGTCCTGCGCAATCCCCCGACTGATGTCACCACCGAGAAGATCCTGGCCTGCAAGGTCAAGTGGCTCAAGGAGTGGTGGAAGGACGCCGACGATGAGCAGCGCGGCTACTTTGTCGATGCATTCTCGAACTCCGGTGGCTCCGAAGACAGCGGCGACGTGAACGATGAGGTCGCGGAGTTGCTCGAGAAGGCAACAGAGGATGACCAGGTCGAATTCGAGAAGATTTCACTACCCCAAGGGCGAGCGGCATACTCGCTGGACTCCCTGCGCCGCCTGACGGACAGGATGCTTTGCGACGGCGTAGATCTATACACTGCGCGTCGTCTGGAATTCAATGTCGGGGATGACTGGAAGCCTGCGGTGGAGCCGATCGGTGCTCCGACGGGTAACCCGGCCGTCGATCGCGTGCTCAAGCAGGTGAGCCGATGGCTGCACGCGACGACCAAGCGCTGGGGCGAGCCGACGGTCATCAACATTGAGCACGCGCGTGATGGACTGGGATCGGAACGCGTAGCGCGCGAACTCATGCGAGAAAACGATAGGCGGCGCAGCGCGAACGCTGCGGCTGTCGCTGAGATGGCGGCACAGCTGAAGCTCTCCGGTAGGGTGCGTCGTTCCGACCAGATCCGCTACTTCGCGTTGCAGAGGCAAAACAATGAGTGCCTGTACTGTGGCACTGAAATTACGTTTACGACGGCGGAAATGGACCACATCGTCCCGCGCGCAGATGGCTCCTCGACGAACGATCGTTCCAACCTGGCTGCGGTGTGTCGGACGTGTAACCACAAGAAGGGAGCCATTCCTTTTGCTGCGTGGGCGTCGTCCGATCGGGCGAATACGGGTGTCTCCCTGAAGGGTGCTCTCGATCGTGTGAAGTTCTGGGTGCGCGATAACGGCATGTCGCCCAAGCAGTTCAAGCAGCTGCAGCGGGAGGTTTCTGCCCGTCTCAAGTCTCGTAAGCCGGACGAAGAGTTCGATGGTCGCTCCATGGAGTCCGTTGCATGGATGGCTGTTGAACTGAGGACTCGTATCGAGGGCTTCTACCGCACACGCGGCGAAGAATCAGTGCCCTCCGTAGGCGTTTACCGTGGTCAGCTGACGGCGGAGGCCCGGAAGGCCTCGGGCTTCGAGAGCCGAGTCAACCTGATTGGCGGCCGCGGCAAGACTCGTTTCGACAGGCGTCACCATGCGATGGATGCGCTCGTCATTGCGCTGATGAATCCGTCGGTGTCCCGCACGCTTGCCCTGCGCGTCAACATGCGCGACGCGCAGCGTATCGCGGGCCTCGAGGAGACGTGGAAGAACTTCTACGGGAAGCCGGGCGAGGCCTCGAACCGCTTCGAGTCGTGGCGCGAGTCGATGCTTCGTGGTGTCGAGCTCTTCAACATTGCATTGAGTGATAACGCGATTCCCTTCGTCGAGAACATTCGTCTGCGCGTTGGATCGAGCGTCATTCACGATGCGACGGTGCACTCATTCTGCCCCCCGAAGACGCCGGATGGCGAGCAGATCATTACGAAGGGTTACGGCGAGCAGCACAGGCTGGGAGAGGCTCTCTCAGTCGATCTGATCGACCGCGCTGAGACGCCCGCTCTCTGGACGGCGCTCACGCGCTGCCCGGACTTTGACCCGAAGAAGGGGCTGCCCGAGAACCCCAACCGGACGATCTCCGTGAACGGCACGCGTGTCGGTCCGATGGAGTTGCTGAACTTCTTTGGGTCCTCTGCTGCGTGTCTGAAGGTTCGCGGCGGATACGTGGAGCTGGGTAGCTCGATCCACCATGCAAGGATCTACCGTATCGACGGAAAGAAGACCGCGTATGCGATGGTTCGCGTCTTCCAGGTCGATCTGTTGCGGCTGAAGGACCAGGATTTGTTCACCACGCCCCTGAAGCCCTCAACGATCTCCATGCGGACCGCAGAGCCGAAGATTCGGCAGGCCCTAGCCGATGGGACTGCCACCCAGATTGGATGGCTGGTCGAGGGTGACGAACTGCAGATCGATACCAGCAAGTACAGTCGCGGCTTCATCGGCGAGGTCTTGGAGCGCTATCCGGAGGCGACGAGTTGGAGGGTGGCGGGCTTTATGACACCAGCACAGCTCCGTATCAAGCCCCTTCTATTGTCGAAGGAAGGGTTTGTCGACGGGACACAAGCAACGCGATTTGGGATTGAAGCCACTTCTGAGGCGGTTCAAAAGACTGTGGACACTCCAGGATGGCTCCCAGCTGTAAACGTTCTGTTCGGTGCAAGAGAAGCTCGAGTGATTCGTAGGAATTGCTTGGGTGAGGAGCGATGGCGCTCATCGGTGTCATTGCCTGTATCGATGATTCTGGAGTGATATTGGATGGCAGAGCAGTGGCGTGTGATCGACCTGTGTGGTTTCGAAGGCGAACTTCGATCGACACGTGGCGGGGTGGAGGTGTGCCCTGACGAGGGTGTGCCGACGATCATTCCCGTCGCTGAGGTTGCAGTCATCCTTGTGGGCATGAAGGTCGCTCTCAGTGGCGCTGTTCTACATCGTTTAGCAGAGGCTAATGTCGCCGTGCTCTTCTGTGACTGGAGGGGTATTCCGGAGGGTGGCTGCTACTCGTGGTCGGATCATGGCCGAGTAGCAGCCCGCCACCGAGCCCAGGCGGAGGTCTCTCTCCCGCGTAAGAAGAACGCATGGGCGCGTCTGATCCGGGCAAAGATCGAGGGACAAGCTTCGGTTCTGGAGAACCTCAAGATTCGGGGCAGCGGGGAACTACTTGCGCTCGCGGATCAGGTTCGTTCGGGCGACCCTGGAAATGTTGAGGCGCAGGCTGCTCGCCTGTACTGGTCTCGTGCTCTGGGTAAGGGTGTGGGTCGTCAGCCTGCAGCCGGTCAGCTAATCGGTGCGAATGCCTGTCTGGATTACGGGTACTCAGTGCTGCGCGGGCACCTGATGCGCGCTGTTCTGGCGGCGGGGCTGGCGCCCGCACTCGGAGTTTTCCACCGAGGTCGAGGCAATGCCTTCGCCCTTGCCGATGATTTGATTGAGCCTTTTAGGCCAGCGATCGATGAGGTGGCCCTGCAGCTCCCGCCCACGGCGTCTCCTTCGGATCGCCCGGTGAAGAAACTTCTAGTGGCGGCTGCGTCGCAGCGCTTTGATGGAGATGGACACGGCATTCCGGCTGTCGCCGAGGCTCTGGCCCAGTCTTTCGGACGCTACGTGGAGGGTGATATTGATCGCCTCAATGTGTTGTCGTGGCAGGGGCCGTCGTCTGTGGGTGCGGGAGATTGACATGGCGGATGATGCGATGTGGTGTCTGGTCATGTTTGATCTCCCGGTGGAGACGAAGAAACAACGTCGTGAGGCAACGCGTTTCCGCAACGACTTGCTGGATTGGGGCTTCTGTATGGTGCAGTTCAGCGTGTACGTGAAGTACTGGCCGACCGGTGGGCAGGACCATGCGACACTTCGGGCGATTAAGACTCATCTGCCGGAGGGTGGGCAGGTTCGGGTGCTGGCGTTGACGGATCGGCAGTGGGCAACGGGGCTCCGTTTTGAGAACGCGAAGCCACGGAAAGAGCGTGGTTCGCCGGAGCAGCTCATGATTTTCTAACGAAGATCCCCTGGTTTTCCGCTGATTTTCAGGGAAAACTAGGGGATCTAAGTGTATCAAAGGGGATTGGTGATTGATTCCCAGCGTAGGCTGTCGTGGTCGTGGACGTAAATAAGTGTATCAAAGGGGATTGGTGATTGATTCCCAGCTTCATCGTGACGCGGACCTCGTCGTCAAAAGTGTATCAAAGGGGATTGGTGATTGATTCCCAGCGAGCTTTGCCTTGATCGCGCGGTCCTTCAAGTGTATCAAAGGGGATTGGTGATTGATTCCCAGCGGTAACGCCTTTTGGCTCATCGGCAGGAAAGTGTATCAAAGGGGATTGGTGATTGATTCCCAGCGCCATCATGCTCTACCGACGCGGCGGCTAAGTGTATCAAAGGGGATTGGTGATTGATTCCCAGCCCACCGGGTGCGCTATACTGACTCATGTAAGTGTATCAA
>CABKMD010000035.1 GCA_902373435.1 uncultured Actinomyces sp.
GAGTTGGGCTGGCGAGCCTCGGGTATCGGTCTCTTCGGAGGCAAGTCCCACACCATTCGTGACGACCTGGTCATCAACAATTTCTCCGGCGCTGGTATCCGCCTGAACACCGTGTTCGATGGCCACAACTTTGACCTGAACACGGATGGTGGCATCACGATCGCTCACAACAATCTGGTGCGCTCGGGCACGACGAACGATTTCTACGGCAATACGCGCGGTGCGATCGATTTCCAGGAAGTCAAGGGGGATATTCGCAACGTCTCCGTCATCGACAATGTCATCGTCCGCCCCTACGCCGAGGAGATCCGTGCCGACTTTGGCCTCGGCGAGAGTGCTCTGTCTTCCCGCGGCATCACGCTGCGTGATAACAAGCGTGACGACGAGGCCGGCTACACCGCCAAGAGCCAAGTCGTGAACTATGCGCAGGTCAACGGCTCGGTTCTTCGTGGCATCCTGGAGACGGATGACTTCAGCCTCTACTGAATCTCGAAGGCCGACGGCGTCGAGCTGACCGGCGACATGGAGTATTCGCAGGAAGGGAATACGCGTGTCTACAACGTTACGACCGGTGACGTGCCCCAGTACCTCCCCGCCTCCTCGACTGATTTTTCGGGTTCCTACACGTACGTCGGTGATCTCGCGCGCTCGCAGCCAGCCGACGATGGAACGACGGTCGTGATCCGTTTCTGGTCCGCGAAGTGATCTGACTCCGTTGTCGTTGTCGCATTCGCCCGCGCTGCCTCGGTAGCGCGGGCGAATTGTGTCATGCTCGCCATAGACGAGGCCGTTGTGCCGTGGGTGAATGTGGATCCTCCGTAGCGGCTTCTGCGCGGTATGCGAGGTGGTTGAAGCAGGGGCCAAACGGTTCCCACCATAGGTGTGGCAAAGGTGAGCAGTGTAGGCTCGCCTATCCGAATTACGAAAAAGAAATGCCAGTTTTATTTACGTAATTAGTGATGTCAAAAGTTCGTAAATGGGCTGCGAGTTAGGCATCACAAACATTGGAATTGCAACGAAAAACCATTTCGTTTGCGCATGTTGCGAAAAGGCGTATCACTGGAGTCAACAGCGCGGCCAACCCGGCCGTGACCGGCCACATTTCGGCCCCTCGGGGCCACGTTGAAAAGGACACTCTAATGGCAGATATGCCCCGCATCCTCGACTGCTCCGTTCTCGACTGCTCCTACAACAAGGAGAAGAGCTGCGGAGCCGCCGCGATCACCGTCGGCTACTCCTCCTCCTGCACGACCTTCATCCCGCTGACCGTCAAGGGCGGCCTCGCCAAGGCCGAAACTTTCGTCGGCGCCTGCCAGAAGGTTGACTGCACCCACAACAACGCCCTCGAGTGCACCGCCGCCTCCATCTCGGTCGGCGCGGGCACTGCGGACTGCCTCTCCTACGAGGCTCGCTGAGTCTGACTCGCGCGAGGCCGTGGCAGGGATTACCCGCCACGGCCTCGTCGTATGTCGTGAACGATGAACTTAGCGTCCCTCGCCCGAGCGCACCCGCAGCGTGGGGTGGGGGCGCAGGCCGCGCTGGCCGTTCCAGATGAGGTTGACGACGTGGGCGGCGACCTCGTCCTTCTTCATGCGGCGGTCGTCCAGCCACCACTGGCCGACCTGTGCGATGAGGCCGACGAGCATCTGCGCATACAGGGGAGACCAGGTGGTGTCGAAGTCCGAGCGCTTGAACTGCTCGGCGATGATGTGCTCGACGCTGGTCGCCACGTCGCCCATGACGGAGGAGAAGGAGCCCGCCGTGCGGTCCGAGGGGGCGTCGCGCACGAGCACGCGGAAGCCGTCCGTGTTGCGCTCGATGTAGTCGAGCAGGCCCAGGGTCGCGTTCTCCAGGATCAGGCGCGGGCGCTCGGAGGATTCCAGGGACGACTGGAGTGAGGAGATGAGCGCCTGCACCTCGCGGTCGACGACGACCGCGTACAGGCCTTCCTTGCCGCCGAAGTGTTCGTAGACCACAGGCTTGGAGACCTTCGCCCGGGCGGCGATCTCCTCGACGCTGGTCGCGCCGAAGCCCTTTTCGGCGAACAGGGAACGCCCCACGGCCACCAGCTGCTCGCGGCGCGCGAAGCCGCTCATTCGTGTCCTCTTCTCAGCCATGCCCCCAGTATCACACGAGGCCTGGGGTGAGAAGGGGCAAGATCGCCCAGCGGGCGCGTGGCCGCGTTTGAAAGCGCGCGCGGGGTGCGGGTATCATCACGGTGGACGCATTCCGCCTTGGTGTAATGGCAGCACAGAGGTTTTTGGTGCCTTTAGTCTAGGTTCGAATCCTAGGGGCGGAGCGACCGGTCCCGATGGGACCGCAGACCCCCGAGGAGGAACATGTCTCGCCCCGCCGCCGTCATCGTCCTGGCCGCAGGTCAGGGAACGCGCATGAAATCTGCCCTCCCGAAGGTCGTCCACCCCCTGTCTGGCCTGTCCATGATCGGACATGCCCTGCGCGCCGCCCACGGCCTCGACCCCCAGCATCTGGTCGCCGTCGTCCGTCATCAGCGTGATGTCGTCGCCGCAGAAATCGAGCGCGTGCTGCCCAGTGCCATCATCGCCGACCAGGACGAGATCCCCGGCACCGGCCGCGCCGTCCAGTGTGGCCTCGAGGCCCTCGATCACGCCGTCGAGCCCGTCTTCGGCACCATCGTCGTCACCTACGGCGACGTTCCCCTCCTGTCCACGGACACCCTGGCCGAGCTGGTCGCCACCCACGAGGGCGCGGGCCACGCGGTCACCGTCCTGACCTCGTGCGTCGACGATCCGACCGGGTACGGCCGCATCATTCGCGATGCGTCGGGCACGGTCACCGCGATCGTCGAGCAGCGCGACGCCACGCCCGAGCAGGCCGCGATCAACGAGATCAACGCGGGTATCTACGCCTTCGACGCGGACTTCCTGCGCACTTCCCTGGCCTCCCTGGGCACCGACAATGATCAGGGCGAGGTCTATCTGACCGACGTCCTCGCGGCAGCGGTCCCCGCCGGGCGCACCGCGGGCGCCCTCGAGCTCACCGACCACTGGCAGAGCGCGGGCGCGAACGACCGCGTCCAGCTGGCCGAACTCGGTGCCGAGATGAACCGCCGCATCTGCGAGGGCCACATGCGCGCCGGCGTGACGATCGTCGACCCGGCCTCTACCTGGATCGACGTCGATGTGAACATTGGCGCCGATACCACCATCTACCCCGGCACCTGCCTGCGGGGGGCAACCACCGTTGGGGCCGGCTGTGAAATCGGTCCTAGCGCCACGCTGATTGATGCGGAAATTGGGGACCGCAGTGTGGTTCCCACCGCGTGGATCGGTCAGGGCTGCGTCGCAGCCGATACGATGGTCGCGCCATATAGCACCATCGGCACATTGATCGCGGCGCCTCGCGCCTGATCCAACACAAGGAGAGACAACCGCATGAGCGGACTGGTGACCACCGGAGAGAAGAACCTCGTCCTCGTTTCTGGACGAGCTCACATGGACCTGGCTCACGCCGTGGGCGAGGAAATCGGATGTGGGGTCTCGCCGGTGACGGCCTACGACTTCGCCTCCGGCGAGATTTACGTGCGCTTCAACGAGTCCGTTCGTGGCGCCGACGTGTTCGTCCTCCAGTCCATCGAGGGCGACATCAACAAGTGGATCATGGAGCAGCTCATCATGATTGATGCTGCCAAGCGTGCCTCCGCCAAGCGCATCACCGTGGTCGCTCCTTTCTACCCCTACTCGCGTCAGGACAAGAAGCACCAGGGCCGCGAGCCTATCTCCGCTCGTCTCATGGCTGACCTGTACCGCGCCGCCGGTGCCAACCGCATCATGAGCGTCGACCTGCATGCCTCGCAGGAGCAGGGCTTCTTCGATGGGCCGGTCGATCATCTCTTCGCCATGCCGGTTCTCGTGGACTACGTGCGCGGCCGCGTCGACCTGGCCAACACCGCCGTCGTCTCTCCCGACGCGGGCCGCATCCGCGTCGCCGAGAAGTGGTCGAAGAAGCTGGGTGGCGCGCCCCTGGCCTTCGTTCACAAGACCCGCGACACCACCCGCCCGAACGTCGCCGTCGCGAACCGCGTCGTCGGTGAGGTCGCCGGCAAGGAATGCGTCCTGGTGGACGACATGATCGACACCGCCGGCACGATCACCGAGGCGATCAACGTCCTCAATAATGCCGGTGCCAAGAAGGTCATCGTCGTGGCCACGCACGGCATCCTCTCCGACCCCGCCGCGAAGCGTCTCTCCGAGTCCGGCGCTGCCGAGGTCGTCGTCACCGACACGCTGCCGATCCCCGCTGAGAAGCGCTTCGAGCAGCTGACCGTCCTCTCCATCGCGCCGCTCCTGGCTCGCGCGATCCGCGAGGTCTTCGAAGACGGTTCGGTCACATCGCTCTTTAACTGAGCGCCTCCCGCTTCACATCCGCCCTCGCCGTGAGGTAACCTATTGGGGTTGCTCCGGCGAGGGCGGATCCGTATCCGCCGTTATCGACAGGGCCTGAATTGAAATGCTGCGCGTTTCCTTCACTCTGCCGACACCGACGCCGGACCTGAGAAACGAAGGAAAGACACATGAGCGACAACCCCGTCCTGCTTGCCGAAGAGCGTTCCGAGTTTGGTAAGGGTGCTGCCCGCCGCGCCCGCCGCGCCGGCAAGGTCCCCACGGTCCTCTACGGCCACGGCGCCGAGCCTCGTCACCTGGACGTTCCCAGCCACGACCTCTTCCTCATCGTTCGCGGCACCAAGAACGCGCTCGTCGAGCTGAAGATCGAGGGCAAGACCCAGCTGGCCCTGGTCAAGGACGTTCAGGTTCACCCCGTGCGCCGCGACATCCTGCACGCCGACTTCCTGGCCGTCAAGGCCGGCGAGAAGGTCGACGTTGAGGTCCCCGTCGTCGTTGTCGGCGAGGCCGTCCCCGGCACCGTCCACTCCGTCGAGGAGTTCACCATCCTGGTGAAGGCCCCCGCCACCGCCATCCCCGAGAACCTCGAGGTTTCCATCGAGGGCATCGAGGCCGGCTCTGCCGTGCACATCTCCGACCTGTCGCTGCCCGCTGGCGTTGAGGTCGAGCTCGACCCCGAGACGGTCGTCGTTGTCGTTCAGGAAGCCTCCGCCGAAGAGGATGAAGAATCCGCTGAAGAAGCCACCGCCGAGGGCGACGCCGAGTGACACTCGCGTAGCACACGCTTTCCACGAGGGGGCGAGGCTGATGCCTCGCCCCCTCGTCGTATCTGCGATACTTGGGGGCATGAGTGACCTCCACGTGATCATCCCCGCCGGCGGTGCCGGCACCCGCCTGTGGCCGCTGTCGCGTCGCCACCGCCCCAAGTTCCTCCTCGACCTGGCGGGCACGGGCCGCACCCTCCTGCAGGGCACGGTGGACCGCCTGGAGGGGGCGGCCTCGTCGGTGACCATCGTGACCGGCCAGGCGCACCGAGATGGCGTGCTCGCCCAGCTGCCCGAGTTCGCCTCGTCGGATACCCGCACGCTCCTCATCGAGCCGTCGGGTCGCGATTCCATGGCCGCGATCGGCCTGGCCGCCTACGTCGTGCGCGAGCGCTTCGGGGACGACGCGATCGTCGGCTCCTTCGCGGCCGACCATCTGATCGCCCGTCCTGAGCTGCTGCGAACCGCGGTCGAGACGGCGATCGGCGCGGCCCGCGACGGCTTTGTCGTGACGATTGGTCTGACACCCACCGAGGCCTCGACTGCCTACGGGTACATCGCGCCCGGTCCGGCCCTCGCCGATAGCTCCGGAGAAGGCACCGCTGAGCGCGGCGCGCGCCGGGTCGCCGAGTTCGTGGAGAAGCCGGACGCCGACACCGCCGCTCGCTACGTGTCGCAGGGATACCTGTGGAATGCGGGCATGTTCATCATGTCGGCAGGCGTGCTCGCCGCCCATCTGGCCCGACTGCTGCCCGACATGCACGCGCGCCTGGAGACCATCGCGCGCGCGTGGGGTACCCCCGAGTTCGACGAGGTGCTGGCGGATAACTGGCCGCACCTGACGAAGATTGCGATCGACCACGCGATCGCCGAGCCCGTTGCCGCCGACGGGGGAGTGGCCGTCGTTCCCGCCGACGCTGAGCTGGGATGGACGGACCTGGGCGATTTCGAGGCCCTCACCGGCATCGTCGCGCAGGGTGGCAACCTGGGCGAGGCGCTGCGCGTCGAATCCGACGGCGCGCCAGTCTTTGGTTCCCTCACGCAGGACGGCGAGGAACCCCTCGTCGCGCTCGTCGGCGTGCCCGACGTTGCCGTCGCGCTGACCCCCGACGCGATCCTCGTGACACGCCGCGACCGCGCACAGTCCGTGAAGGCCGTCGTGGACCAGCTCGCGGACCGGGGTCGCTCCGACCTGCTCTGACGCGCCGCCAACGCGCGGCCTGACGGATCCCCCAGCGGGACTCCTACGAGGGGACCAGGCTCGCCGTGCCCTGTTCAGTCTCGGGTGAGGTGCGCCGCCCCGCCCGCCGCGAGAGGGTGCGGGGCTGGTAGCGTGTTGGGCAGCAAGAAGCCCCGACGAAAGGCATCACACGTGAACAAGCGGACCATCGCCGCCCTTGCAACCGCCACGACCGCTGCCTCCTTGGCCTTTGGAGCTTGCTCGACCACGCCCGCTGCCACCCCGGCAGCCTCCGCGAAGGTCTGCGCCGCCATCTCCGGTGCCCACGGCGACGCCGCCACGGACCCCGTTGCGACCGCGCTCGCGGGCACCGCGAATGACGCTTCTGTCGCCTTTGAGGTGGCCAGCGGGCCGGAGGCCCCGGCCTTGCTCGTGACCTCCGGCTGCACGCTGATCGTGGGTGCGGACTCGACCATGGCGGCCTCGGTCTCCGAGGCTGCTCGCTCCAACCCGAAGGTGCGCTTCGCCCTCGTGGGTGCCTCCTTCGTAGACTCCAAGGGCGGTGCGACCTCCCTGAAGAACGGCTCGGTCGTCGACGTGGATGCCTCGCAGGCCGCCTACCTGGCCGGTTATGCCTCGGCGGGCATGACGACCACGGGCACGCTCGCCGTCATTGGCGGTGCGCGTGACAACGTCACGAGCTCGCAGATGTCCGCGTTCTCCCAGGGCGTGGATGCCTACAACCTGGCCAACGGCACGTCGATCACGGTGCTCGGCTGGAACCCCGCGACGAGCGACGGCACGTACGCGGGCAGCGCCGACGAGGTGCGCACGGCGAGCGCCGACGCGATCTCTCAGGGTGCCGACATCATTGCCCCCTTCGCCGGCGAGGCCAACGAGGGTGCCGCGCGCGCCGTCACCGAGGCCGCCAACCCGACCGTGCGCCTCGTGTGGTCGGGCCTGACGAAGAACGACCTGAAGGGCCTGACCCGCGACGAGGCCCAGTCGGCCGAGACCGCTCCGATGTCCGGCCAGTCCGGAGCGCCGGCGGCGCAGCAGGTGGACACGCAGTCCTTCGCGGACGCGTTTAGCTACATCCAGATCTCCGACGAGGTCCGCTCCGCCATCGGTGCTCCCGTGCTGACGGGCGTCGTCGTGGATTACAAGGCCGCGATGGACACCCTCATTGCCCAGGCCTCCGCAGGTGAGAAGGCCTCCGTCGTGCCGGTGTCCCTGGCCTCGGGCGGCGTGATCCTCACCGGCTTCGGCGCCTACACGCCGATGCTGTCTTCCGAGCTGAATCTGGGCCTGTCCGACATGGCCGGCCAGATTGAGACGGGCGGCATGGTCATCTCCACGCCCTTCGACGTGTGAGCAGATAGCGCTGACAGGTGTGCCCCGGGGACGAGTCCCCGGGGCACAACTCTTCGGTCTCAGGCTCCCAGCACTGCCAGCGCAGCTCCCGCGCACAGGCCGTCCGCGTCGAGCACGAAGGCAGGGTCTACGCAGTACAGGCCCGGGCCCGTGGGGACGGCTGGGGACGTCGTGAGTGCGTCGGCCAGCGCGGTGCGGACCCGATCCTCGGGAACTGAGGCCGTCAGGGTGCGCCCGTCCGTGGAAACGCTCAGGGAAAGCGCAGCGCCCTCCTCGACGACCTGCACGCCCAGGCGTTCCAGGAGCGTCGCCAGCAGCCCGGATGCCTCGTCGATCGACACGGAGTTCGCGCGCGGGCCGGAAGGCTCTAGAGAGGACAGACGGGAAGCGCAGCGGTCCACGTACGCGCTGATCATTCCGTCACCCACGGACTCCCAGCCTCCCTGCGAACGGGGGAGGGGGGAGTCATCGCCGCACGCGGCCACGGCCTCGTCGATGAGGGCCAGCTCAGCGTCGGGGGCCAGCGCGCCCTCGCGCGAGCGGTCGATCGCGCGCCCGCCCAGGTAGATGAGCGCCTCGCCCGACGCGCGAACGTACACGGCGCCGTCCGCCATGACCATGCGCACCGAAAATGCCGTCAGGGGAGCGGGGAGCGCTCGCGGCATGAGCAGGGCGTGCCCGCCGGATGCTTCGATGATCGCCGCGCCGTCGCGCGTCGCGTCCTGATTCTGGGCGGCTTCGTAGCCGATGATCAGGCGGAAACGGCCGCCGGTGCGCGCCGACAGGAAAGAAGCGATGCCCGCAAACAGCAACGGGCGTGCACAGCGTGTCATGTGCTGAGGGTAACACCTCGGGTGGTCCGCGCAAAAATGGGCATCAGGAACGAGGCCTGGACTCACCCTCGGGATACGGAGGAGGGACGCAGGTGGGGGAGTGCGCCGCTATCCTGGAGGCATCCACGAAGGAGGAACCATGCAGCTGACGAACCTGACGGACCCGGTCGAACTCACGCGTCAGATGATCGATATTCCCTCGGTGTCGGGAGACGAGGGGCCCCTGGCTGACGCCGTCGAGGCGGCCCTGCGCGGCGCCGGATTCGGATCGGTCCCGTCCCTGGAGATCCTGCGCGACGGGGACGCCGTGTGCGCGCGGACCCGTCTCGGCCTCGACCAGCGCGTGGTTCTCGCCGGGCACCTCGACACCGTTCCCATCGCCGACAACGTTCCCGGTCGCTTCGAGGAGCGCGACGGGTCCACGGTCCTGTGGGGTCGCGGCTCGGTCGACATGCTCGGCGGCTGCGCTGCTGGCCTCGCGCTCGCCTGCGAGGCCGGGGACGCCGTTCGCGGTGGCGACGCCGCCGCCCTGAGCGCCGACGTCACGTGGATCTTCTACGACCACGAGGAGGTCGCCGCCCACCTCAACGGCCTGGGGCGCGTCCAGCGCAACCACCCCGAGTGGCTCGCAGGCGACCTGGCGCTGCTGGGTGAGCCTACCGCCGCCCACGTGGAAGGTGGCTGCAACGGAACCCTGCGCGTCATCGCGCATTTCCCGGGGCGGGCCTCGCACTCTGCGCGCGCGTGGATGGGTGTCAACGCGATCCACGCGATGGCTCCCGTCATCGAGCGCATTGCCACCTACGGAAACCCCGTCGTCACGGTCGATGGCCTCGAATTCCGCGAATCCCTGTCGGTTGTGCGCGTCGAGGGCGGCATCGCCAACAACGTGATCCCCGAGGCCGCCTCAATGACCGTCAACTACCGCTTCGCCCCCTCGATGCGCGCCGACGACGCCCTGGAGTGGGTGCGTGGCCTCTTCGAGGGGACGGGCGCCACGATTACCGTCGATGACCTGTGTGAGGGGGCCAGGCCGGGCGCGGACTCTGACGTCGCCCAGCGCTTCCTGTCGGTCGCCCGCCAGGTCGCTGCCTCGAGGGGTGAGGAGCTGCGGCTGAGCGCGAAGGTCGGCTGGACTGACGTCGCGCGCTTCACCCAGGTCGGCGTACCCGCCATGAACTTCGGGCCGGGCGACCCGCTGCTGGCGCACACACGCGACGAGCACACGCCGGTATCGGATATTGTCAGAGTGCACGATACGCTGCGCGCGTTCGTGTTCGCATCGATCGGCACCGCAGCCGACAGCCATGAGGAGGCATGACCATGACCAAGCCGACGAACACCTACCGCCGCGGATCCGTCGTCCTGCGCGGGGACCAGATCCCGCGCCTGACGGCTGACGCATCCCTGCTTCAGTCGGACCAGAGCGCGGATTGGAAGCACGAGGATCCGTGGCGGGTCCTGCGCATCCAGTCTGAGTTCGTCGAGGGCTTCGAGGCCCTCTCGGAGGTCGGCCCGGCGATCTCTGTTTTCGGGTCTGCCCGCACCCGCCCCGACGATCCCCTCTACGCGTGTGCGCAGCGCATCGGTGAGCTCCTCGCGGATCGTGGCTACGCGGTCATCACGGGCGGTGGCCCCGGGATGATGGAGGCCGCGAACCGCGGTGCGTGGGAGGCCGGTGGCACGTCGATCGGCCTGGGGATCGAGCTGCCCCACGAGCAGGGCTTGAACCAGTGGGTGAACCTGGGCGTCAACTTCCGCTACTTCTTTGCCCGTAAGACCATGTTTGTCAAGTACTCGCAGGGCTTCATCGTGATGCCCGGGGGATTCGGGACCATGGATGAGCTCTTCGAGTCCGCGACCCTCGTGCAGACGGGGAAGATCCGTTCCTTCCCGGTGATCCTCGTGGGGACCGACTACTGGTCGGGCCTGGTCGATTGGATCCGCTCCTCGATGGTCGATGCCGGCATGATTTCGCCCGGCGACGTGGGCCTGCTGCGCGTCGTGGACGACCCGGAGGAAGCGGTGCGCCTAGCAACGGGTGCCTAGTAGTTGTCCATCCTTTATGCGGGTGTCATGTGCTGTCAAACTCCTGTGATCACGGGCCTAATTAATTAATCAGCTTATTTTTCTTTAATTAATCTTTATGATGTGTTAAGGAAAAGTAGCACTTATCCGGTAAGATGAGTCTGTTACCCCGCCTGAGGAGGCGCGGGCATAACTCTGAGAAGGAGTACTCTCATGGCAGCAATGAAGCCTCGTACGGGGGATGGGCCCCTCGAAGTCAGCGCCGAAGGGCGCGGTATCGTCATGCGAATTCCCAGTGAAGGGGGCGGGCGGCTCGTCATCGAGCTGAACGCGCAGGAGGCGGCGGAACTCGCCGAGGCTCTCGGAGCGGCCATCTGACACAGAACAAGATAGCGGCGGAACAGGATGTCCTGTTCCGCCGCTTCTGCGTGATGTGAATGGGGTGTTCAGCGCTTGACCGCAACCGCCAGACCGTCGCCGACGGGCAGCAGCGCGGGCACGAACTCATCGGAATCGCGCAGGTAATTGACGACCTCGCGGGCGACGACGGTGTGCGCGTCGCGGCGCGCGGGGTCGGCCACCTGGTCGCGCCACAGGGCGTGCACGAAGGCGATCGTTCCGCCGGGACGCAGGATGCGCACCGCGTGATCGAGGTACTGAGGGGTTTCCTCCAGGTCGCCGTCCAGGACGACCATGTCGTAGCCGCGAGCAGCCATGCGCGGCAGCACGTCGAGGGCGCGCCCGGCGATGAGGCGCGTGCGATGCGACGACAGGCCGGCGGCAGCGAAGTTGCGGCGCGCGTAGCCCAGCAGCTCCGACTCGGAGTCGATCGTTGTGAGGACGCCGTCGGCGGCCATGCCGTCCAGCAGCCACAGGCCGGACACGCCCGCGCCCGTGCCCACTTCCAGGACAGCACGTGCGCTGGAGACGGCCGCCAGCATGCGCAGGGCGGCACCGGTGCCAGCGGACACGGGGGAAGCGCCCATTTCGGTTGCGACGGCGCGCGCGGCGGTCAGCGCTTCGCTTTCCACCACGTAGTCCTCGGTGTACACCCACGTCTGGGCCTTGTCCGCCATCGCCTTTTCCTCACTCGTGTTTGGTCGCCTGGGTGAAGTACGCCTGCGCGTTGATGCCTCCCCAGGCATCAGGGTACAGGCGAGGGTGCGCGGGGGCGCGCTGGCGCTCCGACAACACGCGAAAACCTCACCTGACAAGGAGACGAAACCCAGGCCTCGT
Organism: uncultured Actinomyces sp.; assembly: GCA_902373435.1. Classification (GTDB taxonomy): domain Bacteria; phylum Actinomycetota; class Actinomycetes; order Actinomycetales; family Actinomycetaceae; genus Pauljensenia. Next base: position 11,798 of record CABKMD010000035.1, read on the forward strand.
CGGCAAGGACGAGGCCTGGGTGAAGCCGCGTGGGCTCAGTGCTGGATGGGGGAGACCCCGAGGGGGCGGCCCGCCAGGCCACGGTTCGTCGAAGAGAGCTGCTTGGCGAGGGCCGTGAGCTCCTTGGCGGCAGGGCCCGATGCGACGGCGACGGGCTCGCCGCGGTCGCCGCCCTCACGCAGCGCGATGTCGAGGGGCACCTGGGCCAGCAGCGGCACGGAGTAGCCCAGCTGCGCGGTCAGGCGCTGCGAGACGGACTCGCCGCCGCCCGCGCCGAAGATCTCCAGGCGCGAGCCGTCGGGCTGGGGCAGGAAGGACATGTTTTCGACGACGCCGATGACCTTCTGGTTCGTCTGCGAGGCGATGGAACCGGCGCGCTCAGCGACCTCAGCGGCCGCGACCTGCGGGGTCGTCACGACGAGTATCTCCGAGTTGGGCAGCAGCTGCGCGATCGAGATCGCGACGTCGCCCGTTCCCGGAGGCATGTCGATGAGCAGGATGTCCAGATCGCCCCAGAACACGTCCGCGAGGAACTGCTGGAGGGCGCGGTGGAGCATGGGGCCGCGCCAGATGACGGCCTGGCCGTCGGGCACGAACATGCCGATCGAGATGACCTTGACGCCACCTGCGCCCACGGGCGGGATCATCATGCCGTCGATGACCTGCGGATCGTGGTCCACGCCGAGCATGCGCGGGATCGAGAAGCCGTAGATGTCCGCGTCCATGACGCCGACCTTGAGGCCCTGCGCGGCCAGCGCGGCGGCCAGGTTTGCGGTCATGGAGGACTTGCCGACGCCGCCCTTACCGGAGGTGACGGCGATGACGCGCGTGAGGGAGTCGGGGCGGGAGAAGGGGATCTCGCGCTCGGGGCGACCGCCGTTGAGCTTCTCGCGCAGCCCCTTCTTCTGGGCCTCGTCCATGACTCCCATCTCGACGGAGACTTTCTCGACGCCCTCGACAGCGCTCACTAGCTCGGTGACGTCCTTGGTGATCTGGGTGCGCAGGGGGCATCCGGCGGTAGTGAGCAGGACCTTGACGGCGACGGAGGAACCGTCGATCGTGACCAGGTCGGGGGTCACCATGTTGAGCTCGGTGATGGGGCGGCGGATCTCGGGGTCGATGACCTGGCCGAGAGCCTCCATGACGGAATCAAGCGTGACTGGCATGGAATCCACTCTACTGGCCAGTGTGCCCATCTTCTAGGGGACGACGGGCACCATCGGCGTCAGCCTCAGCCTCCGCCTCGTGCGACGAGGCGTTGGCCGCGTCCGCGGCGATCTCCGCGCGCAGGTCCTCCAGCATGTCGCGCAGTTCGGAGCGCACGAAGTCGCGCGTGGCGACGTCCTGAAGCGCCAGGCGCAGGCCGGCGATCTCGCGGGCGAGGTATTCGGTGTCGGCAAGGTTACGCTCCGCCCGAAGGCGGTCCTGCTCGGCCACGACGCGGTCGCGGGCATCCTGGCGGTTCTGCGCAAGCATAATCAGCGGGGCCGAGTACGAGGCCTGGGTCGAGAACGCGAGGTTCAGCAGGATGAAGGGGTAGGGGTCCCAGGCGGCTTTTTCACTAATGCCGGCGAGCATCAGGTTCGCGCCGATCCACACGATGACGAAGATCGTCATGTAGAGGACAAACTTGGGCGAACCCATGAAGCGGGCGGTGGCCTCGGCGAAGCGACCGAAGCCGTCACCGCCGCCCGACGAGCGGCGGAAGAACCACTGACGCTTGTCGATCGGGTTATCCAGGTGATCAGCCATCGATGCTCCTTGCCATCATGCGGTCGGTCACGTCGTCGTCGAAGTCTCGCCAGTCCTCGGGCAGCAGCTCGTCGAGGACGTCATCGACCGAGACAGCGCCGTGCAGGTGACCGTCCTCGTCGACGACAGGCAGGACCGTCAGGTTGTAGGTCGCCAGCAGACGCGTCACGGTCGCGATGTGCGCATTGGGGTCTACGGACTCGATGTCGCGGTCCAGGATCGTGCCGAGCAGCGTCTGCGGGGGCTCGCGCAGCGCGCGCTGGATGTGGACCATGCCCAGGTATTGGCCGGTAGGCGTCTCCTGGGGTGGGCGGGCGATGAAGGCGACGGTCGCGATCGAGGCCGGGATGTCCTCGCGTCGCACGGCCGCGAGCATCTGCGCGACGGTCGCGTTAGGGCCGAAAATGACGGGCTCGGTGGTCATCAGCGAACCCGCCGTCGACTCGTCGTAGGTCATGAGTCGACGCACGTCCTCGGCCTCTTCGGGTTCCATGAGGGCCAGCAGGGACTGGGCCTTCGCGGTGGGCAGCTCGGCGACGAGGTCGGCCGCGTCGTCGGGCTGCATGACGTCCAGGACGTCGGCGGCTCGGGCGGCTTCCAGCGCGGAGACGATCGCGATACGGTCGTCGTCACCCAGTTCCTCGAGCACGTCAGCGAGGCGCGCGTCTGTCAGCTGCTGGGCAACCGCCATCTTGCGATCCTGGGGTAGGCTGTGGATGAAGTCTGCCAGGTCCGCCGGGCGCATGTCTTCGGTGTACTGCAAGAGGGCGGTTGCGGCCTGGTTGGAGTCGGTCTTGAGCAGGCCAGACACCTCGGACACGTCCACGGTGAGGGTCTCGCCGCTACGCGTGAAACCGAGGGATGACGTGCGCACGCGCTGAACGTGCAGGGTGGAGATCACCCAGTCCTTGGGGCGGCGCTGGCGCATAGCGACGTCGAGGATGCGCACCTGTCCCGAGCCGTCGTTCATCGTGACGACGCGGTCGAACAGCTCGGAGAGGACGAGTGTCTCGATGGGACGCTGCGTGAACGAACGGATGTTGAGCAGGCCCGTCGTGATGACGGAACCGGACTCGATCGCGGTGACGCGAGTGAGCGGCAGGAAGACACGCTTACGTGGGCCGACCTCGACGACGAAGCCGATGACGTTGGCTTCGGATTTCAGCCGAAAGATGACAACGACATCGTGAATCTTGCCGACCTGGTCGCCCAAAGGGTCGAAAACACTAGTGCCAGCGAGCTTCCCGATGTAGACGCGGCGGCCCTTGGTGCCGAGTTCAATAGATGCAATGCTCACACAATCATTTTAGGCTGTTGACAAAGAAAGAGTAACGACGAGCCGGTCGCCGCATGAACAATGCGTTCCATGCCACCGAGGCCGGGGACCAAGGAGAAGAAATGGCTGTCGTGATGGACCCGCAGATGCCCACGGGTACCGAGGTCGCTTCGTACGAGACCTACGCGCAGGCCCGTGCCGGTGTCGACTTCCTGTCGGATGCCGGCTTCGACGTTTCCGCGATCACGATTGTCGGCTCCGACCTGCACCTCGTCGAACGCGTCAAAGGACGCCTGACGATCGCCCGCGTCTCCCTCTCGGGCGCCTCCAGCGGCGGCCTGTGGGGAGCCCTGGGTGGCATGTTCATGTCCGCCGGACAGAACGCGGGCGGAACGGGTTCGTGGGTCGTCGGTGGCATCGTTGTTGGCGCCCTGATCGGCATGGCCCTGTCCGCCCTGTCCTTCGTCATTCGTGGACGCAGCCGCGACCTCGTGTCCTCCCAGCAGGTTGTCGCGCAGCGCTACGCGGTCCTGGCCTCGGCCGACATCGACCGCGCCTATCAGATCCTGCAGCGCACCCCCGGCAACCGCGTGCGCGTCGTGCGCCCGCGTACGGAGCAGGCGTGCACCAAGAAGGATTCCGTCGGTTTCTTCCCCGACGGCCGCCCCCGCTTCGGTGCGGCGACAAAGGACGGGGAAGTGCCCGGTGGCCGCGAGACGCCCGAGTCCCCGTCCACCCAGGCCCACGCCCCCGTGAGCGCGCCCGAGGCTTCGGCCCCTGCAACGAACAGCCCCGAAAGTGCGGCGTCCGGACACGAGGAAGCCCCGGCCTCGTCCCCCGACAAGGACCAGACCGAGGCGTAACCTCAGCGTCTCCGCGCGGCTCAGCGGGACTGAACGTGCGCGATCCATTCCTCGACATCCGCGATCGTGCGCGGGATGTCCTCCGAGATGCGCGTGACCGTGCCGTCGGCGTTCACCACGACGTCGTCCTCGATGCGCACGCCGATGCCCCGGTATTCCTCGGGGATCAGCAGGTCGTCGGCGCGGAAGTACAGGCCCGGCTCGATCGTGAAGACCATGCCCGGCTCCAGCAGCGCGCCCTGGTAGAGCTCCGCGCGCGCCTTCGCGCAGTCGTGCACGTCCAGGCCCAGGTGGTGGCTGGTGCCGTGCGGCATCCAGCGGCGGTGCTGCTGGCCCTCGGGTGCCAGGGATTCTTCCGGGGTGACGGGCAGGATGCCCCACTCGTGCAGGCGGGCGGCGATGACTGTCATGGCGGCGTCGTGCACGTCCTTGAAGCGGCAGCCCGGCTCGTTGGCTCGGGCCAGGGCGGCCTCGCAGGCGTCGAGGACGGCCTGGTAGACGCGAGCCTGGACTTTGGTGAAGCGGCCGTTAACGGGCAGCGTGCGCGTGATGTCGGCCGTGTAGAGGGAGTCGACCTCGACGCCGGCGTCGACGAGCACCAGGTCGCCCTCGCGTACCTCGCCGTCGTTGTCGATCCAGTGCAGGGTGTTTGCGTGGTTGCCCGAGGCCGCGATGGTCTCGTAGCCCTCGCCGTTGCCCTCCTCGCGGGCTACGGCCGCGAACGCGCCTTCGATGACGAGCTCGCCGCGACGGTGGCCCACGGCGCGGGGCAGGACGCGGATGATGTCCTCGA
>CABKMD010000036.1 GCA_902373435.1 uncultured Actinomyces sp.
GTACGAGCCCAAGCTCGACGACAAGGGTCGCATGTTCCTGCCCGCGCGCTTTCGCGAGGACATGGAGGGCGGAATCGTCCTCACTCGCGGACAGGAGCACTGCATTTACGCATTCCCTGCGTCGGAGTTCGAGAACATGACCGCGGAACTGCGCCGCGCGCCCCTGTCGTCCAAGCAGGCGCGTGACTGGATCCGCGTGATGCTCTCGGGTGCTTATAAGGAGATTCCGGACAAGCAGGGGCGCATCAGTGTCCCCGCAGACCTGCGTGCATACGCCGGTCTGGGGCGTGAGCTCACCGTCATTGGCGCGGGCTCGCGAGCCGAAATCTGGGATGCCTCGGCCTGGCGTGAATACCTCGCGGTCCAGGAGGAGGTCTTCTCCAACACAGCAGAAGAGATTATTCCCGGGATGTTCTGACCCGTACACCCAGGTCTCCGCCCGCTGTTCCGACATCACTTCCCCGGTGGCGGAGCACGGTGGGGGACCTGGGTGGACGGATCGAGGTGATAGACGTAAAGGAGGCGCGACATGCGCGATGCATCGGAGTCGGTGCGCTATTCGTTGCGCCCCGCGAGTGAGCGTCACGTTCCCGTGCTGCTGCGCGAATGCCTCGACATGCTCGCCCCTGCGATCGAGCATCCCGGTGCCGTCCTCGTGGACGGAACCCTGGGCATGGGGGGTCACACCGAGGGAGCCCTTGAGCGCTTCGGGGGGCTCACCGTCATCGGCATCGACCGCGACCCGCAGGCGATCGAGCTGGCCTCGGCGCGCCTGCAACGCTTCGGGACACGTTTCCGCGCGTTCCATACCACCTACGACAACATTGATGTGGCCGTTGAGGAGCAGCTCGGCACCGGCGCGCGCGTGGATGGCGTCTTCATGGATCTGGGAGTTTCCTCCCTCCAGCTCGATGAGGCCGACCGCGGCTTCGCCTACTCCAAGGACGCTCCGCTCGACATGCGAATGGACGCGACGAGCGGACAGAGCGCGGCGGACCTGCTGGCCACCGCCTCGGAAGGCGAACTAATCCGCATCCTGCGCACCTACGGCGAAGAGAAGTTTGCGTCCCGGATCGCCAGGCTCATCATCCGCCGCCGAGACGACGCGCCCATCACTCGCACAGGCGAGCTTGTGGACATCATTCGTGAGGCGATCCCGGCACCTGCGAGGCGCACGGGTGGCAACCCGGCGAAACGCACGTTCCAGGCGCTGCGCGTCGCGGTCAACGACGAATTAACCATCTTGGAGAGGGCGCTCCCCCGGGCGCTGTCGAGCCTGAGGGTCGGCGGGCGCCTAGTCGTGGAGTCCTACCAAAGCCTCGAAGACCGAATAGTCAAAGATGTGCTGCGCCGCGGCTCCACGTCCGCAGCGCCTCCCGGACTGCCGATCATCCCCGATGAGATGGCTCCCAGCCTGCGCCTGCTGACGAAGGGCGCAAACAGGGCCGACAAGGCCGAACAAGACCACAATCCCCGATCCGCTTCCGTGCGACTGCGCGGTGCGGAACTCATCCGTGAATGGAAGGACCTCGCATGAGTGCAGCAACCGCGAAGGCACGTCCCGCAGCGCGCCCCGAGCCGCGCCGCGACGAGGTCCACGAGCTTCGTCTCGTCGAGGGCACCCGCCCGCGCCGTTCCCTGATGGCCGTCGTCGCCCTCCTCGTGGTCGTCGCTCTGGCATCCGTGGTGACCTCGATGGTGCTCAACACCCGCATGGCGCAGACCTCCTTTGAGATCCGCGAGCAGCAGCTCGCGCTCAACGAGCTGGAGGCGCAGTCGTGGACTATGCGCGCTGAGCTGGATCGCAAGGCATCGCCGACGGAACTGGAAAAGGCAGCCAAGGCAAACGGCATGGTGTCCGCCGGCAAGTCGGGTTTCATCACGCTTGAGACCGGCACTGTCGAGGCTGGAACTCCCGCGAAGTAACTCGGAGGCGAGTGCCTATGGATACCGTCATCACGCGTTCGCGGTGGGTCTTGGGTTTTTTCATCTTTACCTTGAGTATCTGCGCTGTGCGGCTCGTGCAGCTACAGATCATTGAAGGACCGTCCCTGGCTGCTCAGGGGCAGCGTGTGCGTACGTCTTCGACCGAAGTCGCGGCTGCGCGCGGAACTATCACCGATGCAACTGGCGTGGTGCTGGCGAACTCGATCCAGACCTACGACATCGCCGTCAATCAGGTGAATATTCGCGCCTACGTACACCGCGATGATGACGGCGACGAGGTCGGACGAGGCCCTGCTGAGGCCGCTCGTCAGCTCGCTCCGCTCCTTGGCATGAACGAGGCCGAGCTGGGCGGCATGATGCTGGGTGATTCGACCTACGAGTACATCAAGCGAAACGTCGATGCGGTGACCTACCGTGAGATTCGTAAGCTCGATATCTACGGTATCGAGTGGGAGTCCGTCTTCGAACGTGAATACCCCAACGGCAACGTGGCGGCCCCGGTCATCGGCACGGTGAACGCCGAGGGGCAGGGTTCTTCGGGTATGGAGGCGCAGTTCGATGCCTTCCTGACGGGCACGCCGGGCGCGCAGGCTTTTGAGATCGCCCCTAACGGTGCCGTCATACCCGGTGGTAAGAAGACGACGGTGGAACCCAAGAACGGTGGCAACGTTGAGCTGACGCTGCACGCTGACCTCCAGCACCAGGTGCAAGAGCTCTTGGACGCGCGTGTCGCGAAGCACCAGGCCGACTGGGGCGCGGTCGTCGTCGAAGATGTCGCGACGGGGCACGTCCTCGTCATGGCGGATTCGAACTCGACGGAACCCGACAACGCCAAGCCTCAGAAGGTGCACGCTGTGCAGGACGCCTTCGAGCCGGGTTCGGTGGGCAAGCTCGTGACCGTGGGAGCGGCCCTCAATCAGGGGACGATCACCCCGACCAGTGTTTTCCAGGTTCCCTACGCGCTCAATCTGCCCGATGCTGGTGGCCCGATCACGGACTTCCATGAGCACGATGGTGAAACCCTGACGGCGACGGGCGTGTTGGCGGAGTCCTCGAACACGGGAACGGTGCTCATCGGCCAGACGATGAGTGATGATCAGCGTTACTCCATGATGCGTGCCCTCGGCTTTGGTCAGGAGACCGGTATCGAGCTGCCCGGCGAATCTGGGGGTCTGCTGCGCAGTGCCGACCAGTGGCAGGGTCGCGATCGCTACGTGACGATGTTCGGTCAGGCCTATGCGATTACGGCGATGCAGGAGGCGTCCGCTCTCTCCACGATTGCGAACGGGGGAGTGCGTATTTCTCCGCATATCGTGAAGTCGTGGATGAACGCGGATGGAACGGTCGAGGTTCCCGAATCAAGCCAGCCCGTGCAGGTCATGGAGGCGCAGACGGCCTCGGAGCTGCTGACCATGATGGAATCCGTCGTTGAGGATGACCGAGGTACCGCTGGTGCCGCGAAGGTCCCGGGCTACCGGGTCGGCGTGAAGACGGGTACCGCCGAGACCGTCATCGACGGTGCTTCGGGCCTCGTGTCGACCACCGCGGGCATTATCCCAGCGGACGCGCCGCGTCTGGCGATCGCCGTGGTTCTGTACAATCCAAAGGTGGCGTCGGTCTCATCTGATTCGTCAGCCCCGCTTTTTGGCGACATTGCGCGTACGGCGGTTGCCAACCTGGGTATCCCCGCGTCTACGGGGTCAGCTAACCTGTATCCGACGACCCCGTGAGTCTGAAGGAGTAAAGCATGCAGGCATCAGCCCAGTGGATCGCTGAGGCAGTGTCGGGTCGCCTCGTGGGGAACGACGTTCCCATAACGGGGCCCGTGGTGACGGATTCTCGTGAGGCTCAGGCAGGGTCGCTCTACGTTGCGCGCCGCGGTGAGAGTGCCGACGGTCACGCGTTCGTGTCCGGTGCGGTTACGCGCGGCGCGGTCGCCGTCATCGTCGAGCACGAGGTCGACGAGGCCGTGGCTCAGATCGTCGTCGAGGATTCGACCGAGGCGCTGGGGGCTCTGGCTCGCGCGCACGTCGAGAAGCTACGCAGCAGCGGCGACCTGGATGTCATCGCCATGACCGGCTCCGTGGGTAAGACGACCACGAAGGACCTGCTGCTCCAGATCATGAGTGAGGACGGGCCGACGGTCGCTCCCAAGCTGTCTTTCAATAACGAGGTCGGCCTGCCCCTGACGGCGCTGCTGGCCGACGAGTCGACGCGCCACCTCGTCCTCGAGATGGGTGCCTCAGGACCCGGCCACATTACCTACCTGACGGATATCGTCGCCCCCGACGTGGCCATCGAGCTGTGCGTGGGCCACGCCCACGTGGGTGGCTTCGGCGGTTTCGAGGGCGTTGCGGCCGCGAAGGCCGAGCTCATCAAGGGAACCCGCCCGGGCGGTCCGGTCGTCCTCAACACGGACGACCCGAACGTCGAGGCCATGGCTCCGTTGGCGACTGGAAGGGTGATCCGCTTCTCGGCTTCGGGTAACGAGCGTGCCGACGTCATCGCGCGCAAGGTGCGCCTCGACCGTGCCGACCGTGCATCCTTCACCCTGGTGACCCCCGAAGGGGAAGCGTCCGTCGATCTGAAGATAGTGGGTCGTCATCACGTCGCGAACGCGCTGGCCGCCGCCGCCGGTGCGCTGACACTCGGGGTTGGTCTTCAGACCGTGGCTGCCGTTCTCTCGCGGGCTCGTGCGCTGAGCCCGCACCGCATGGACGTCCACGAGCTGCGCATTGATGGAACGGACCTGACGCTCATCGATGACTCATACAACGCGAACCTGGATTCGATGCGTGCGGGTATCGCCGCCCTCGCTTCGATTGGTCGCGACAGCCAGCGCATTGCCGTTCTCGGCGAGATGCTCGAGCTAGGGGAGGACTCCCAGTCGCTGCACCAGCAGGTGGGCGCGTTGATCGCGGATGCGGGAGTTGACACACTCATTGGTCTTGGCGCAGATGCCCACTACTACCTAGAGGGAGCCCAGGGCGTGCCCAGTCGCGAGGTTGCGGTGGATCCGCGAGATGCCGCGCGGCTCGCCTTAGAACACGCACAGGACGGTGCAGTCGTCCTTGTCAAGGGTTCGTTCGGTTCGCAATCGTGGCAGGTGGCTGACAACCTGCGGGAGAAGGGAACGACCCGGTGATTGGACTTATTGCCGCGTTTATTATCGCGATGGCCCTGTCCGTGACGGGCACGCCAATTCTTATCCGCTTTCTGGTCATGCACCAGTACGGGCAGTTCATCCGCCAGGACGGGCCGACCCAGCACCTGACCAAGCGTGGTACGCCCACGATGGGCGGCGTTGTCATCATTGTGGCAACGGTTGTCGCGTGGCTGATCGGCTCTCTCGTTGCGGGTGCCGGGCCGTCGTGGTCCGGCTTGCTGCTGATCTTCCTGTTCGTCGGACTGGGCGTCATTGGCCTTCTCGACGACGGCATTAAGATCATGCGTCAGCGTTCTCTCGGCCTGCATCCCTCCGGCAAGATCATTGGACAGGTCGCCGTGGCCTCGCTTTTTGCCCTGGGTACGCTCATCAAGCCCAATGAGTTCGGTGAGTATCCGGGCACTCTCGCGATTTCTTTCGCGCGTCCCACGGCCGTGACACTGGGCTTTGCTGGCCTGGGCGTGGGTGTCGCCCTGTACCTCATCTGGACCAACCTCATCGTGACGGCCTGGTCGAACGCAACGAACCTGACGGACGGGCTCGACGGCCTGGCCGCGGGCGTCTCGATCTTCGTTTTCGGCGCGTACACGTTCATCACCTACTTCCAGCGCATCCAGGCTTGTACGCAGCTCGGCGCGAGCCAGGCGAACTGCTACTCGACGCGAGACCCGCTCGACCTGGCGATCTTCTGTGCCGCACTGATCGGCGCCCTCGCGGGCTTCCTGTGGTGGAATGCCTCGCCAGCCCAGATCTTTATGGGTGACACGGGTGCTCTCGCCCTCGGTGGAGCCGTCGCCGGCCTGTCGATCCTCACCCAGACGCAGCTGCTCGCCATCATCGTCGGTGGACTGTTCGTCGCCGTCGTCCTCTCCGACGTCATCCAGATCGGTGTCTTTAAGGCCACCGGCAAGCGCGTTTTCCGCATGGCACCGCTGCACCACCACTTTGAGCTGCTCGGGTGGAAGGAAGTGACGATCGTGATCCGTTTCTGGCTGATCGCCGCGATCATGGCGGTGGCCGGCACGGGCCTGTTCTACTCGGAGTGGGTGTCCCTCCGATGAGCCGTTTTGCTGCTGTTGTTGGCTGGGGTAAGTCCGGGCAAGGCGCTGCCGGCGCACTGCTCGCGCGCGACTGGCAGGTGCGCGCCTTCGACGCGCGCGGGGGACAATCCTTGTTCTTCGATGACGTCGCCGGCGTCGATGTTCACGTCGACGATGATCCCGAGGCTCTTGCGCGCGCGATCGTCGAGGCCAGCCCCGACCTCGTCGTCGTGTCTCCGGGCATTCCCGCACACCACCCGGTCTTCTCCGTTAGCGTGGCCGCCGGCCTCGAGGTGTGGGGCGAGGTTGAACTCGCCTGGCGCCTGCAGGAAGAAGGCCCACACGCAGGTCGCCCGTGGCTGGCCGTGACCGGCACGAACGGTAAGACGACGACGGTCGGCATGCTCGGCGAGATCCTGCGCTGCGCGGGCATCAAGGTCGAAGAGGTCGGCAATATCGGTACGCCGATTACGCGGGCGATTGACTCCGACGCAGAGGTGTTCGCGGTGGAGCTGTCCAGCTTCCAGCTGCACACGGCCCGGACGGTCTCACCCCTGGCGTCGATCTGCCTGAACGTGGATGCCGATCACCTGGACTGGCACGGCTGCGTGGAGGCGTACGCGGCCGATAAGGCGCGCGTCTACGAGAACACGATCCGCGCATGCATCTACCCCGCGTCCGATCGACGCGTGGAGCAGATGGTGGAGAACGCCGACGTCGTGGAGGGGGCTCGCGCGATCGGGCTGACCCTCGGCGCGCCGACAGTCTCCCAGTTCGGCATTGTCGACGGCCTGCTGGTCGACCGCGCATTCGTGGAGAACCGGTCGCGTCACGCTGCCGCCCTCGCGCATATTTCTGACTTGTCGGGGGCGTACGGCCCCCACCCGTCCGCCGCGGTCGTGTCGGACGCCCTGGCTGCTGCGGCCCTGGCCCGCGCATACGGCGTTGAGCCCGAGGCGGTCGAGGCGGGTCTGCGCGCGTTCCGACCGGCCGGACACCGCCGTGCGGTTATCGCCCACGCCGCGGACCTGACCTGGGTCGACGATTCGAAGGCGACGAATGCGCACGCCGCGCGCGCCTCTCTCGCGGGACTGCCGCCGTGCAGTGCCATCTGGATCGTCGGTGGTGACGCGAAGGGACAGGACTTCACGGAGCTGATCCGCCAGGTCGAGCCGACGCTGCGCGGCGTCGTCGTCATCGGCGAGGACCGGGCGCCTCTCGTGGAAGCGCTGAAGGCCGGTGCCCCGGACGTTCCCCGCGTCGAGGTTGACGGCCACGAGGACTGGATGTTCTCGGTCGTCAACGAGGCCGTGGCCCTGTCCATGCCGGGCGACACCGTCGTGCTCGCCCCGGCCTGCGCATCGTGGGATCAGTTCGACAACTACGGTCAGCGTGGCGACGCGTTTGCTGATGCCGTGTCGCGCCTGGCGGCCCAGTGGGGGAGCGTCGGTGGCGACGAATAAGCGCGGCTGGCACATCCCGACGATCACGCTGCCTCGCATCCGATTCGGGTCGGGACAGAAACGCAAGGATGATCCGGCGATGACGTACTACCTCGTCATTGTGCCGGCTCTGCTGTTGTCGGTATTTGGCCTGATCATGGGCTTTTCAGCGCAGACCGTGACGGCGATCGCGCAGGGGGAGAACCCCTACACGGCGTACGCTCGCCCGCTGGTCATCATCCTCGTGTCGCTCGTGATCGCAACGATCGTTCTGCTCGTGCCTCAGCGGTGGCTCATGCAGCTGGCCCCCTTTATGTTTGTGGGTGCGCTTGGTTTCCAATCCCTGGTCCTCAGCCCTTTGGGACGCTCGGAGGGCGGTAATGCGAACTGGGTGAAGGTGGGTCCGATCATGGCCCAGCCCTCCGAGTTCCTTAAGCTTGTGCTCATCGTGTTCCTGGGTTTCATGGTGTCGAAGTCGGCGTCGAAGCGCGGCGATTGGAAGGCCATGAGTCTGGCTGTCGGCCTGCCGATGCTGATGGCGCTCGGCGCGGTCATGCTGGGCCGAGACATGGGCACCGCGATGGTCGTGGCCGTCGGCGCACTGGGAGCGATGTGGGTGGCTGGTCTGCCCAAACGCTGGTTCGGCGGCCTCGTCATGCTCGCCGTCCCGACGATGGTGCTGCTTGTTTTGTCGAACCCGACGCGTATCCGCCGTATCCTGGCGATTCTCCCGGGCACCTCAAAAGGGCCGGACGAGTCCGCTCCCGAGCAGATTGACCACTCACTGTGGGCGCTGGGCTCGGGTGGCCTGACCGGCCTCGGACCGGGTGCCTCCCGCGAGAAGTGGAACTACCTGCAGGCGGCGCACACGGACTTCATTTTTGCGATTGTCGGCGAGGAATTTGGCCTGCTCGGAGCACTCGGCGTGCTTGTGTGCCTGGGCTTGCTCATTTGGGGCATGTTCCGCGTGGCGCGCGAATCCTCGGATCTGTTTGTGACGATCGTGTCCTCGGGCGTGGCCTCGTGGATCGGCATCCAGACGGTCATCAACGTCCTGTCCGTGACGGGACTGGGACCGGTCATCGGTGTGCCTCTGCCGCTTGTGTCCTACGGCGGTTCGTCGTTCCTGTTTACGATCACCGCGATCGCCGTTGTTGCCTCGTTTGCGCGAGCGCGTGCGGGCATTTGGATGATCGGCCGCCCGGACGAGGCTTCGGCTGGGCGTGATCCTCGCCTCGCTCCTCGTCGTCGCGCGGCGCGCTAAGTCGCTTGCGGCACCTGGCGGCCAGCGTGGCTCGCTACACTGGTGTCACGCACACGCGTAAAGGAGAGGCATATGGTCAAGGTTGTGATGGCTGGCGGCGGCACTGCCGGTCACGTGAATCCTCTGCTGGCGACGGCGGCGCAGCTGCGCGCCAGTGGCGCTGAGGTTGTCGTCCTGGTGACGAAGGCTGGTTTGGAGGCGGATCTGGTTCCGGCCGCAGGATTCCCGCTCGTGGAGATGCCCCGCGTTCCTTTGCCGAGGCGTCCCTCCCTGGCGTTCTTCACTCTTCCCGGTCGCTTCGCGGATGCCGTGAAGCGTTGCACGCAGGCGCTTCAAGGCGCTGACGTGCTTGTCGGTTTTGGTGGCTATGTGTCGACGCCCGCGTACATCGCGGCGAAGCGCGCGGGCGTCCCGATCGTCATTCACGAGCAGAATGCGCGCCCCGGCCTGGCGAACAAGGTGGGCGCGCGCAACGCGAAGGTCGTCGCTCTGACGTTCCCCTCCTCTCCGCTCAAGGCGCGCAACGGGGACACGACCGTGACGGGCCTGCCTCTGCGTGCGGCGATCGCCGAGCTGGCCAGCCACCGCGCGGATGCGCAGGGCGCTGCCCAGGCGCGCCGTGAGGCGGCCGAGCGCCTCGGCGTCGACCCGGATGCGCCGACGCTGCTGGTGACGGGTGGCTCCCTGGGAGCCTTGCACGTCAACGAGTCGATGACGGGGGCCGCGGACGCGCTGCCGGAAGGCGCGCAGGTCGTGCACCTGACGGGCCGGGGCAAGGATGAGCCTGTTCGCGCCGCTGTTGAGGCCGCCGGACTGTCGGACCGCTGGCACGTGATCGACTACCTGACGACGATGGAGGACGCGCTGGCCGTCGCGGATCTCGTCGTGTGTCGTTCGGGCGCGGGAACCGTGGCCGAGATGGAGGCCCTGGGCCTGCCCTGCATCTACGTGCCGCTGCCGATTGGTAACGGTGAGCAGCGTCTGAACGCGGCGGACCACGTCGCCGCCGGCGGCGCCCAGCTCATCGACGACAAGGACTTCACGGCTGACTGTGTGCGCCGCAACGTGTTCCCGCTGCTGGGCTCGACCCGCCTGGCGGATATGGCGGCGGCCTCGCAGTCGCTGGGCCGCGCGGGCGCGGCCCGTGCGCTGGCGGACCTGGCCCTTGAGCAGGTGAAGGAGGCCGGCCATGAGTGAGCCGACGCTGCAGGATCGTTTCCATCTGATTGGTATCGGCGGCGCGGGAATGAGCGTCGTCGCGGAGCTGCTGGCTTCGCGGGGCGCAACGGTCGAAGGCTCTGACCGCGAGGAGTCCGCCGTTCTCGAGCACCTGCGCTCGGTGGGCGTTCGCGTCTTCGTCGGGCACGAGGCCTCGCACGTGGATCCGAGTTCCGTGGTCGTGGTCTCGACTGCCATCCGCGAGGACAACCCGGAGCTGGCGGTTGCGCGCGAGCGCGGTCAGCGGGTCATTCACCGCTCGCAGGCTCTTGCTCTTGCGGCGTCGGGTATGCGCTTTGTGGGCGTTGCCGGAGCGCACGGGAAGACGACGACGTCGGGCATGCTCGCGATCGGTCTGTCGGCCTGCGGGCTGGACCCGTCGGTGGCCGTGGGAGGCGTGCTGCCCCAGCTGGGCACCGGCGCGCACCTGGGTGGCGGGGACGTGTTCGTCGCCGAGGCTGACGAGTCGGACGGCTCGTTCCTGAACTACACCCCTGCGATCGAGATCGTCACCAACGTCGAGCCCGATCACCTGGATCGGTACCACTCCCGCGAGGAGTTCGAGGAGATTTTCGTTGAGTTCGCTCGCCGCATGGTCCCCGGCGGCCTGCTGGTGACCTGCGCGGAGGACGAGGGAGCTGTTCGTCTGGCGCAATCGGCGCGCGCCGAGGGGCAACGGGTCGTTACCTACGGTCGCACGGAGCACTCGCTGTGCGCCCCCGACGTCGTGATCTCGAACGTTCGCGTGGAGGCTCGCGGGGCTGGCGCGTCCCTGACGTGGGGAGAGCGAAGTGCATCGCTGGCGCTGAGCGTCCCCGGCGAGCACAACGTGCTCAATGCGGCCGCCGCGTGGGTGGCAGGCAACGAATGCGGGTTGTCGCCTCAGGCGATCGCTGACGGGCTGGGAGAGTTCACCGGCGCGGCTCGTCGCTTCGAGGCGCGCGGCCAGGTCGGTTCGCGTCGCCTGTTCGACGACTACGCGCATCACCCGACCGAGGTCGAGACCGCGATCCGTGAGGCGCGCGTCGTGGCGGGCGAGGGCGATGTGACAGTCGTGTTCCAGCCGCACCTCTACTCGCGCACGCGCATCTTCGCACAGCGTTTCGCCCAGGCGTTGTCGGGCGCGGACCACGTCGTGCTGGCGGGCATCTACGGCGCCCGCGAGGATCCCGAGCCGGGAGTCGACTCGACCCTCATTTCCTCGCGCATCGAGGGCGCGTCCTACGTCGAGGACATGCACGAGGCCGCCCGCCTGGCCGCTTCGCTGACCCCCGAGGGGGGCGTGTGCCTGACGATGGGTGCCGGCTCGATCACTCGCTGTGCGTCCGACGTGCTCGATGCGTGGAAGCGGATGGAGGCATGAGGCCACCGTCGCCGAGGCGCCCGGGAGGTGCTCGTTCCCACGAGGAAGAGCCGCCGCGCGTGGAGGAGTCTGTCTCGTCTTTCGATGAGATCCTGTCCCCGTCTGCGGATGGGGAGGCGCAGGAGTCGAAGCGACGTTCTTCCTCGCTCACGCAGCGCCGCCGTGCGCCTACGACCGTGGATCGTCCGATGCCCGTCGCCGATGCTGCGTCCCTGCTGGGTGGCGAGGCGGCGACGGATCTGGGGGATCGCCTGCGTGAGCGTACTCGCGCGCGTCGTATTCTCCTTGCTCGTCGCATCGCGCTCACGTTTGTGACGCTCGCGCTCGCAGCGGGAGGCGTGTGGGTCGCGTTTTTCTCGCCCGTCTTCGCATTCTCCTCGTCCGCGGTCGTTGTCTCGGGAGAGGACGGCACGCTGGTGACGGCCGATTCCGTGCGTTCGTCGATCGCATCCTTTGAGGGCGTTCCGCTCACGCGCCTGAACACGCAGGCGGTGGCTCGCGCGGTCGAGTCCAACGTGGCGGTGCGCTCGGCGAGTGTGTCGCGTCGATGGCCGACGAGCCTGCGCGTGTCGGTGACGATGCGGACGGGCATGGCTGTTGAGGCCGCGTCGGGTGGCTATTGGCTGGTGGACGATCAGGGCGTCGCCTTCCAACAGGTGCCGTCGGCGGGGGAATACCCGCTCGCGACGCTCCCGGAGGACCGGGCGACCGGCGCGGCAGATATTGCCTCCGTGCTGGGTGCGCTGGACGAGGCCACGCGCGCCCAGGTGGCTGCCGTGACGTCGACGGGAATTCAGGTGAACTTCACGCTGCGCGGTGGCCAGACTGTCAAGTGGGGAACCCGCGAAGATGCGCCGCAAAAGGCACGGGTGTTGGCCACCCTGCTGGCTAATGTTCAGGCGAGCACCTACGATGTGTCCTCGCCGAATCACCCTGTGACCAGTTAAGCCTTATCTTTTGTCCGCGTGTTGGCTTGAAGGAATGCCCGCGGACCCCTAGGTTCTTTCCGACACGAAGCACGTTAAACATCAACCTTCAACTAGAGGTTGAGGGTCTGATGCAAGGGAGACATCCATGGCGACACCGCAAAACCACCTGGCAGTGATCAAGGTCGTCGGCGTCGGAGGCGGCGGAGTTAACGCCGTGAACCGAATGATCGAGGTCGGCCTCAAGGGCGTTGAGTTCATTGCCGTCAACACTGACGCGCAGGCTCTGCTCATGTCCGATGCCGAGACCAAGCTCGACATCGGCCGCGAACTGACGCACGGCCTGGGCGCCGGCGCGGATCCGGCCGTCGGCCGTAAGGCTGCGGAGGATCACATCGAGGAGATCACCGCCGCGCTCGAGGGTGCGGACATGGTGTTCGTGACCGCTGGTGAGGGCGGTGGCACCGGTACCGGCGCGGCCCCCGTCGTCGCCAAGATCGCCCGCGATGCTGGCGCTCTGACGGTTGGCGTTGTGACCCGTCCCTTCTCCTTCGAGGGCAACCGCCGTGCGGCTCAAGCAGAGGGTGGCGTGACGACTCTGCGTGAAGAGGTCGACACCCTGATCGTCATCCCGAACGACCGTCTCCTGGAGATCTCCGACGCAAACATCTCTGTGCTCGACGCTTTCCGCGCTGCCGACCAGGTGCTCCTCTCGGGCGTCCAGGGCATCACCGAACTGATCACCACCCCCGGTCTCATCAACGTGGATTTCAACGACGTCAAGTCGGTCATGAAGGACGCAGGTTCGGCCCTCATGGGTATCGGTGCGGCGACCGGCGAGGATCGCGCGCTGCGCGCCGTCGAGAGCGCTATCTCCTCCCCGCTGCTGGAAGCCTCGATCGACGGCGCACACGGTGTGCTCATGTTCTTCCAGGGTGGCTCCGACCTCAGCCTGCAAGAGGTCTACAGCTCCTCGCAGCTTGTGCGCGAGGCAGCCCACCCCGAGGCGAACATCATCTTCGGTAACGTCATCGACGATGCTCTGGGTGACGAGATCCGCGTGACCGTCATTGCTGCCGGGTTCGACGAGGTCACGGATGCGATCATGTCGCGCCCGAACGTCTCCCGCGTGTCCGCTCCGGTGGCTCAGCAGCGTCCCGCTGCCCCCGAGGCCAAGGCTCCGGCCGCCGAGACCTCCCGCATCACCCAGCTGTCGACGCGTCGCCCGCAGCACCGCGCTGACGTTGCGGCTCCCATGCGTGAGGCCGCTCCGGCCCCCGTCGAGGCGCCCGCTGGCGCTGAGTACGAGGAGTTTGAGTCCGAGCACTCCTTCGAGGTTCCTCGCGTCTACCCCGAGGCATCCGAGAAGGAAGAGCTGGATATTCCTCCCTTCCTGCGCTAATGAGTGACAAGCTCTGGGCCGGTGCCCGGGTCCACCTCACCGAGGTGGACCCGGGCACCGGTGCGCTATGCGGCAACGTTGGCCTGCATGTGGGTGACCAGGAGTTGCTCGTGCGCGATCGTCGACGCGCCCTGGCGGCTACGCTCGGGCGTGAGATTGTCTGGATGGATCAGAGCCATTCAACCCGGGTGGATCTCATTGTTCGTGGAGAGCCCACACCCATCCTGGCGGCGTCCGGAGAGGCGCTCGGTCGGCCTGCGACGGGGGAGTGGGGACCCGTCGATGCAGACGGCATCATCGTCGACGCCCGCGACTGGCAGGGGGCTCCTGCCCTCGCCGTGCAGACCGCGGATTGTTTGCCCGTCGTTTTCTCCGCCGCCTCCGGTCAGATCGTCGCAGCCGTGCACGCGGGTCGGCGAGGCCTGCTCGGTGGGATCCTCGAGGAGGCCGTCCAGCGCATCCGCAGCCTCGACGGTGGCCCGATTGACGCCTTGATCGGCCCGGCCATCTGTGGGCGCTGCTACGAGGTGCCCTCCGACATGGCAGACGGGAGCGAAGCGCTCATGCCCGGCATCCGTTCTGTCACGTCGTGGGGCACTCCTGCACTCGACCTGCCGCGCGCTGCGGCCTTGTCCCTGGCGGCCCGGGGCGTGAGAGTGGATGTCGATGAGCGCTGTACACTTGAGGATGCTGACCTCTTCTCGTATCGCGCCGACTCGTCCTGTGGACGCCAGGCGCTCATCATCGTTCCCGCCTGACTGGTGCCCGTGCCGCCGAGAGAGCTGTGGGCGTGCGGCTTTCCCGTGCCCTGATGTCGACGGGAAATGCCCCGTGACGAGGCTTGCCGGTGCGGTCCTCGCGACGCGCCGAGCGCCCTGCCCGGCGATGTCGCTCGGTAACTGTAGCTTGTGGCTATGCATCGGCTGAAGGAGGAACAATGAGCGAGTCGTTCGGTGCACGCGCACGTAAGTTTATGGGCTGGTACTCACCGGAGGAGC
Organism: uncultured Actinomyces sp.; assembly: GCA_902373435.1. Taxonomy (GTDB): domain Bacteria; phylum Actinomycetota; class Actinomycetes; order Actinomycetales; family Actinomycetaceae; genus Pauljensenia. The sequence continues at coordinate 14,767 of CABKMD010000036.1, forward strand.
CCATCGATGAATTCGACGAATTCGACGAGGTGGAAGAGGTAGCTCCCGTGGCCGACATTACTCCCATGTCCCGTCCGACCCTGACCAGCATCCGCCGCGACGAGTCGGCCGAGGATCTCACGCGCATTGTGACGATCCACCCCACCGCTTACTCTGATGCCGTCACGATTGGCGAGGCGTTCCGTGAGGGCACGCCCGTCATCATCAACCTCACCGACATGGGCGAGGAAGAGGCGCGTCGACTGGTTGACTTCGCGGCCGGCCTGACCTTTGGTCTGCACGGTGTCATCGAGCGCGTCACCAACCGAGTCTTCCTGCTGTCCCCGGCCACGGTCGAGGTTGCGGGCGACAATACCTCTGGCCGTCGCGGCTCCCTCTACAATCAGGGCTGAGGTCGCTCGTGGCCATTCTTGGCTGGATCGGTTGGGGGCTGAGCGTTCTCATCAACCTCTACATGTTGGTGCTATTCGCGCGCGTTATTTTGGACTGGGTTCAGTTTTTCGTGCGCGGATGGCGCCCGAGTGGGATTGTGCTCGTCCTCGCGAATGTTCTCTACGCGCTGACTGATCCTCCGATCCGTTGGATTGGGCGCTTCGTTCCGCCCCTGCGCCTCGGTGGGGGCATGGCAATCGATATCGGTTTCATGCTCTTATTCCTGGTGCTTATCGTTGGACAGCGTTTCGCTAGTTTCCTGTATTTTTTGAGCCTGTAGAGCTCAAAAAGGGGGATGAGAGGCCCCACAAAAATGTCCGTCACCTCGTGATGGATGTTGCTAGTGTGACAATTTCAGTTATTATTTTCGTGACGTGATAGCGGGCGGCCTTCCCGGTCGTCCAGGCGCGCGGCCTTTGCGCGTCCAATCGAAACGACCGAGAGGCGAAGAAATGGCCCTGCTCACTACCGAGGATGTCCTCAACAAGAAGTTCCAGTACGTCAAGTTCCGCGAGGGATACGACCAGGACGAGGTTGACGAGTTCCTCGACGAGGTTGTCTCCACCATCTACTCCCTGCAGATGGAGAACCAGGATCTGAAGGAAAAGCTCGAGGCCGCTGAGCGCCGCATTGCCGAGCTCTCCAACTCCGACTACACGCCGGCCGAGACCCCCGCCCCCGTGGCAGCCCCGGTCGCCGAGACCCCGGCTCCCGCCGCCCCGGCCTTCACCGGCCCGGAGGATGCGGAGTCCGCCACCTCCATGCTGGCCCTCGCCCAGCGCGTCCACGACG
>CABKMD010000037.1 GCA_902373435.1 uncultured Actinomyces sp.
CGCACGCACCGCCGGCGTGGAGGGCACCGGAGGGACCTGCCGCGGTGCCGGTGCGAGGCCTGCGGGGCCTGGCCGGACAACGAGCCGACGCGCCGAGCGAAGCTCGCAGCGCGGACGGCTCGCGGGCGGACAGGATGGCGCGGCGGCCGGAGATCTGTCGGGGCAACAAACAACAAGCAGGAAGACCGCTGCCCACGGGCGCATCGAGCAGCCCGGCCCGCAGGACAGCACGCCCGGCGCCCGGAACACCAGCGGCGCCACAAGCAACAACACGCGGGCGGGCAGGCCACGCGGCGGCCGGAGATCAGGCGGGGCGCAGCAACGCCGGAGATCAGGCGGAGCCACACGGAACAGCAGTGATCAGCGGCTCACGGGCACCCAGCGGCTCGCCCACTCGGCAGCAACATCCGCCAGGGCGGGCAGGTGCGCCGAACCGGAGGCGGCGAGCGCGCGGTCCACGGCCTCGTCGATGACGGGCACGCCGTCGACCGGCGTGTACTCGCCCGCGATGCCATCGGGGGCAGCGGTCATTTCGACGAGGGAGCCGTCGGGCAACAGGTGGAAGACGTCGCGCGTGCGGTCGAGCAGGCCGGTTTCCTCGTCGAAGGAGTCGTGCGTGATGAGCACGGGGACGCTGAGACCGCGCAGCGCATCCTCGCCGGAGACCATGGACATGTCGGCCAGGGTGCGCTTGGAGATGGTGAACTGCTGGCGCACGGACTCGGAGTCGTCGGGCACGGTCGTCGCACCGTGGCGCTCGAGGTCGGAGAGCTGCACGTCGGAGAACACGAGGTTCCAGTCGTAGGACAGAGGGCCGAGGACCGGGGAGACCAGCACGTACGTCTGCACAGCGGGCGGGCGCGAGCGCAGCGCGACGGCGGCGCCGAACTCGTGGCCGACGCAGATTTGGCGCGTGAAACCCTGGTCGGCGAGCCAGCCGGACGCGGAGCGGAAGTCTTCGATGAGGGGATCGAAAGTGATAATGTCATCGCCCGAGGCGCCGTGGCCGGAATAGTCGAAGGTGAGCGTCGCATAGCCGACGCGACGCAACACGCGACCGAGTGAGTCGAACATGCCCGATGCATGACGATCCGACAAAAAGGTGTGAGAAAAGATCACCGCGGCGTCGCGACAGTCCACGGGACGCGTGAATGTACCGGAGAGGGATACTCCCCGGGGCGTCTCAATCGTTATCTGGCTCACGCTATAAACATAGCGTGTGAGGACACTCATGAAAAGAGGGGCCCACACTGCGCACGAATATGACAAGGGGGCACCTGAGACGAGAAGCATCCGAAAATATTCCCCACTCAGGACGAGGATCGTGCGGCACGGCGGACAGCCCCACTAAGATGGGATGCGTATGCGCCGGTGAGAGCCGCGCCCACGGGGATCGTGAAACACCCACTACGACGAAACGCCCCACCACTTGCAGCGAGAGAAAGACATTCATGGGAACCAAGACTGGAATCCTCATCGGAGTTGGCATCGGATACGTCCTGGGCACCCGAGCAGGCCGCGAGCGCTACGAGCAGATCCGCGCGAACGCTTCGAAGCTGCGCCGTTTCCCGATCGTCGCACGCCCCCTGGATGCGGCCGGTCAGAAGATGTCCGACCTCGTGCGTGCGGGCGGCGAGCAGGTGACCGATAAGGTTGCCGACGCCGTCAAGGAACGCCTGTTCGGCGCTCCCGCCTCCGAGCCGACGACGGTCGACGCGCAGGCCACCTCCTCCACGACGCAGCGTTGAGCGCGGTGGAGAACGAGGCCGTGAGCACAGACCAGCAGATCAACACTCAGGAACCCACGCGCGCGCAGATCAAGCGCTGGCGCAAGCACCTGGCCGAGGAGCGCATGGAGGCGCGCACCTACCGTGACCTGTCCGAACGCCGGACGGGCGAGGAGCGTGCGGTCCTCTTGCAGCTCGAGGAGGCGGAGCGCCGCCACGAGGAGTATTGGCTGGCGCGCCTGGGCGACCACGCCCTGCCCGCCCCCAAGCCGCCGCTGCGCACGCGCGCCGCGTCAGTCCTCGCGCACCTTTTCGGCACGATTTTCATTCTGGCGATGGCCCAGCACGCGGAGCAGCGGTCCGCCCGCGACGTGGATGACGACGTGCCCGCGCACATGCAGGCGGATGAGCACATTCACGCAGAGGTCATCCGTTCCCTGGCGGCGAAGTCCCGCGAGACCCTGGCGGGTACGCTCCGCGCGGCGGTCTTTGGCGCAAACGACGGTCTCGTGTCGAACCTGGCCCTCGTGCTGGGTGTGGCGGCGACGGGCATGGAGCCTCACGTCGTTCTCCTGACGGGCATGTCGGGCCTGCTCGCGGGAGCCATGTCGATGGGGGCCGGCGAGTGGGTGAGCGTGCGCAGTCAGCGCGAACTCCTCGACGCTTCGATCCCCGACCCGGACGCGCACCAGGCTGTGCCGGACCTCGACGTGGACGCGAACGAGCTGGCCCTCGTGTTTCGTGCACGCGGCGAGAGCGAGGAGGAGGCCGAGCGACACGCGCAGCAGGTCTTCGCGCGCCTCGCCAAGCCGGCGACCGGCGAGTCCGGCGCGATTGCCGTGCGCGCCGCGCTGGGCGGCAGCACCGAGTCGGACGGCGCGGGCGACCAGGTGGGCACGCCCATGAAGGCGGCGCTGTCCTCGTTCTGTTTCTTCGCGACGGGCGCGTTCTTCCCGCTGGTGCCCTACATTCTGGGCTTGACCGGCATGACCGCGATCGCCGTCGCGGCTGCGATCGTCGGCGTCGCCCTGCTGTTCACGGGCGCCGTGGTCGGCATCCTGTCCGGCCAGTCCCCCGCGCCCCGCGCGCTGCGCCAGCTTGTCGTGGGTTACAGCGCTGCGGGCGTCACCTACCTGCTGGGCTTGCTGTTCGGAACGTCAATCGCCTGAGTCTTCCACGCCAGCGACTAGACTGGCGCTATCATGCCTGACTCTCGCTCCACGCCTTCGTCCGAGCCCAACGCGCGCGGCTCTCGTTCTCGCAACGCGGGTCGCCCCGCCGACGGCGGGCGCCGCCGAGGCCAGGGCAAAGAAGGACGAGGCCGGGACAGCCGAGGCCGCGAGGGCCGCAGGCGCCCCCAGCGCCAGCACGCGCGCCCCTTCAAGCCATTCACGCCGGAGCAGCTAGCAGAGCGCGCGGCGGCAATCCCGGTGATCTCCCTCCCGGACCTGCCGGTGAGCGCCCGCCGCGACGAGATTGCGCAGGCTATCCGCGACCATCAGGTGGTCATCGTGTCGGGCGAGACCGGCTCGGGTAAGACGACGCAGCTACCAAAGATCTGCATGCAGCTGGGCCGCGGCGTGGCAGGCATGATCGGGCACACCCAGCCGCGCAGGCTCGCGGCACGCTCCGTCGCGGACCGCATCGCCGACGAGCTCGGGCAGACCGTGGGTCGCGAGCGGGGACAGGTGGTCGGCTACCAGGTGCGTTTCACGGACGAGGTCGGCCCGACGACCCTCGTCAAGCTCATGACGGACGGTATCTTGCTGGCGGAGATCCAGTCGGATCCGATGCTGCGCCGCTATGACACGCTCATCATCGACGAGGCCCACGAGCGCAGCCTGAACATCGACTTCATCTTGGGCTACCTGGCGCGCCTGCTGCCCGCGCGCCCGGACTTGAAGGTCATCATCACGTCAGCGACGATCGATTCGGACCGTTTTGCGCGCCATTTCGGCACGTGGGAGGGAACACCCGGCTCGGGTCGCCTGATCGAGCCGGCACCGGTCATCGAGGTGTCGGGCCGCACATATCCGGTGGAGATCCGCTACCGTCCGCTTGGCCCGACGACGCCCTCGTCGTACACGTCCGAGGCCTCGGCGCAGCAGGCGGAGGAAGCCGAGACCGAGGACGCCGCGAGCGCAGGCCCGATGCAGCTGGTCCTGGAGGACCCGGACGACGAGCTGGCGACGCTGGGCTACGGCATGGGTGAGGACATCGACGTGGAGACGGCGATCTGCCACGCGGTGGACGAGCTGAGCGCGGAGGGCGACGGCGACATCCTGGTCTTTCTGCCCGGCGAGCGCGACATCCGCGACACGGAGGCGGCCCTCCTCGATCATCTGAAGGGACGAGGCCGGCGCGCGGGAGACGACAAGGGCGCCCGCCCGGGAGACATCGAGATCCTGCCCCTGTACGCGCGGCTGACGGCGGCCGAGCAGCATCGCGTGTTCGAGCCGCACCGCCTGCGCCGCGTGGTCCTGGCGACGAACGTGGCGGAGACGTCGCTGACGGTGCCGGGCATCCGCTACGTCATCGACCCGGGTTTGGCGCGCATTTCCCGCTATTCCAACAAGACGAAGGTGCAGCGCCTGCCGATCGAGCCGGTCAGCCAGGCCAGCGCGAACCAGCGCGCGGGCCGATGCGGCCGAGTCGCGGAGGGCGTGGCGATCCGCCTGTTCTCCCAGGCCGACTACCTCTCACGTCCGCGCTTCACCGAACCGGAGATCCTGCGCACGTCGCTGGCTAGCGTCATCTTGCAGATGGCCTCGCTGGGCCTGGGCGCGGTGGAGGACTTCCCGTTCCTGGATGCCCCGGATCGTCGCGCGGTGCGCGACGGCGTGGCCCTCCTCGTGGAGATCGGCGCGCTCGCGCAGGATCGCGAGTCTGCGGACGCCGCCCCGGCCTCGTCCCAGTACAGGCTTACCGGCATCGGACGGGACCTGGCGCGCTTGCCGATCGACCCGCGCCTGGGGCGCATGCTGCTGGAGGCCGAGCGCCTGGGCTGCGCGTCGGAGGTGCTCGTCATCGTGGCGGCGCTGTCGATCCAGGACGTGCGCGAGCGCCCGGCGGAGCATCAGGGTACGGCGGACGCCTCGCACGCGCGCCTAGCGGACCCTCATTCGGACTTCATCACGTACCTGAACCTGTGGCGCTACCTGGCGGTGCAGGCCCGCGACCTGTCGGGTTCGGCGTTTCGGCGTATGTGCCGCGCGGAGTTCTTCCACTACCTGCGCTGGCGCGAGTGGCGCGACGTCGTCGGCCAGCTGCGCCACATGGCTCGGGCTCTGGGGATCGGCGTGGGGCCGGTGGGCGAGCCGTCGACGGGCGAGGTCGTGGAGGCAGCTCGCTTCGGCGGCGCGCAGGACGCGGCCATTCGCGCGGTCCTGGCCTACGGGCAGGGCACGGCGAGCGTGGACGCGGACCAGGTGCACCGCTCGCTGCTGGTCGGCCTGTTGTCCTATCTGGGGTCGTGGGACGAAACGAAGCGCGACTACGAGGGCGCGCGCGGCACGCACTTCACGATCTGGCCGGGCTCGGGCGTGAGCGGGCACCCCGCCTGGGTGATGACTGCGGAGCTCGTGGAGACCTCGCGCCTGTTTGCGCGCACGGTGGCCCGGATTCGCCCGGAGTGGGTGGAGCCGGCGGCGCGCGGCCTGCTCAAGCGCTCGTATTCGGAGCCATTCTGGTCGGTCGGCAAGGGTGCGGCGATGGTCCGCGAGCGCGTGACCCTGTACGGGCTGACGCTGGCGGCGGACCGCGAGGTGTTGCTGGGGCGCCTGGGCGGCCTCGTCATCGACGAGGCCGTGGCCGCCTCGCGCTCTCACGCTCCGCGCGCGGGCTCGCTGGAGGCGCTGGCGGCCGGGTTGGTGTCGGCGTCGAAGGATCCGCTGTCGTCGGGGTCGTTTGAGCCGCGTCATTTCGAGGAGCTGGCGGCCGCGCGCGAGGGGACGACGGCCCGCGAGCTGGCCCGCGAGATGTTCATTCGCAACGCCCTAGTGGATGGCCAGTGGAGGGAAAGGCACACTTTCCAGCGCCGAAACGAGGCCCTGGTGGAGCAGGCGCGCGAGGTTGAGCGCCGTAGCCGCACCCACGGCCTCGTCGCGGACGAGCAGGCGCGCTTCCGTTTCTTCGACGACCTGATCCCCGAGCACGTGACCAGCGCGGCAGCGTTCAACCGCTGGTGGAAGGACGAGCGCCGGGCTCACCCCGATCTGCTGATCTATCCGGCGTCCCTGCTGATGCCGCGCGAGGCAACCTCGGGCGAGGGCTTCCCGGATCGTTGGCAGTGCGGCGAGCTGTCGCTGCCCTTGAGTTACGAGTTCGCCCCGGGCAGGGCGCGTGACGGCGTGTCGATGCGCATCCCGATCGAGGTACTCGAGCGCGTCAGCGATGCGGGCACGGACTGGCTGGTGCCCGGCATGCGCGAGGACCTGCTGACCGAGGCGATCCGCGCGCTGCCCAAGGGCATGCGCCGCCTGCTGGCCCCCGCGCCTGACGTGGCCGCGTCGGTGGCTCGGTGGATCGAGCAGGCCGGCGACGAGCCGGCCGAGGTGGCGTCGGCGTCGGCGGACACGTCTGCCGGCAAGGCCAAGGCCGCCGAGTGCAATGAGCCGGACCCCCTGAGCCTGGACGCCGCGATGGGCCGGCTGGCCGCGTGGGGCGCGACCTCGGGCAAGTTGTCGACGCGCAATTCTCCCGCGAAGGCCCCCAAGAAGGCCGCGCAGAAGGAGTCTCCTGAACAGGCGTCGGCCACCCAGGGCGCCGAAGGAAACGCCGAGGCCCCCACGTCCCGCCCCCTCACCGAGGGCTCCGTCCTGGACGCCCTCGCCCACGCGGTGCGCGTCCTGCGCGGCGTGGACCTCAGCGAGGCGGACCTGGCGCACGCGCGCGCCCACCTGCCCGATCACCTGCGCATGACCTTCGTCATCACCGACGCGTCGGGCAAGGAGCTGGGCGCGGGCAAGGACCTGGCCTACCTTCAGCGATCCCTGGCCAGCGACGCGAACAAGGCGGTGCGCACGGCCGTGCGCGCGGCCCTTGAGGAGGCCGGCGAGAAGCAGGCACGCAGGAACAAGCGCGGGCGCGGGGCCTCGGAGAAGGCCGCCGCGCACGGTGGGGAGGATTCCCCCACTCACGCCTCCGCCTCCAACGGGGGCGCACAGTCAGCACCTGGGGGCGTGCACGCGCCGAAGGACGCCCAGGCCTCGGCCCCTGCGCCGGACCCGGCGTTCCACGCGGACGGCGTCACGCAGATGCCGACGCTGCCGCGCTCGATCACCCAGACCTCGGGCTCGATGACGCTGCGGGCCTTCCCCGCGTTGGTCCCCCAGGGCACCGCCGCGGCCCCGGCCGCGGGCGTGCGCGTCATGGTCAGCGCCGCCGAGGCGGACCGCGAGCACCGCGCCGGCCTCGCCCGCCTGCTGCTGGCTCGCGTCGCCCTGGCGACGAACCGCGTGACCACGCGCTGGACGGGCCGCGAGGCCCTCATGCTGGCGGCCTCCCCCTACGCGGACACGGCGGCCCTGGTCGCGGACGCGCAGCTGGCCTCGGCCCTCGCCCTCGTGGACGAGCTGAGTACCCCCGCCGACGTGCGCGACCCCGAGGCCTTCGAGATCCTCGTGGCGGCCGCACGCGACGCCCACGAGGACCGCGTCTACCAGATCCTCTCCCACGTCGTGCGCGCCCTGGAAGCCAGCGCCGAGGCCGACGCCGACGTGCGCTCCCACCCCCAGGCCTCGCTTGAGGAGACGACACGCGACGTCGCGAGGCACGGCAAGTCCCTGCTCTACGAGGGCTTCGTGTCGGCGACGCCCGCCTCCGCGCTGCCGCACCTGGGGCGCTACCTGCGCGCCGGGGCCGTGCGCATCGAGCGGGCCGCCTCCTCTCCGGGGGCGCTCGCTCGCGACCTGGAGGACATGGACCGCATCCACCAGGCCGAAGCCGACATCGCCGCCACGCGGCATGCCCTGGAGCGTCGGCCCTACGACGCCCGACGCGACGCCGCGCTCACCCAGGCGCGGTGGATGGCCGAGGAGCTGCGCGTGTCCATGTTCGCCCAGACCCTGGGCACGCCGAACAAGGTGTCCATGAAGCGCCTGCTCGGCGTGCTCGCGGGGGCGCGGTGAAGCGGGAGGATGCCCGTACCCTCGCGCGCGCTCTCATGGACGCTGCGGGGCTGACCGACTGGCTTTTCCGCTTCGACCACGCCAAGCGCCGGGCGGGCGCGTGCACGCATACCTCGCGCACGATCAGCCTGTCCGCCCCGCTCACCGACCTGTACGACGAAGGCACGATCCGGGGCGTCATCCTCCACGAGATCGCCCACGCCCTCGTCGGCCCCTCCCACGGGCACGACGCCGCGTGGAGGCGGGCAGCGCGCGCCCTCGGCGCCCCGGATTCCGCGCGCCTGCCCTCGTCCCTGCCCTCCCCGGACGCGCCCTGGGTGGGCACGTGCCCGCGCTGCGGGGCCACACGCCGCCTGTACCGGGCACCGCGGCGCGTCTCCTCGTGCGGGGTGTGCTCGCGCGCCTTCAACCCGGCGCTGATCCTCACGTGGGAGCACCGCGGGCAGGCCGCCTCGCCCGGGCGCGCCTACGAGCGCGAGCTCGCCTCGATCCGCCGCCGTTGTTAGCGTTACCGGGCTCAACGGGGTCCCGTGCGGCACACGTCTGCCCACGTCACAGTTTTGCAGGCCCTACGGGCGAGCAGACACCCACCCGACGGCGATACCCTTGATCCAACACCCCCGAGAGAAGGAAGCCATGGGTACCACCGCCAGCCCCGACGCCACCACCGCTCCCGACCGCGAGGTCCTCACCTGGGAGGGTTTCGGCGAAGCGTCCCGTGAGCTCACTCAGCAGATCGTCGACTCCGGCTGGATTCCAGACCTGATCGTCGCCATCGCGCGCGGCGGCCTCATTCCCGCCGGCGCCATCGCCTACGCGATGGATGTCAAGGCCATCGGCACCATGAACGTCGAGTTCTACTCCGGCATCGGCGAAACCCTCGAGGAGCCCCTGCTGCTTCCCCCGCTCATGGACGTCTCCGCGATGAACGGCAAGCGCGTCCTCGTCGTCGACGACGTCGCCGACTCCGGCAAGACCCTCAAGATGGTCATGGACCTCATCGACGAGCACGGCCTCACTCTCGACGGCTCCGACGCCGTGCGCGTTGAGGCCCGCAGCGCAGTCATCTACAAGAAGCCCGTCTCCATCATCGAGCCCGACTACGTGTGGGCGTACACCGACAAGTGGATCAACTTCCCCTGGTCGACACTGCCCGTCATCAAGCCGTGACTTCCTTACGGGCAGGCTCGGGACGGCAGGCCGCCTCCCCTGAGCGCGCCCAGGCCTCGTCGATCACCCAGCGCATCGTCGAGGCCGTGGCCGAGCGCGCACGCCTCGGCGCCCCCGTGCGCGTGCTGGGCCTGACCGGTCCACCCGGGACCGGCAAAACGACGATCGCCGCCGAGCTGGCTCGCGCCCTGCCCGAGGCCGACATCCCCGTCGCGGGCCTGGTGCCTATGGACGGCTTCCACATGTCCAACGCGGTGCTGGCCGCGCGCGGGATCGCCGACCACAAGGGTGCGCCCGACACCTTTGACGTGGGCGGCTATGTCGCTCTCCTGGGGCGCGTACGCCGCGCGGACGGCGTGGTCCTCGCCCCCGACTACCGGCGCGACCTGCACGAGCCCGTTGCCGCTTCCCTGCCCGTCGAGGTCGACGGCGTCGTCATCACGGAGGGCAACTACCTGGGCCTCGAGCTGCCCGGTTGGGCGGGCGTGCGCGGCCTCATCGACCTGCTCGTCTTTATCGACACTCCCTTCGAGGAGCTCGCCTCGCGCCTGATTGCCCGGCACATGAGTTTTGGGCGCGACCGCGCGGATGCCGCGCACTGGGTGCGCACGGTGGACGCGGCGAACGTGGCCCTCGTCGAGCGCACGAAGGAGCGCGCGGACCTGGTCCTGCCGCTGTAGATAAGTAGCGCGCATTATCAACCACTTCCAGGTAAGGTGAACCTGTGTTCCTCTTGCTTGGCCTTCTTGGCGGCTTCATCACGGGCATCTCCCCGTGCATCCTTCCCGTCCTCCCCGTACTCTTCCTCGGCGCGGCCGGCGGCCGCGACGCGACGTCCTCCTCGAACGAGGCCGGGGCTCCTCAATCCGCGTCCTCCCCGGACGGACAGGCGGGCGTGGACCCGTCTCTCTTCCGCGTTGCTCCGGGCGTGAACCTCGGCGGGGAAGCGCCGAAGAAGGCAGTGAAGGCAGACGGCAGCGACTCGGTGACGCGTCGTCCCGTGCTCATCGTCCTGGGACTGGTCACCTCATTCATGCTGATCACCATCGCGGGTTCGGCGCTGCTGAGCCTGCTGAACCTGCCGCACGTACTGATCCGCTGGACGGGCATCATCCTGCTGCTGGCCGTCGGCATCGGCATGATCGTCCCGAAGCTCATGGAAGTGCTCGAGCGTCCCTTCGCGCGCCTGGCACCGCGCACGACGGGCGACAGCGCAGGCTTCGGCCTCGGCCTCGTTCTGGGCGCGGCGTTCGTGCCGTGCGCGGGCCCGGTGCTGACCTCGATCATCGTGGCCTCGAGCTCCGGGCAGATCACGTGGCACATCATCGGCCTGGCCATCTCCTTCGCGATTGGCGTTTCGATCCCGCTGATGATCGTCGCTCTCGCAGGTTCGGGCGTCGCCACCCGCTTCCTGAAGACCCGCCAGCGCCCACTGCGCATCGCCGCGGGCGTCGCCATGATCGCGCTCGCACTGGGTATCGCGACGGACGCCCCGATGGCGCTGCAGCGCATGATCCCCGACTACACGGCCTTGCTCGAGGCGAGCACCGGGGGTGCCTGCGAGGACGGCGCGTGCGAGCCGGAGAAGGACGTCGAGGCGAGCACCGACTTTGCTCAGTGCGCGCGTCATGGTGCGAAGGATTGCGGCGTCATGCCGACGATCCAGGCCTCGGAGTGGCTCAACTCCCTGGGCCAGCCGTCCGGCACGGTGACACTCGTGGACTTCTGGTCGAGCTCGTGCACGAACTGCCAGCGCGAGATCCCCGAGCTTGAGGCGATCTACGAGAAGTACAAGGACTACGGCCTGGTCGTGGTGGGCGTGCACTCGCCCCAGCAGGCCTACGAGCGCGACGCGTCGGTCGTGAACGCATCGATCGAGAAGCTGGGCATCACCTACCCGGTCGCCCTGGACCCCGACCTGGAGGCCTTCAAAGCTTACGGCGCGACAGCGTGGCCGACGCACTTCATCGCGGGCACCGACGGCAAGCTGGTCGCAATGGGCCGCGGCACGAAGGGCGTCGAGGAGCAGATTCGCACCCTCCTCACCGAAGCGGGAGCATCCCTGCCCGACTGAGGCGCCGCGCAAGCGTCAACGCAGCGAGCGGCTACCCCACACGGGGCGAGCGGCTACCCCACACGGGGCGAGCGGCTACCACGGGGTGGCCGCTCGCTCTATCCGGCGGAGGTACTTGCTCCCCTATCAATGTCGCATGCAATTCCCCCACCCCTCTTTCGCAACTTGAAATTAAATCGTTGAAATCACGCGGTTTTCACGAAGTATCAGAATAGTCCCAGCAGGGAATTGCATGCGAAATTTCTTAGTTATCCACAGATTTTTCAAACAGCTCACACGAAGAGCAACAAAGTAGCACGATCTATGCATGGATCTCAACGAAGAGCTACGTAAACGCCACGGCATCACCAAACTATCGAGCCTGCGCCACGCAGAGCTCACACCTACGATGCTGCCAGCTGGCATCAGTCACTACCGCGGTTGGATCTACGACCACACCCGGTACACGTTAGATCAGGTACGCGCCTTCGTGTACAACGCCAGCCTTTCGTGTGTGAGTGCGGCGAAGTTCTATGACTTACCAGTCGCCACTGGAGAGCTCCCACAGAGAACTCATTTGTCGGTCAGACACAGCCGCGGAATGCACTACTCAAAGCTCCGCCGCTTCGACGATGTGTGCATCCACTGGGAACCGGTCCTGAGCAAAGAAGAAGAACGTACTCACGTAGCCAGCATCGGGACAGTCTTGGAGCGAGTGCTCGTCTGCATGCCGCTCAAGGTCTCACTCCCGATGCTCGATGCCGCGCGCAACCGTGGCCTCTACGACGTCTCGACGCTCGCTATCCCACCAACCGGCAGTCGACTACCTCACCTTAAAGAAGCACTGTCCCTCTCGTCCGAGCGTGCCCGCTCGATCCTCGAAACCATTGCCCGCTTGCAACTCATCGACATGGGGCTGACACCGCAGGTCGGAGTCTGGATCGAAGGAGTTGGCGAGGTCGACATGATCATCCTCGGCTTCATCGTCATCGAGGTGGACGGGTGGGCATTCCACTCGTCGAAGGAGCAGCGCGAGAAGGACCTCAAGCGCGACCGCGAACTTCTACGGCGCGGATACGTCGTCCTTCGATTCACGTATGACGACGTCATGAATGGCGACTTCGCACGAGAGGTCCCGGCATCGGTGCAGGCCCTCCGTCGCTTCCTCCCCGACACTGAAACGGAAGACGCGTACAGCCTAGTAAACGCTGACATCCTGCGAATCCTGGAGGATCCTACCTCTCATGAATGACCGGCCGACCTTCATACGCATCGAAGCGCGATCTTTCCCCGGTGTGGCGAAATTTCGCATGCAATTTCCCTGCCCCCCTTCTCGATTTGAAACCAAATCGTTGAAATCATGCAGTTTTTGCGAGGTTCAGAAAGACCCAAGAGAGGGAATTGCATGCGAAATTGAGGAGGCGAGCAATAAATCAGTCCATGCACCAACGCTCAGTTCGTCGCGCGCGTAGCGCACCAACGCGCCTACAAGGCCCGTCAGCTGAGAAGCTTCAGGATTCGCGGGGTCACCCGCTCGATGACCTCGAGGGTGTCCAGGAAGTCCTGATGGCCGCCGTACCACGGGTCGGGCACATCGCCACTGCCCTCGGGGTCGAGGTCGCGGTACAGGCACACGCGCGGCCCCTGCCCCAGGTCTGCCGCAGACGCAGGCGCGCCCTCATACTCGACCCCGACGCGGTCGGCGAGGCGCTCCAGAACGCTCAGATGGCGCGAGGTCATGGCCAGGACGAGGTCCCACTCCCCCAGCTCGCCGGCGCGGATCTGGCGCGCACGGTGGTCGGGCACGGCGTACCCGGCGTCGCGCAGGACGCGGGCGGCGCGGCGGTCGATCGGGTTGCCCTGCTCCTCGTCGGAGACGCCGACGCTATCGACGACGACGTCCACGCCGGCGCGCGCGGCGGACTGTTCGAGGATCGCGTGGGCCATCGTGGAGCGGCAGATGTTGCCGGTACACACCATGAGGATGCGTGCGGGGCGGGTCATGATCGTTTCCGTTCGTTCGGGGCGACGAGGCCGCGGGGTTCACAGGGGCCGCGGGTACGAGGCCGGGGCCGGCGCTCAGAGCAGCGTCAGGTAGGCGCGCACGGCCTGGGCGCTGTGGGCGGCGGCGCGAGCGCCGTCCATGTGGAAGGCCTGGTCGGCGGCGGGGCCGCACAGGTCGGAGACGGCTCGCAACGAGATCCAGTCGACGTCGGAGGACCAGCAGACCTGGGCCATCGCGCAGGTTTCCATATCGGTGCCGATGGCGTCGGGGAATCGCGTCCGCATGGGGCCGACGTTGGCCTCGGTGCAGAAGGAGTCGGAGGAGACGATGCGGCCGCTGCGCACGGGGTGGCTGATGAGGCCGCGCAGGATGGGCAGGCGTTCCTCGGTGGCTTCGGAGGTGGTGTAGTCGACGGGCATCTGGGGGACCTGGCCCATGGCGTAGCCGAAGGCAGTCGCGTCGGCCTGCCCGTAGATGGCGCGGGTGCCGGCGGCGATGTCGCCGACGTTGATGTCGCGGGCGAGGCCGCCGGTGGTGCCGGCCGCGATGACGATGGGCGCCTCGACGAGGGTGAGGGCGCGCGCGGTCGCAGAGGCGGCGTTGGCCAGGCCGATGCCGGAGGTGACGACCAGGACGGTGCGTCCATCGAGGATGCCGAGCACGAAGCGCTGGGCCTTGTGGGTGCCCGCGAGGATCGCATGGGGTGTCTCGTCGTCGCCGATGGGCGCGAGCTCATGCAGGAAGGGCGCGGCCTCCATGTCCATGGCGGCTTGGATGATGGCGTCGACGCGGATGCGCTCGGGGAAGCTGAGGTTCATGGTTCCCATCGTAGGGGATGAGGCCCACCGCAGTCGCGCTCACCTCGCGTGCATGGCGCGGCGGGAGCATGCGCCGCTGGGGTGGAGCTCCACGTGCCCTCCAGATCGTTTGACAGTTACTCACTGACCTTAGCGAAAATACGCGGAAACGCGCGGGTGAGCTTGCTCGCTCGTCCGCGCGTTTCCGCTTCTCACATGCCCCGTGGAGGCCACGCGAAAGGGTTGCTTACTGCTTGCCGCGTTCCTCGAGCAGCTTTTTCAGGGCGGCGGTGCGGCCGGCGTCGATCTCCTGCGGCTCCTCGTCGTTGCGCTTGCGGGAGCGCAGCCAGAGGATGCCGGCGACGGTCAGGATGCCGGCGACGGACGCGAGGACCGCAATCATCCACGGCTTCATGACGGAGCCCCTGACCTGGGCGGCCTCGGCGAAAACTGCTTCCTCGTCCATGGGGACGCGCTCGCCGGTGACGAGGAGGCGGTGCGTGTTGACGCCGTAGGGGGTACAGGTGATGAGGGTGGCGAGGTCCTTGCCCTCGACCTTGTTGAGGGACTCGGTTTCGTAGGGCAGAACGACGCGGATGTCGGTGATCTGGTACTTGAGGTGGCGGCCGGAGACTTCGATGTAGAAGACGTCGCCTTCTTTGAGGCTGGTGAGCTGGTCGAACATGGTCGCGTTGCCCAGGCCGGTGTGGCCGGTGAGGACCGTGTGCGTGGAGTCGCCTCCGACGGGCAGGGCGGTGCCGAAGAGGTGGCCGATGCCCTTGTCGAGCGTCGCAGTCTCAGTGCCGTGGTAGATGGGCAGGTTGACGTCGATCGAGGGAATCTTGATGGTTGCCATGACGTCGTTGAGGTTGAGCTGGCTCAGGTAGTCCTGGTACTGCGCGGTGCCGGGGCGCTGGGCGTCCAGCCAGGGGTCGAGGATGGGCGACTCGGAGACCCTGAGGTTGTATTCGTCGGCGCGGCGCAGGCTGTCGGCGACGGCGTCGGGGCCCACCTTGTCAGCGACGGCGCTGAATTCGGAGGCGATGCGCTCCTGGCGCGCGTTGTTGTACTGGGTCGCGAAGACGGGGTACAGGAGGACCAGGATGCCGGCCAGCAGCAGGATCGGGGGCGCGATCGTGAGGAGACGCCACTTGAGGGTGGGCTTCTTCTTGTCGGGCGCTTGGGTGCTCACGCTTTCTCCTTTCATTGCCGAGGCCGTGGAAGTTTGTCTGGTGACAGGGTAGTACCGCTGAGGGGTGGATGCGGGCAAGGCGAGGGGGTGTGGACCTGAGCGTCCACACCCCCCTGTGTGTCGCTAGCTAGCGAGGATCAGGCGTCGGCCTGCTCCTTGCGGCGCTTGTTGGCCAGCGCGATCGCAGCGGAGCCGCCCACGAGGAGGGCGCCAGCACCGATGAGGACGCCGACACCGGCAGCACCGGTCAGCGGCAGGTTGAAGCCGCCGTTCTTCGGAACGTCCTTGACGGTCGTTTCGAGGGTGTAGTGGTTAGCCTCGGTGGAGTTGGTCTGCAGGACCTGGAAGGCGATCGGGCGGCTCTGGAGCTCGAAGCCCTCGGGGGCCTTGGTCTCAACGAGGCAGTACCAGCCGCGGTTGGCCTCGGCGACGTCTTCGTTGTTCGCCCAGTCGTTGTTGCGCAGGCCATCGATGGTGACCTCACCGTTGGTGTCGGTGGTGTAGGTAGCGGTACCGGCGGGCGAGAGCTCGGTGTCCACCGTGGCGTCGACGGACTGGAAGTTCTCGGTGGGCGTCGTCTGAGGCGTGCAGCTGTACACCCGGAACTCGGCGCCCTTCAGCTTGGCGTTGGCGTCCTTAGCGGAAACCTTCGTGATCTTCACCTTGCCGAACTTG
>CABKMD010000038.1 GCA_902373435.1 uncultured Actinomyces sp.
CCCTCATGCTTCTGCTCGGCATCGTGCTGACCGCCGGCACCTTCGTCTTCGTCTCCGCCGAGTTCTCGCTCGTTGCGGTCGACCAGGCCGTCCTCGACAAGAAGGCCGAGGAAGGGGACCGTGGGGCTGCCTCCGTCCTGCGAGCTACCCGCACCCTGTCCACCCAGCTGTCGGGTGCCCAAGTGGGCATCACACTGACCACGATCCTGCTCGGCTATACGACGCAGAGCGCGCTGGCCGACCTGCTGGGGGACCTGCTCGGATCGGTCGGCCTCGCCTGGGGGCTTGCGACCGGCATCGCGGCATTCGTGGCCGCCGCGTTCGTCAACGTCTTCTCGATG
Source organism: uncultured Actinomyces sp. (assembly GCA_902373435.1). Taxonomy (GTDB): domain Bacteria; phylum Actinomycetota; class Actinomycetes; order Actinomycetales; family Actinomycetaceae; genus Pauljensenia. The sequence goes on from CABKMD010000038.1 coordinate 342, forward strand.
CTCTTCGGCGAGCTCGTCCCCAAGAACCTCGCCCTGGCCCCCCCCCTGGCGACCGCCGTGCGCGTCGCCCCCTTCCAGATGGCCTTCTCCGCCATCGCCCGCCCCGTGATCTGGGTGCTGGGCGGGACCGCGAACTGGGTGCTCGCCCGCATGGGCATCGAACCCCAGGAAGAGATCTCTTCGGCTCGCTCCGCTTCTGAGTTGGCCGCCCTCGTCGAGCACTCCGTCGAAGAGGGCACCTTCGACACGTCCACGGCCGACCTCTTCGTCAACACGATCCGCATGTCCACCCTCAGCGCCGCCGACGTCATGACTGACCGCGGCCGCCTGCACACCCTCGGCGAGGGTGACAGTGCCCAGGACGTGCTGGACCTGGCCCGCGAAACCGGACACTCCCGGTTCCCGGTGATCGGGGACGACTCCGACGACATCCTCGGCCTGGTCTCCCTGCGCCGTGCGGTCGCCGTGCCCGCCGATCGTCGCGCTGAGGTCCCCGTTATTTCCTCGTCTCTCATGACCGAGGCACCCTCGGTTCCTGAGACCGCGCCGATCGGTCCCCTCATGGTCCAGCTGCGCGATGAGGGCCTCCAGATGGCCGTCGTCGTCGACGAGTATGGTGGCGTCTCCGGCATCGTCACCCTCGAGGACGTCGTCGAGGAGATCGTCGGCGAGGTCTCCGACGAGCACGACCAGCGTCGCCTCGGCATCCGCCCGCGCCCCGACGGCACCTTCCTTGTTCCCGGCACGCTGCGCCCCGACGAGCTCGCGCGCCGCACGGACATCAACCTGCCCGAGGACGGCCCCTACGACACAATCGGCGGCCTCGTGATGAACGAACTGGGTGAGATCCCCGTCGTCGGATCACGCGTGAGCGTGGACGGCATCGGCATCGAGGTGACCCAGATGCAGGGGCGACGTGTCGCTCAGGTGGCGATCACGCCCGCCCCTGAGGCCGAGGCCGAGGAGGTGTCGCTGTGAGCGTGGGAGTTGGTCTCGTTATCACCGTGGCCCTGCTGGCCGTCAACGCGTTCTTCGTCGCCGGTGAGTTTGCCGTCACCTCGACGCGCCGCTCGCAGGTCGAGCCTCTCACGGATGACGGCGCGCGCGGCGCGGCCGCAGCCCTGTACGCGCTGCAGCACGTGTCCCTCATGCTGGCGATCTGCCAGCTCGGCGTGACGGTCGCGTCCACGACCCTGGGTGTCGTCGCCGAGCCCGCGATCGTCCACCTCGTCCAGTCGCCGCTCGAGCGCCTGGGCGCGCCCGAGGCGACCAGTCACGTCGTCGGCTTCGCGGCCGCCCTCGTCATCGTCCTCTTCTGCCACGTCGTCTTCGGCGAGATGGTCCCGAAGAATGTCTCGATCGCCGCGCCCGTGCGCATGCTGCTGATCCTGGCCCCCGTCCTCGTGCGCCTGGGCCATGTCCTGTGCCCGATCATTGTGGCCATGGATCGCTTCGCAAACTGGTTTGTGCGCCTGGCCGGCTACGAGCCGCGTTCGGAAATCTCGGCCTCCTACACGGTCGAAGAGGTCGCCTCCATCGTCGTCGCCTCGCAGGCGGAGGGTGTCCTGACGGACGAACTCGGCCTGCTCAGCGGCACCCTTGAATTCTCCGAGGAGACGGCCGGGACCGCGATGGTCCCCCTCGACAAGCTCGTCGTCCTGCCCGAGGGTGCCACCCCGGCCGACGTGGAAGAACAGGTCGCCCACACGGGCTACTCGCGCTTCCCGATCGCGGGTGAGGACGGCGTGATCGTCGGCTACGTGCACCTCAAAGACGTCCTGTACGCCACCGGCGAGGACCGCGAGCAGCCGATCACCCCGTGGCGCATCCGCCGCCTCGAGGCTGTGTCCGCCGACGACCAGGTCGAAGACGCGTTGCGCCACATGCAGCGCACCGGCGTGCACTGCGCCCTCGTGCGCGAGGCGGGAACCTTTGTCGGTGTCCTCTTCCTCGAAGACATCCTCGAATTGCTGGTCGGCGAAGTCCGAGACGTTCTCCAGCGCCCGTGACGAGCCGCGATCCGCAAGGTACATTAGATCGAAGTCAACATTTCGTGACGAACACAGACAAGGGGGAGAGCGTGAGCGACACCGAGTGCCCGCTGCCGAAGCGGTCGCAGCTGCGCGCGGCGCGCCCCCACGGCGCGGACGATCAGCAGGAGAACCCGACGACGTCTGCGATCCCGATGACTGGCGAGGCCTCGGCCTCCACCCCCGATCCCGCGACGGGTCGAGAGGACGCGGAGGAAGCCTCGGCCTCGTCCGCGGGGGAGCGACGCCACAACGTTCACCCGGTCGGCTACGTGCTGCGTGCCTTCCTCGTGCTGGGGCTGGCGGGCACGACGATCGCCGTGCCCATGACGGGGCGCGTCGGATCCGACTCCTCCCTGACTGTGCCCGCGCGTGCCTTCGGCGCCTCGGTGAGGGGGCCCAGCTGGGCCGTGTCCTCCGCGCTGCCGCAGGCGACCGCCCTGGACGGCACCCTCACCGCGAACTCGCGTGCCAAGGCGAAGGCCCCCGTGTCCATCACCGGCTGTGCCTCCGGTAACGGGGCGGACGGCAACCGTAACGTGCGCGTCGTCGCCGACACGATCTACTGGCCGCTCCCGCAGGGGACCTACACGGTGACCTCGCCCTTCACGATGCGTATTTCGCCCGTCTCTGGCCAGCTCCTCGCACACGAGGGCATTGACATGGCCGCCCCGCTCGACACACCCATCACCGCCGTATACGGCGGCGTCGTCGAGGAGGTCGCGGAGAACTCGCGCTCGGGCGCCTACGTGCAGATCAAGCACACGAAGTCCGACGGCACCGTCTTCCACTCCGCCTACCTGCACCAGTACATGAACAAAATTAAGGTGAAGGTCGGCGATACCGTCACCGCCGGGCAGGTCATCGGCGCGGTCGGCAATAACGGCTGGTCGACGGGCCCGCACCTGCACTTCGAAATCCACGACTCCTCGGATACCCCCGTGGATCCGGAGGCATGGATGGAGACAAACAAAGCTGTTTATCTCGGACAGGAGTCTTGCTCATGATGCCCGTCACCACGCGTCAGGGACCCATTGTTTTCGCCCACCGCGGCGGCAGCGAGGAGGCCCCCGAGAACACGATGAGCGCCTTCGCCTACGCCTACAAGGCCGGGATCCGCCACGTGGAGACCGACGCCCACGTCACCGCCGAGGGCAGGGTTGTCCTCTGCCACGACGAGACCGTGGACCGCTGCTACGACGGCACCGGCGCGATCGCTCAGATGACGTGGCGCGAGCTGTCCAAGCTGCGCCACCGCGACTCCGGGGAGCAGATGCCGCTGCTCGCTCAGGTCCTCGAGGCATTCCCGGACATGTACTTCAATATCGACGCGAAGGAGCAGGGCGTTGAAGACCCCCTCCTCGACGTCATCGCTGACCACGGCGCGGCCGATCGCGTGCTCGTGGCCTCCTTCTCCGAGCCTCGCCTGCGCGCTGTGCGCGACATCGCCGCCTCGGATCCCACGCGCGCTGTCGCCACGTCTCTGGGGACCGAGGCCGTCGTGCGCCTGGTGGGCGCCGCGAAGAGCGCCACGAACCCCGCCTGGTGGCACGTGCCCGGACCGCGCCAGGGCGCCATCGCCGCGCAGGTGCCCATGCGCCAGGGCCCCATCCGCGTCGTCGACGAGCGCTTCGTGGCCACCGCCCACACCCTGGGTCTGGCCGTCCACGTGTGGACCATCAACACGGTGGCCGACGTGCTGCGCCTCCTCGAGGTCGGCGTCGACGGCATCATCACTGACCGCCCCGTCTTCCTGCGCGACTTCCTGGACCAGCGAGGCCTGTGGACCCAGCCCCCGGCCCCCGGTTCTGTTTCGGGGCCCAGGGACTGAGGTTATTGCTTGAAGGGGGGCGGAACCACTTGGCTCCGCCCCCCCGACGCGTCCGTCAGGACCGCTGGCTCACTCGTTGCCGCTGAAGTCGGCCACGGCCTCGTCCAGGCCCGCGCGGCGGATGCGCACGAGCGACAGGAAGACCAGGCCGGCGGCCAGAGCGATGCCCAGGCCTCGAACCAGCCAGGACTCGCCCACGAAGATCATCGCCATGGCGGCCAGGGTCGGCACCAGGAGCGTGAACGCGTAGCCGACGTAGCGGCCAAACGACGGCATGGGCACGCCGTCGGACTCGGCGACCGACTTGACCATGAAGTTCGGGCCGTTGCCGATGTACGTGATCGCGCCACAGAACACGGCGCCCAGCGAAATCGGGATCAGGTAGTACTCGGGCACGCCCGCGACCAGGGTGCCCTCGGCCCCGGAGGCCTTCGCCATCTCGAAGAACGTCATGTACGTGGGAGCGTTATCCAGGACTGAGGACAGGCCACCCGTGAACACGAAGTACGTCATGCGGGTCAGCGGCAGCGACGGGGCGATCTGCTCCAGGTAGCGCAGTGCCGGCGCCATCGTCGAGAAGATGCCGATGAACAGGGTCGCGACCTCCACGATCGGAGCCCATGTGAACGCGTTCTCCTCGAAGCGCACCTTCTTGTCCGAGAGCTTGTAGGACAGGCCCGCGACCGTGAACATGATGATCTCGCGCCACGGCACGAAGCCGGTCCACGAGTGCACGTGGCCCTCGGCCAGCGCCTCGCCGTCCCAAGACGGAGCGAAAGCGACAGACAGAATGATGATCGCGAAGAACAGCAGGTTGACCTTGCCGTGCAGGCTCAGAGGCTTGACCTCGCGATCGTCGGCCTCGATGGAGGCGGTGTCCTCGGACGCGTAACGCACGCGGTCGATCGAGTAGTACGACAGGAGCAGCAGCGCCACGGTGAACAGCCACTCCTTCCACAGCGCGAACGTCCATGTGAAGGGCACGCCGTGCAGGTAGCCGAGGAACAGCGGCGGGTCGCCGAGCGGAGTCAGTATGCCGCCACAGTTCGCCACAATGAAGATCGTGAACAGGACCGTGTGCACGCGGTGCTGACGTTCCTTGTTCGTCTCCAGGAGCGGGCGGATCAGCAGCATGGCCGCGCCCGTCGTCCCGATGAATGAGGCCAGCAGGCCGCCGATCGCCAGGAAGATTGTGTTGTTGCGCGGGGTTGCCTTGATGTCACCGGCCAGGTGAATGCCGCCGGAGACCACGAACAGCGCGAAGAGTAGCGCGATGAACTGCACGTACTCCACGCCCGTGGCGATGAGCGGGCCGGAGCCGGCCTTCATGCACAGCCAGATCGTTGTCGGCACGCCCAGCACGAGCGCGACGGACAGCTGGGAGGATCCCTTTTCCCACCAGTGAGAGGTCTTCGGAATGATGGGCAAGAGCGCGATACATGCGAGCATCGCAACGAAGGGGAGCAGGCTCCACCATGGGTAGGTCATTGGCCATTCCTTGGTAGACGATAGAGACGCTCTTTATTTTATGTGGTGGCCGCGTGGAGGGGAACGTTGTCCACGGTGGGGGTGGCCTCATCGACGAGGCTGGGGCGTGTTCGCGCGCGGGTATCGGCCGGGCGATGGCGGGCATTGTGAGCGGCCTGGATATGAGTGGCGCCCCGAACAGGACTCGAACCTGCGACCTCTTGCACCGGAGGCAAGCGCTCTATCCGCTGAGCTATCGGGGCAGCTCGGCCAGTTTAGCAGGGTTTCATACAACCACGCGGGACGGTGATGTGTGCCATACTAGTGGACGTTGCTTGTTTGAGAACTATTCAGGAGGATCCCATGCGCGTTCATATCGGCACCGATCACGCCGGTTTCGAACTCAAGGAAAAGGTCGTTGCGCACCTGCGCGAGGCCGGTCACGATGTCGTCGACCACGGCGCCCACACATACGATGCGCTCGACGACTACCCGCCGTTCTGCATTGAGGCCGCCCAGGCGGTCGTCAATGAGCCGGGCAGCCTCGGCATCGTCATTGGCGGCTCCGGTAACGGCGAGCAGATGGCCGCCAACTGTGTGGAAGGCGTGCGCGCCGCCCTCGTGTGGTCGGATGCGACCGCGCGTCTGGCCCGCGAGCACAACGATGCGAACGTCGTGGCAGTCGGTGCCCGCCAGCACGGCGAGGAAGAGGCTCTCGCCCTCATCGACGCGTTCCTGGAGACCCCCTTCAGCGGCGACGAGCGTCACCAGCGCCGCATCGACCTGATGAAGGACTACGAGCGTTCCGTGCGTGCCTGAGCGTCGCGCAGACTCACGAGGCGGGGCCGGTGAATGACCACCGGCCCCGTTTTGTGTGCCGTCTTTCTGGGGGCCTCGGCGGTATCGCATGCAATTCCACAGTGAGTCCTTCAGGCCGTGGCAGCAGTTCCTTGAGATTCCAACGTTTGTGAGTTCTCGTAGGTGTAGATGACAGGGGAATTGCATGCGACTTGGGCGCGGGAGTCCGCATCGGCGTATCAGTTGGGCAGGTGCGTGCTGCGCGAAACCGCGGATACCGTTGCTGGCCCGGGATCATCGTGGAGTGAAACCACTGGCACCACTGCGGGCGAAAAATAGCTGAATTGAGGCGTGTTTTGGCCTGCAAAGGTGTTCGTGGTTTCAATGAGGGCTGATGGACGCCTCGCAGAGGTGTCAATGGTTTCAATGCGACCCTGATGGGCGCGAGCAGAGGCGTCAGTGGTTTCGGTTATTGCTCATCGCGTCCCGGCGTGGGTCCGCACGCCCTTCCCGAAGCTTGTGCCTACGCATCGGACCCGCAAGGCGGCCCCGGCCTCGTGCCGACGTGCTTACCCCTGGCCGGTGAGGGTCAGGTACACGAGGAACAGGTTCAGCGCGACGATGACGGCCGCGATGAGGAAACCTGTCGCACGCAGGGGACGATTGTTCGCGTAATCACCCATGACCTCGCGCGAGGCGGTTAGGCGCATGAGCGGGATGATCGCGAAGGGGATGCCGAAGGACAGGGCGACCTGCGAGACGACGAGTGCCCAGGTGGGTTCGGCACCCGCGCCCAGGATGATGAGTGCGGGGATCAGCGAGACGAGGCGGCGCGCGATGATGGGCACGCGAATGTGGAGCAGGCCGTTCATGATCTCGCTTCCCGCGTAGGCGCCCACCGACGTGGAGGCCAGACCCGAGGCGAGAAGGCCCACGGCAAACACTGTGCCGACGACTGGTCCGAGCGTGGAGGAGATCGCGGCGTGTGCGCCCTCGATCGTGTCGGTGCCGCTCTGGCCGGCCAGCGCCGCGGCCGCCAGGAGCAGCAGGCCGATGTTCACGAGACCCGCGATGCTCAGAGCCCAGTAGATGTCGATGCGGGTTGCGCGCAGCAGGCGCGAGAGGTGTCCACAGGAGTGGCGGGAGTCGCCGGTGGAGGGGCCGAGCTCGTCGGCGTCGTGGTCGTTGACGAGGGAGGAGTGCAGGTACACTGCGTGCGGCATGACGGTCGCGCCCAGCATGGACGCGGCCACGAGGACGGAGTCTGTGCCCTGGAAACGAGGAACGAGCCCGCCGAGCATGCCCGAGGGGCTGGGCGGCGCGACGACGAGGCCCGCGAGGAAACCGAGCGTGATGATGACCAGCAGGCCGACGATGATCGTTTCGAACTGGCGCTGTCGCCCGCCGCCTTGAACGAGCAGCAGGGCCATCGAGACGGCACCGATGATGATGCCGCCCCACAAGAGGGGGATGCCAAACAGGAGGTGGAGGGCGAGCGCACCGCCGATGACTTCGGCCAGGTCGGTTGCGGCGGCCACGATCTCGGCCTGCAGCCAGAATGCGATGCGCCCGGGCTTGCCCATGCGCGTCCCCAGCAGGGATGGCAGGGATTGGCCGGTGACGAGGCCGAGCTTGGCGGAGAGGTACTGGATGACCATCGCGAAGATGTTCGAGGCAACGAGGACCCATACGAGCAGGTACCCGTAGCGCGCGCCTGCCGTGATGTTGGCGGCGACGTTTCCGGGGTCGACGTAGGCGACAGCCGCGACGAAGGCGGGGCCGAGGAGGGGAATGAGCTTGTGGTGTTGCTCGGTGTCCGTGGTGGTCATGGGTGTTCCTCACTGCTGACGGATAATCTTCGGTTAACCGAAACTTTACTCGTCTTGAGGACCATGGGCGGGGAGATGGGGAGGATTGGGACGCGTATGTGGCCAGGTTTTCATCCACGGACCCGGGGAGAGTTCGCGGATAGAAGCAAAAACCCCGTAGTCTAAAGGGGTGACTCCTGAAGAACTTGCTACTCTCATTCGCGCGACTCTGCTGGACGCTGCTGGCGCCGGTCGCATTTCGATCGACCCTTCGCTGGTCCCCGACCCCGTGACCGTGGAGCGCCCGCGTGTGCGCGAGCACGGCGACTGGGCGACCAACGTCGCGATGCAGCTCGGTAAGAAGGCCGGCATGGTGCCGCGCGAGTTCGCGCAGATCCTCGCCGACGACCTGGCCGCCGCCGACGGCATCGACTCCGTCGAGGTCGCTGGTCCCGGCTTCATCAACATCCGCCTGGGCGCGGGTGCGGCCGGCGAGCTGGCTCGCACCATCGTCGAGGCCGGCGCCGCGTACGGCCGCAACGAGACCCTCTCGGGCCGCTCGATCAACCTCGAGTACGTGTCCGCGAACCCGACCGGCCCCGTGCACCTGGGTGGCGCTCGCTGGGCCGCCGTCGGTGACTCCCTGGCCCGCCTCATGGCTGCCTCCGGTGCCGCGGTGACCCGCGAGTACTACTTCAACGACCACGGCTCGCAGATCGACCGCTTCTCGCACTCCCTCTACGCCCGCGCGGTGGGCCGCGAGGTCCCCGAGGACGGCTACGGCGGCCAGTACATCGCCGACATCGCCGACCAGGTCCGCGCCGATGCGCGTGCGGCCGGCGAGCCCGACCCGATCACCCTGCCCGAAGAAGAGGCCATCGAGGTCTTCCGCGCTCGCGGCGTCGAGCTGATGTTCGCGGAGATTAAGGAGCGCCTGCACTCCTTCCGCGCCGACTTCGACGTGTTCTTCCACGAGGATTCCCTGCACACCTCCGGCGCGGTCGCCGCGGCGATCGAGCGACTGCGTGAGCGCGGCGAGATCTTCGACGAGGGCGGCGCTGTGTGGCTGCGCACGACTACCTACGGCGACGACAAGGACCGCGTTCTCATCAAGTCCGACGGCCAGGCCGCCTACTTCGCGGGTGACGTCGCCTACTACCTGAACAAGCGCGAGCGTGGCGCGGACGCAGCCGTCTACCTGCTGGGTGCAGATCACCACGGCTACATCGGCCGCATGATGGCGATGTGCGCTGCCTTCGGCGACAAGCCGGGCGAGAACCTGCAGATCCTCATCGGCCAGCTCGTCAACCTCGTCAAGGACGGCGAGCCCGTGCGCATGTCCAAGCGCGCCGGCACGATCGTCACGCTCGACGACCTCGTCGATGCCGTGGGCGTGGATGCCGCGCGCTACGCCCTCGTGCGCGTGTCGATGGACACCCAGGTCGACATCGACCTGGACCTGCTCTCGCAGCACTCCAACGACAACCCGGTCTACTACGTGCAGTATGCGCACGTGCGCACCTGCAACGTTGCCCGCAATGCCGCCGAGCACGGCGTCACCCGCGACGCCGGCTTCGACCCGGCCGCCCTCGACTCCGAGGCTGACGAGGCCCTGCTGGCTGCCCTTGCCCAGTTCCCCGCGCAGGTTGCGCAGGCGACCGAGCTGTGCGAGCCGCACCGCATTGCCCGCTACCTCGAGTCCTTGGCTGCGACCTACCACGCCTGGTACGGCCAGTGTCGCGTGACGCCTCGCGGCGACGACCCGGTTGAGCCCGGCCACATCGCCCGCCTCTGGCTCAACGATGCGGTTACCCAGGTGCTGCGCACCGGCCTCGGCCTCCTCGGTGTGAGCGCCCCCGAGAGGATGTGACTCGGTGAGCGAAACGGCACGCGTCGGTACCCTCACCTGCCCGACCCCCGATGAGCGCCCCGACCTGTGGCCGTGGAGCGCGAGCCGGGAGGACGGCGTGCTGCGCGTGGGAGGCGTCGACCTGACCAGTGTCGCCGCCGACTTCGGCACGCCCACCTTCGTGCTCGACGTCGAGGCCATGCGCGGCCGTGCCCGCGTGTGGGCCTCGGCGATGGCCGAGGAGTTCTGGGACGGCTACGGCATGAGCGGCGGCGACGCCTTCTACGCCGGCAAGGCCTTCCTGAGCGCCGACGTCGCGCGCCTCGTCGCGGCTGAGGGCCTGGGTATCGATACCGCCTCGCTCGGCGAGCTGAGCCTGGCTCTGCGCGCCGGGGTGGACCCCGACCGCATCGGACTGCACGGCAACAACAAGTCGGACGCGGAGATCCGCCTCGCCCTCGAGGCCGGCATCCACCGCATCTTCATCGACTCGATGGACGAGGTTCACCAGATCGAGCGCATTGCCGCTGACCTCGGCGTCGTCGCGCCCGTCATGGTGCGCCTGAAGTCCGGCATTCACGCGGGCGGCAACGAGTACATCGCGACCGCCCACGAGGACCAGAAGTTCGGCCTGTCCCTGGCCACCGGCCAGGCGTACGAGGCCGTGGCTGCGATCAAGGACGCGACGCACCTGGACTTCCGGGGCCTGCATAGCCACATTGGCTCGCAGATCTTTGGGACCGAGGCCTTCGCCGAGGCTGCGCGCATCGTCGTCGACTTTGCGGCACTGCTGAAGGCCGAGCTGGGCCTGGACGTTCCCGCGATTGACCTGGGCGGCGGCGTGGGTATTGCCTACACCGGCCAGGATCCGGTCCCGACCTCCCCGGTCGAGGTCGCTCGCACGCTGGCGACCGTGGTGCGCGAACGCTGCGCCCACCACGGCCTGCCGATCCCGCACGTGTCCGTCGAGCCGGGCCGCTCGATCGCTGGCCCGTCGATGGTCATGCTCTACCGTGTTGGCGTCGTTAAGGATGTTTCCCTGGAAGACGGGGGAGTGCGTCGCTACGTGGCGATTGATGGCGGCATGTCGGATAACATCCGCCCGGTCCTCTACGACGCTGTCTACACGGCGACGCTCGCAAATCGTGACCCCGCGCAGGCCTCGTCTCTGGCGCGCTGCCGCGTCGTCGGCAAGCACTGCGAGAGCGGTGACATCATCATCCGCGACATCAACCTGCCGGCCGACATCGCGGGCGGCGACCTGCTGGCCGTTCCCGCCGTCGGCGCGTACGGGTACTCGATGGCCTCGAACTACAACATGCTGACGAAGCCGGGCGTGCTCGCGGTCGAGGACGGATCCGCCCGCTGGTTTATCCGTCCGCAGACGGTCGACCATCTGCTGGCCCTCGACGCCGGCCTGGAATAGACGTCGGCTTGCAACAAACCGAGCAGACGGGGAGTGCCTACGGGCGCTCCCCGTTGCCTGTCCTACCCCCCCAGGGATGTCTTTCCTCAAAATTCCGCATGCAATTCCCGCACGAGTACTTCATGGTCTGAAAACGAAACGTCGATATTCTGCGGATTACTCAGAGTGGTGAAAATGGGGGGTGGGGGAATTGCATGCGAGATTGAGGAGTGGGAGGGAGCTTAGGGGGTGTTAGAGGGATGTTAGGAGGATATTAGGGGGATCTGGAAGTCTTGGAGAGTGAGCTTAGGTAAGCCTATATTTTGTTGTTACTGGCAAACTCTAGGATGATGGGCGCAGCTGCATATGCAGCCGAAATCCTGACAGTGATAATCGAAAGTCGAGGAAACATGCGCCGCACTGTTGCACGCATCGGCGTCGTCGCCGCTCTCGCCCTGTCCATGGGCGTGGCCGCGGTGAACGCACCTTCCGCCCGAGCTGAGGAGCCCGGACTCGTCTCCGCCACCCGCGCCGACACCGACGAGATGAACTACGCGATCAACATCGCGGGCACGAACCCCGAGGACCTCCAGCGGGCCCTCGCCCTTGTCCCCGGAGCCGGTGGCGCCGCCCTGGCCTCGTACCCGGAGATCGGTACCTTCTTCGCGCAGAGCGCCACGCCCTCGTTCGCGCCCGACCTGGCCGCAGCCCTGCGGCAGGCCGGCATCTCCATCCACTCGATCGGCCCGACTCGCGTGGCCCCCGTCCTCTACTACGAGCGCGTCGAGCTGCCCACGGACAAGAAGGACGAGGCTGCCGGGCAGTCCGGTGCCGCGGGCGGCCTGAACTCCATGCGCGATGAGACCGCGAGCGCCGCTCCCGCCGGGGCGAACGAGGAGATCTTCAACTGGGGTGCCGTCGCCATGCATGCGCGCGAGGCCGAGGCCGTCAACGTCACGCGTGCCCCCGTCACGGTCGCGGTTGTTGACTCCGGCGTTGAGGACACGCATCCCGACCTGGAGGGGCGCGTCGATACGTCGCGTTCCGTGAAGTGCTCGGTGAATGGCGTGGCCACGCAGGACTTCTACGGGTGGCGCGACGAGTTCTACCACGGCACGCACGTCGCGGGCATTATCGCTGCCAATCACAACGATATCGGCATCGACGGCATTGCCCCCGAGTCGACCATCGTCGCCATTGAGGCGACCAACGACAACCGCCTCATCTACCCCGAGTACGTGACCTGTGCGTTCATGTGGGCGGCGAGCCATGGGGTGGATGTCGTGAATAACTCCTATTCGATGGATCCGTGGGTCTATTGGAGCCCGACTGACCCTGAGCAGGCTGCGGGCCTCGAGGCGGCCACCCGATCCATCAAGTACGCGCAGGACAAGGGCCTGGCCGTCATCGCGGCGGCTGGCAACGAGGGCGTCGATATTGATAACCCGACGATTGACAACGGATCTCCGACCGACGTTCCCACGCCGACGAAGAATCGCGCGGTACAAGGCGGTATCCGCGTTCCCTCCATGCTTGACGGCGTCGCCCAGGTGAGCGCGGTCGGTCAGGCGTACAACGTGAAGCCGGGCCTGTCCCTCGGCCGCGCCGAGTTCTCCAACTACGGGCACACGATTGATTTTGCAGCCCCAGGCGACCAGATCTACTCCACGGCCCCGCTGCTCTTCTACCTCAGCGGCTACGCCGTCGCCGACGGCACATCCATGGCGACCCCGCACGTGTCGGGCATCGCGGCCCTCATCAAGTCGGTCCACCCGGAGCTCACGGGCGCCCAGGTCATCGACCTGATGAAGAAGCAGGCGGCGGCCAATTACGGACGCCTCAATGCGCCGATCGACGGCAGGGAGTACCGCGGCTACGGCTTCCTCGACGCGCTCGATGCGGTGACGGATGGGCGGGGACAGGTTGACGAGGCCAAGGTTGGCGCGTGGGTCAAGGACGGGGTCGGCTGGTGGTACCGCTACGAGGACGGAACCTACCCGGCCTCGACCTCGGTTCAGATCGGCGGGGCTACCTACCGTTTTGACGCGCGTGGCTACATGGTGACCGGATGGGTGCTCGACGGCGGCCGGTGGTTCTACCATGAGGCCTCGGGGGCCCAGGCCGCCGGCTGGGTGAGCGTGCGTGGAACCTGGTACTACTTGGATCCCATCAGCGGCGAGATGGCCACCGGATGGACCAAGGTGCAGGGCACCTGGTACTACCTGGGCTCCTCGGGCGCGATGCGCACCGGGTGGATGCGCGACGGATCCACCTGGTACTACCTGGCTGATTCTGGCGCGATGGCCACGGGCTGGGCGCACATCGGCTCATCCTGGTACCACTTCGCCCCCTCCGGCGCCATGAGCACCGGGTGGGTGAAAGACGGCGGCTCCTGGTTCTACCTCTCCTCCTCCGGGGCGATGGTGACCGGGGCACGCTGGATCGACGGCACGCGCTACGTGTTCGACGACCAGGGACGTCTCCAGGAGTAGGCGCCACGAGGCCGGGGCTTCCTCCCGGCTGAACGCTCAGGGGCCGCGCACGTTTTCTCGTGCGCGGCCCCTCGTACGTGTCGCGTTTGCGCGGGGAGAGAAGTCGTGGGGGTTTCGTTCCCTTGGGATCGATTTCGTACTACACATATGTGTGTAGGCATGAATGGCTTGTTTTCCATGCGATGCTGGTAACGCGAGCGGTGCTCGCAGAGGTTGGCTTAAGGAGGTAATGATGGCGACGTATACGTCAGCTGATGGTGCGACGTTCACTGATGAGGATCTGGAGCGTTGGGGGAACGAGGCCGAGACCGGCGTTCCCTACGACGGGAAACATCTCGGTTCGTCTGTGGCCGGACGCCCGATTAGCGTCGGTGTTGGTGCTAAGCCGTTCACCCTCCGTCTTGATCGTTCTCGCCGCGCGAAGCTTGCTGAGGTGGCTCAGGAACGCGGTACGACGCCGTCGCAGCTCGTGCGCGACCTGATTGATTCGCTCGAGTAGGAGAGTGTGGTTTTAGGTCGAGCATTTGGTCGTGTAGGTTCCGCTGGTGGTGGTTCGGCGGCTTTGGTGTCTCGAGGTGTCACATGAGCGATCGTCTCATTCGCGATAATCCTGTCAGCGATGAACAGATACAGGCGTGGGCTGATGAGGCTGAGCATGGCTACGACCTGACCAAGCTCGCGCCCCGCTCCCGGGCCGTCCCCTAGTGGGGAACAGCCCGGAAGTAGACGTCACGAGGCCGGGGCTTCCTCCCGGCTGAACGCTCAGTGGCCGCGCACGATGTCTCGTGCGCGGCCACTCGCGTGCTGAAGAGAGACTTACCTCTCGCGCGCGGACGTGAAGCCCGCCTTCTCGGGCGTCGTGCCCAGGCGTATTGGGTGGGTTAGTGTCCTTGGCTTTCTTCCCAGGTGTCGGTGTTGTTGATGACGAGGTGGGACAGGGGGAACTTGCCTGTCGTTTCCTTGGTGGTGACGAGGCCGTTGATGGTTTGTGTGTCTCCGGTGAAGGGGTTGGTGGCTGTTCCGCTCCACGTGGTGGTCAGCGTGATCTTTCGGTCTTCGTGGGGGTATGGGCCATCGAGCATAGAGCGCCACCTCTGGGGTGGGGTGTAGTAGTGGCGGATGAGCTTGGGGTCGGTGTTGGGGTTCATTCCCTTTTCGTAAGCCATTCCTGAATATGCCGTGACGGTGTTTGGTGTCCCGTCTCCCCAGTTCCATTCGTAGCTGGTCGCTCTCAGCGTGATGGTGATGTCATGCCCCAATAGGTTGATGACGTGAGTCTGTGTCGGATTCGTGACCGAGACGATCGTGGGAATGCGCTTGTTCGTATATGAGACGTTTGGGGGCTGCTTGTGGATTCCAGCGCCATCCGCGTGGATGGTGGCAGC
>CABKMD010000039.1 GCA_902373435.1 uncultured Actinomyces sp.
CCCCTGAGCCTACCCCCGCGGTCACCCCCGCGCACTGGGTGAAGACCGGCTCAGGCTGGAAGTGACAGCTGGAGGACTCCAGCTAAGCGACCAACCAGACCATCACGATTGGTAGCGCCACCTACCGCTTCAAATCGGTGGGCATGATGGTCACCGGCTGGGACCTCCAGGACGGCACGTGGAGCTACTACAACGCCTACGGCGCTCGCGTGAGCGGCTGGGTCAAGGACGGATCCTGGTACTACCTGGATCCCGCGACCGGCGCTATGGCGACCGGATGGGTGCAGGTCGACGGTACCTGGTACTTCCTCTCTGCCTCCGGCGCAATGCTCACCGGCTGGCAGATGATCGACGGCCGCTGGTACTACTTCGCCTCCTCGGGGGCGTGGATCTGATCCGCATCTATCGCGGCCGGTGCCGAGGGGCGTGTGTGCCCTCCCTGCCCCGGCCTCGTCTATGGGGGACGTCACGGCCCAAAGAGACCACGGGTTGGACCCGTGCGGACGCGTGGGGGAGACGCGGGGGAAGATGGAGGCATGACACTGAACATCGCAGTAATCCCCGGTGACGGCATCGGCAAGGAAATCGTCCCCGAAGGCCTCAAGGTCCTGGACCGCGTCCTGGCGGACAAGGGCGTCGAGTACTCCACGACCCACTTCAACCTGGGCGCCGAGCGCTGGCACGCGACCGGCGACATCCTCACCGATGAGGACCTCGAGGCGATCAAGCGCCACGACGTCATCCTGCTTGGCGCGGTTGGTGACCCCTCCGTGCCCTCCGGCGTCCTCGAGCGCGGTCTGCTGCTCAAGCTGCGTTTCGCCCTCGACCACTACGTGAACCTGCGCCCCTCGAAGTACTACGAGGGCGTGCCCAGCCCCCTAGCCAACCCCGGCGACATTGACTTCGTCGTCGTGCGCGAAGGCACTGAGGGCCTCTACTGCGGCAACGGCGGCGCGGTGCGCGTGGGCACCCCGCACGAGATCGCGACCGAGGTGAGCGTCAACACCGCCTACGGTGTCGAGCGCGTCGTGCGTTATGCCTTTGAGGCGGCCGCCTCGCGCAAGAAGCACCTCACCCTCGTCCACAAGCACAACGTCCTGGTCAACGCGGGGCACATGTGGCGCCGCATCGTCGACGAGGTGGGGGAGGAATACCCCGACGTGAGCGTCGACTACTGCCACATCGACGCAGCCACCATCTATATGGTCACCGACCCGGGCCGCTTCGACGTCATCGTCACCGACAACCTGTTCGGCGACATCCTCACCGACGAGGCCGGGGCAGTCACCGGCGGCATCGGCCTGAGCGCGTCCGGCAACCTGAACCCCTCGCGCGAGTTCCCCTCAATGTTCGAGCCCGTGCACGGATCCGCCCCCGACATCGCGGGGCAGGGCAAAGCTGACCCGACCGCGACCATCTCCTCGGTCGCGCTCATGCTCGACTTTATGGGATTCTCCGAGGAGGCCGAGCGCGTGCGCGCGGCGATCGACGCCGACATGGCGGCGCGCGCCGAGGCTGCGGCGGCCGGAGCGCCGCTCGTGCGCTCGACCTCCCAGATCGGCGACGACATCGCCGCCAGGGTCTGAAATATCGATACAACAGGGCCGCTCCCCGGATGGGGAGCGGCCCTGTTGCTAGATCCGTCGGAGCGCCGGCCTCGCAGGGTGCGGGCTAGCGCGTGCCGATGAGGGCGGGCAGGGGAGTGCGCGATGCCCACTGCGTGATGTCGATGAGGGCGGCGCTAGCCCCCGCAGTGCGCACATTAGCGGAGTCGCTCGCGAGCATTGCGGTGTCAGCAGCCAGCAGGTTTGAGGCCAGAGACGCACCGTCAAGGGCGTCGAGCGTGCAGCGCGATGTGCGTGTATCCGCTGCGCCGGCGCGCAAAGCGGTGTCGGCGCGGGCGAGTAGCTCACCGGACACGTTGTACGCGTTGCTCAGCGTCCCCGCGCTCACCTGCGCCTTCGGCAGGGATGAAGCAGTGCAATCCCACGTGGCGACGGCCTGTGAGAGCTCCGCCGAAGAAGCGAGATCCTTGCCGGAAGGAGCGAATGCGGGGGAAAGGGGCGACGCGTTGAACAGGTCGATTGCCCAGGTCTGAACACCCTGACGTGACGCCGTGTTCACGCGGTCGTTGATGAGTTGCGCCGCGTCACCGCCGGCCTTGAGATCGATACCGTAGACGTGGGCGAGGCTCACCGCGCTCGCGTAACGCCCGAGCGCGGAGGCGCCGAGCGTGCGCGCCTCTTCGGCGCTCGTCTTGTCCGGGTTGGCGGCAATCTCGAGGTCGCGCGTAGCCGTGCGCGCCAGCCACGAGACGAAAGCCGACACGTCGGTGGGTGCCTCGGAGACGGGTGCCGGCGCGGACTCGCCCTCGGGCGTCGCGCCGCCCCACGGGTCCCACAGTCCGCCGAGCGCCTCGAGTCGTGCCTGTGAGGACGAAGCCACGTCACGCAGAGCGGACGAACAGGACGCGCAGTTTGTCGCGATGTCCGCCAGCTCGGTTGAGCGAGCCGCTGCGGCAGCTTCCGTGCGCGCAGCCTGGTCGCGAACCGCCGCGAAACCAGACAGGGTGGGCAGCGACGACGCGCCGCACGCGGACAGCGCGAGAACCGCAGCCGACGTCACGACGAGGCCGGGGAGACGATGTGTGGTCAAAGTCAGATTTGCGAAACGCACACCCGCATCATCCCACACCCCCGGGTAGGATAGGGAACTGACCCGCGTACGCGAGAGAAAGATAGGCGCATATGGCATCGTCCACGTCAGAGGGACCGCTCGAGGAGCTGCTGGCTCCCGTGGTCGCACGCTCGGGACTGGAACTGGAATCAGTGACCCGCTCACGCTCCGATGCGATGCCCCTCCTGCGGGTCGTCGTCGAAGCGCCCATTGGCACCGACGGAATCGACTCCGACACGCTCGCGGAGGTGTCACGCGCCGTGTCGAAAGCCCTGGACGCAGCGGATCCGATCGACGGTGAATACTTGCTGGAAGTGTCGACTCCCGGGGCCGAACGCGAGCTGACGAAGGTCGGACACTGGATGCGACAGATCGGACGCCTCGTGCGCATTAAGCTGCGCGCCGGTGGCTACGTCTCCGGACGTGTTGTCGCCGCGGACGAGACTAGCGCAACGATCGATGTTGACGGTGAAACGACTACCATTGACTATCAGGACATGAGGAAGGCGCGTTCGCGCGTCGACTTTGGAACGGGGAACTAATCCCGCGATCTGCGATGTGCCCGGCTGCGTTCACGCAGCCGGGCACATCTGTGTGATCCGTTTGATAGCGAACCCGGTGGGGTGTAGAGTGTGACCCGATGCACGGGAGCCCCGGAAGCGAGGGGCTGAGAGGGAGGCGATCCTCCGACCGACACACCTGATCCGGGTCATACCGGCGTAGGGACGCAGACACTTCTTCCACGAAGGCTCGTGCGCGCACGCGAAAGAGCCTACGTGAGCGACGATAACAATCATCTCGACGTGACGACCAGGGTCTGGCCCGTCATCTCCGACGACGAAATCTCCCGGGTACTCGCCCGCCTCGCCACCCCCCTCGCAGGCACCGCCCTGCAGGTTTCGAACCGCCCAACGACAGCGGGAATCCTCGTAGATGCTGGTGATACGACGGTTTTCATCAAGCGTTATGGGCCTGGCGCCGTACCCCCCGATCACCTGCGGGCTGTCCACGGCCTCGTCGCCCACGTACGTGCCAAAGGTTTTCCCACCCCAGCCTTTCTGCCCTTTGCGGACGGCGATACCGTCTGGGAAACACCTACGGGCACGTGGGAGGTGTGCGAAGGGGCAATCGGTGAGGACCGGTACCGTGATGATCCCACATGGACGATTCCGGGCACCCTCGAGGAGGCACACGCCCTGGGTGCCATGACCGCGCGACTCGCCCTGGCTTCGGCGGACTATCGAGCCCGCAAAAACCCGCCCTGCGCCTACCAATCACGCATGCGCCTCTTCGCCGACGATCCCCGCCGAGACCTGGCCCAATGGATCGAGCAGCGACCCGGGGTCGCGGCCTTCCTGCGCGATACGGGCAGACGTATCGAAGATCAGTGGGAACCGCATCTGAAGTTCGCCAGCGCGTACGCTCCGATCGCCCGCGATCTGCCGACGTCGTGGACCCACGGAGACCTGCACATCTCCAACGTCTTCTGGCGGGGCCTCGCCCCCTCACAATTCATCGATTTCGGGCTGGCCGACCACAATCCCTCCATCTACGACTTGGCGCTCATTATCGAGCGCAATGCCTTCGAGTGGACGCGGATTGTCGACGGCGAGGAAGAGGCAGTCCACCGAGACATCACCCTCGCCCTCATCGAAGGCTACGAGGACGTCCGCCCTCTGAGTCCTCTCGAACGACGCGGCCTCATTGCCTTGATGCCGTTGATCCAAGCGGAGTCTGGCCTCAACTGGATCGACTACCAGTACGGGGTGACCCGATCCATCCCGGGCGCGACTTGGTGCCTTGACATTTTCTTCGGCGAGCATACTCGGTGGTTCACACGCCCGGCTGGGCAGGACTATCTGGCATGGCTCGACGACGCAGTGATGCACGAATGAAAGGAAACACAATGAAACGAACTATCAAGGGGCTAGCAATGCTGCTGCCCGCCTGCGCTCTCGCCGTGGCGGCCTGCACAGACACCGCAACGAACTCCCAGAGCGAGAATCCGCGGGAAACAGTGAGTGTCGTCCTGGACTGGACACCGAACACAAACCATTCCGGCGTCTACCTGGCCATGGCCCGCGGATACTACGAGCAGGCGGGCATCGACGTTGAGATCCTGCCCTACTCCGAAGCGGGGTCCGCGTCAGTTCTCCTGGGGGGAGGAGCCGATTTCGCCTTCGAAGGGGCCTACTCCGTCATCGCCGGCAAAGCGCGCGGTGACGACATGACCATGGTTTTCAACCTCCAGCAAGAGTCCTCCCAGGGCATCGCAGTGCGCGCAGACAACTCGGACATCACGAGGCCCGCCGACCTTGATGGAAAACTCTTTGCAACCTGGGGTGCAGCCGAAGGTGTCGCGAAGGTACAAACTATGATCCGCAACGACGGTGGACAAGGAAACGTGGAGACCGCACTGCTCGGAACCAGCGCCTACGCAGCCGTCTACAATGGCACGGCAGACTATGCCGAAGGCCTCACAACGTGGGAGGGGATCGAGGCGGACCTCGCCGGAACCCCCGTCAAGTGGTTCATGCCCGCTGACTACGGTGTTGAGACGACGCCGGCCGAGCTTGGTCTGGTAACAACCCCCGCCTACCTGCGAGACCACTCCGACCTGGCGAAACGATTCATCCAGGCGACCCAACGCGGATACAAGGATGCCATCTCCGATCCTTCCGGTGCCGTAGACGCACTGCTGAATGCCAATCCCGACACCGCCATCGATCGCGAATTGGCCACCAGGAGCCAGGAGCTGCTCTCATCGCAGTACTGGAAGGACTCAGCTGGCAGCGTCGGTCATGGCGACGTCGATCGTTGGCAGCGCTACATCGACTACCTGGAGGGACAGGGCCTCCTCGAAGACGCCAACGGGAAGCCCACATCCGCTGGCCTGCGCGGCGCACACATGGTGACCAATGATCTCCTCGAGTAGGCCAAGCTCAGAGGCTGGGCGCACGCGCGACAACGTCGTGCGGTCAGCCTGGGCACTCGCCTCCCTGGGTGTGGTCGTGACAGCATGGCAGATTCTCCACGCCTGGTCTGGCCTGTCAGAGCGGATCCTGCCGGCTCCCACCACAATTGTTACCTCGGCAGCGGCCAGCTGGCCGTCGCTCAGAGCGGCTGCGTGGGCGACGGGTATCGAAGGGATTGCGGGCATGCTCGTCGGAATCGCTGCGGGAGTCATCATCGCTTTCACCACGTCGCTCTGGCCCCGCGTCTCCCATGTCGCCATGCCAATCCTGGTTGTCTCCCAGACGATCCCCCTGGTGGCGATCGCACCCCTCATGGTGATTTGGATGGGCTTTACCCTGGCCTCGAAAATTGTGGTCGTCGCGGTGTTCACCGCCTTCCCCGTGGCTATTGCCTTGCTGCGCGGTCTCGGGCGTGTGCCAACCTCCCTCACCGACCCACTCGCTGTCGCCGGCGCCTCGCGTCTCTGGATCCTCATCCATGCGCGGCTGCCCTGGGCACACACGCACCTGTTCTCGGGCATCCGCATCGCGGCTACCTACGCTTTCGCATCGGCTGCGACGGCCGAGTTCATGGGCGCCAAACGTGGACTTGGCGTCTTCCTCCTGAGTGCGCAATCGTCATTTCGCACCGACCTCGTATTTGCCGGAGCCGGAGTCCTCGTGCTGATGACCCTCCTGCTCTACGCACTCGTTGCCGCTGCAGAGGCGGTGACATCCCGTCGCTCCCTGCCCTCTCCCTGGAAGCGAATGAAGGGGCGTCGGAGCGTCGTTCCCGGACGCATCGATATTGCTGACGTGTCGAAAACCTACCGCTCCTCGCGGGGGGACGTGCGAGCGCTTGAGCGTGCGAACCTGACGGTAACTCAGGGGAAGATAGCGGCCGTCGTCGGTCCCTCCGGATGCGGCAAGAGCACACTCATCCGTATTACGGCGGGACTCGAACAGGCAGACCACGCGCTCGACCACGCGCAGCCGAACAGTTCTATGTCCTGCGCCCTCATGCCGCAATCGGACTCGCTCGTGCCCTGGCTCAGCGTCCGAGACAACGTAGCTCTTCCTCTCGTCCTGGCGGGAGCCCTGAAACGGGACGCTCGCGCCCAGGCGCAAGCCGCCCTTGATGGGCTGGCACTCGGCTCATTTTCCTCCCACCGGCCCGATGAACTGTCCGGAGGAATGCGTGCCCGTGTTGCTTTCGCTCGTACGATGCTCACCCCGGCCAGCGCGATCCTGCTTGATGAACCCTTCGGAGCTCTCGACGCCCTCACTCGGGCAGACGTGTGCGACTGGCTCGCGGGCATTCTCGATGAGGAATCGCGTACGACCATCATCGTCACCCACGACATCCGGGAAGCCGTTCAACTTGCCGACACCGTCCATGTCATGAGCGTGCGGCCCGGGCATATCACAGACATCATCCCGATTGATCTACCGCACCCTCGCGGGCGCGGTACCCGACGACTGGAGCGATTCCACGCCCTGTGCGCCCGCGTGGAAGACGCTCTTACCAACACTCACGCGCGCACCGAACACGAAGGAATACCATGCCAGTCACACGAGTAATGCTCGAATACGTACACCCGTGGCCCAACCATGCCGGCCTCTTCCTGGCCAGGCGCAACGGAGGCTTCGCGCGTGCGGGCCTCGACGTCGAACTGATCTCCGACGGTTACGACAGGGGAGGGGCGCCCGAGATGCTCGCGCGCGGCGAATACGATATCGCCTCCCTGCGCCTGGGACACGTTTTGCAGTCGCGGTCCACGGGCGTGCCCTTCGTCGCCGTTGCAACGCTCAATCAGCGTCAGCTCGGATCGGTGATCACAACGCCCGCGACTTCGATCTCGCGCTTCGCGGACCTTGAAGGAAAGACCGTTGCCGTTCCGCCTGTTGCTCGCCTCATTCACGAAGTGTGCGAGGCTGTGGCCGCGGACGGGGGAGACCCCACCCTGATTCGTTTTGCGGACCCCGGCAACTGGGAGCCCGATGTTCGCGCCGTCGAGCAGGGGCTCTACGACGCCGTTATGAACGTTCGTGCGTGGGAACCCTTCCAAGGAAACACTCCTCTCGATGAGGTGGTCGTCCTCGAATTCGACTCGGTGGGGGTCGCGCCTCATCACTCCTACTTCCTGTCGGTGCGCGAGGACACCCTGGAACGTAATCCCGAATTCGTCCGTACGTTCCTCGCCGCTGCGAGTGCAGGCTACCGGGAGGCGATGGACGACGAGGACAGCGCTGTCGAAGCGATGACGTGGCCCATGTGCCACGTGCGCCCCGAGGTACTGCGTGCCTCGCTGCGGGCAATTCGTGACTCCTGGTTCACCCCCTCCGGACGCTGGGGCGAGATTCAAGAGGATCTCGTGACTTCCTACACGGAATGGATGGAAAAGGGCGGGTGGCTCGAAGAGGGAAGCTCGGTTGATGATCTGGCGGGAGCCTGGACGAACTCCTTCTTGCCGTAGAAAAGTGCCCAGCGGGCGCTCGCACGCCCGTTCGCAGACGCCTCGCCCATTCCCCAGTGTGGCCGAGGCGTCTGCTTGTCCGGCGCGCGTCGCGGATGAACGTGACGTGGGCGAGACAATCGCAACGACCACCAACCGCGCGAGATCGATTACCATGGGTAACCAGGACATGAGGAAGGCGCGTTCGCGCGTCGACTTTGGAATGGGGAAGTAGGAGACTATGGAAATCGATATGACCGCTCTGCGGATGGTGGAAAACGAGAAGGGCGTCAGCCTCGAGACCCTCGTCGACGCCATCGAAGAGGCGCTGCTCAAGGCGTACCACAACCTGCCCGGTGCCATCTCCCAGGCCCGCATCGAAATCGACAAGAAGACCGGACGCGTCACCGTCATGGCTATGGACGAGGACGAGGACGGCAACCCGATTGGCGAGTTTGACGACACCCCGAAGAACTTCGGGCGCATCGCTCAGACGACCGCGCGCTCCGTCATCATGCAGCGCCTGCGCGACGCCGACGACCAGCGCGTCTTCGGTGACTTCGCCGGACGCGAAGGCCAGGTCATCACTGGCACCGTCCAGGCCCCGCGCCCTGGCCGCCCCACGATGGTCCAGGTTTCCGACGACTTCGAGGCTGTCCTGCCCGACGGCGAAAAGGTCCCCGGCGAGTCCTACCGCCACGGAGACCGCATTCGTGCCTACGTCGTGGGCGTCGAGCGCACCGAGCGCGGTCCGCGCATCACTCTGTCGCGCACCCACCCCAACCTCGTCGCCGGCCTCTTCCAGCGCGAGGTCCCCGAAATCCAGCAGGGCCTCGTCAAGATCAAGGCCATCGCCCGCGAAGCCGGCCACCGCACGAAGATCGCCGTGGCCGCCACCCGCGAAGGCATCAACGCGAAGGGCGCCTGCATTGGCCCGATGGGCGCGCGCGTGCGCTCCGTCATGGCCGAGCTGGGTGGGGAGAAGATCGACATCGTCGACTACTCCGACGATCCGGCGCGCTTCGTCGCCAACTCGCTGTCGCCCGCACGCGTCACCCGCGTCGTCGTCCACTCCGTCGACAACCGCACGGCGACGGCCATCGTCCCCGACTTCCAGCTCTCCCTCGCCATTGGCAAGGAAGGCCAGAATGCTCGCCTCGCCGCGCGCCTGACGAACTACCACATCGACATCCACGCCGACACGGAAACCGGTGACGACGCAATCGTCTCGCGCGTCTCGACCCCCGACGACGTGACAAGTCGCTCATAGAATCTGAGACGAGCAATCCCCTGGCTGGACTAAGCTAGGGGATTGTGTCGTATTCTGTGCCGCCTGTGCCCAGCCCCGGGCCCCAGCGCACCTGCATTGGATGCGGCGCACACGCGCATCGATCCGCGCTCGTGCGGATCGTTCGCTCGCCGGACGGCTCGATTCGTCTCGACCGAACGGCCACTCTTCCGGGCCGAGGGGCCTGGATCCACCCCGATGCGGGGTGCGTCCACAAAGCTCGAGCCAGACGGGGTCTCTCGCGTGCGTTCCGAATGGGAAACGTGTCGGACGACGTGTGGGACGACGTGGAGGAGTTGATCAACCACCAGTGATGGCCACGGGCCATCAACGCCGAGAAAATGGAAGCGGGTTGGAAGCTGATGGGCACCCGATGAGTACCCAGCGATGAGCTGCCAGCAATATCAGTAAGGCGTCTCCAGACCGGAGACGCTTCCGGAATGGAGAAATGTGGCAAAGTTGCGTGTCCACGAGCTCGCCAAAGAGCTCGGAATCACCAGCAAAGAACTGATGGGTCACCTGAAGGAAGCAGGTGAATTCGTCAAGTCGTCGTCGTCCTCGCTCGAGCCGCCCGTTGTGCGGCAGATGCGCGAGAAGTTCGCGGCGGCTCCCAAGACCAAGAAGGCGGAGGCCAAGCCCGCCGCCAAGGCCCCCAAGCCCAGCGCGACCAAGTCCGTTGCAAAGAAGGCTGCGGCCCCCACGGCGGAGGCTTCCGACGCTGCCCCCAAGCCCGCCGCGCCCAAACCCGGCGCGCCCAAGCCTCGTGCGAAGAAGGCCGACGCTGCCCCCAAGCCCGCCAGCCGCAAGAGTGCGGAAGGTGGCGCCCCGAAGCCCGCGCCTCGTCGCGCTGACGCCCCGCGCCCGGCGCGCTCCGGTGGGCCGCGCCCGGGTAATAACCCTTACGCCTCCTCGCAGGGCATGCCTCGCCCCGGCGGCTCCGGCGGCCCTCGTCCCGGCTCCCCGCGCCCGGGAGGCTCCGGCAATGGCGGCCCTCGTCCCGGCGGCCCACGTCAGGGTGCGTCGGGCAACGGTGGTCAGCGTTCCGGCGGCCCGCGCCCCGGCGGCAACCGTCCGAACCCGGGCATGATGCCCGGCCAGGCGAACTTCGCCCGTAACGCTGCCTCCGGTACCGGCGGCAGCGAGCGCACCGGCCGCGGTGGACGCGGTCGCGGCGGCGCACGTCCTGGCGGTGCAGGTGCAGGTGCCGGCGGTCCCCAGAACCACGGCGGCGGCTTCGGCGGTCCCCGTGGCGGTGGCCGCGGCGGTCGCGGTTCCACGCCGGGTGCATTCGGTCGCGGAGGCGGCCGCTCGCAGCGCGGACGCAAGTCGAAGCGCGCGAAGCGTCAAGAGTACGAGCAGCAGAACGCGCCCGTCATCGGCGGCGTGTCGATCCCGCGCGGTAACGGCGCGCAGATCCGCATCCGTCAGGGCGCATCCCTTGCTGACCTCGCCGAGAAGATCGACGTCAATCCCGCAGCGCTCGTGACGGTCCTCTTCGCCCTGGGCGAGATGGCGACCGCCACGCAGTCCCTCGACCAGGACACCTTCGAGGCCCTGGGCGCGGAGCTCGGCTACGATGTCAAGGTCGTCTCGCCCGAGGACGAGGACCGCGAGCTGCTCGAGTCCTTCGACATCGACCTCGAGGCCGAAGAACTCGACGATGCCGAGAACATGGCACCCCGTCCGCCGGTCGTCACCGTCATGGGTCACGTCGACCACGGTAAGACCAAGCTGCTCGACGCGATCCGTCACACCGACGTCGTTGACACCGAGCACGGCGGCATCACCCAGCACATCGGCGCCTACCAGGTCACGGTCAAGGCTGAGGACGGTACCGCCCGCCCGATCACCTTCATCGACACCCCCGGTCACGAGGCCTTCACGGCCATGCGTGCCCGTGGTGCACAGGTCACCGACATCGCGATCCTCGTGGTCGCGGCCGATGACGGCGTCATGCCCCAGACGGTTGAGGCCATCAACCACGCTCAGGCGGCCGGCGTGCCGATCGTCGTCGCGGTCAACAAGGTCGATAAGGACACGGCGAACCCGGAGAAGATCCGCTCCCAGCTCACCGAGTACGGCCTGGTCGCGGAAGAGTACGGCGGCGACGTCATGTTCGTGAATATCTCCGCCAAGCAGCGTACGGGCATCCGCGAGCTGCTCGAAGCCGTCCTGCTGACCGCCGACGCGGCACTGACTCTCGAGGCCAACCCGAACACGGACGCGCGCGGTGTCGCCATCGAAGCGAACCTGGACAAGGGCCGCGGCGCAGTCGCGACCATGCTGGTTCAACGCGGCACGCTCCACGTGGGCGACTCTCTCGTGGTCGGTTCGTCCTACGGTCGAGTGCGCGCCATGTTCGACGACGCTGGTAACGACGTCTCCGAGGCCGGTCCGTCGACCCCCGTCGCGGTCCTCGGTCTCACGTCCGTCCCGCGCGCCGGCGACTCGTTCCTGGTCGCGTCGGACGACCGCACGGCCCGCCAGATTGCCGACAAGCGCGAGGCTGTCGAACGTCAGGCCATGTTGGCCAAGCGCCGCAAGCGCGTCTCCCTGGAGGACTTCGACAAGGTCCTGGCCGAGGGCGAGGTCGACACCCTCAACCTGGTCATCAAGGGCGACGTGTCCGGTGCCGTCGAGGCCCTGGAAGACTCGCTGCTGCGCATCGACGTGGGCGACGAGGTCGCGCTGCGTATCATCCACCGCGGCGTCGGTGCGATCACGCAGAACGACGTCAACCTGGCGACCGTCGACAACGCGGTCATCATCGGCTTCAATGTCCGTCCCGCCGAGCGCGTGGCCGAGATGGCGGATGCCGAGGGCGTCGAGATCAAGTACTACAACGTCATCTACTCTGCGATCGACGACATTGAGGCTGCCCTCAAGGGCATGCTCAAGCCGATCTACGAGGAGGTCCAGCTGGGTACCGCGGAGATCCGTCAGGTCTTCCACTCCGGCAAGTTCGGCAACATCGCCGGTTCGATCGTCCGCTCCGGCACGATCAAGCGCGGCACCAAGGCTCGCCTGGTGCGCGACGGTGTGGTTGTCGCCGAGAACCTCGAGATCGGGTCCCTGCGTCGCGAGAAGGACGACGTCACCGAGGTCCGCGAGGGCTACGAGTGCGGTATCACGCTGGGTTACAAGGACATCGCCGAAGGCGACATCATTGAGACCTGGGAGATGCGCGAGAAGTCTCGTGACTGATCGCATGGCTTGAAGTATCGGGGTCCGGGCACGCTCGGACCCCGATCTTCTCTCACCAAGTGTTTTGACGAGGGCGACACCGCCCGGAAGGAGGGCGCGATGGCTGACGAAGCGCGCGTTCGAAAGGTGCAGGAACGAATCCTGCAGACCGTTGCGTCGATGATCGGACGCCACGTGAAAGACCCCCGCCTGGAGCTCGTGACCATTACGGACGTGCGCGTGACGGGCGACCTGCAGCACGCGTCCATCTTCTACACGGTGCTCGGTGACGATGAGCAGCGTGAGAAGGCCGCGCGCGCGTTCGCGTCCGCGCAGGGGCTTTTCCGCTCCCGCGTGGGCAAGGCCCTCGGCCTGCGCCTGACTCCGACCCTGGAGTTTATCCTCGACGCGCTGCCCGAGAGCGCCGCCGCGCTCGAGGACGCCCTGGCCAAGGCCAAGGCCAAGGATGAGGCGATTGCCGCCGCGTCCGTGGGCGCGGCGTACGCCGGTGACGTTGATCCCTACCGTCACGACGACGAAGAGGACGAAGTCGACGCGAAGGAATGGGCCTGACCCTCATGGCTCGTCGACCCGATAAGCCTCGCCCCGGTCTGCTTGTTATCGACAAGCCACAGGGACTCACCAGCCACGACGTGGTCTCGCGCGTGCGACGACTGGCCCACACCCGGAAGGTGGGGCACGGCGGCACCCTGGACCCGATGGCCACGGGAGTCCTCGTGATCGGCATCGGCAAGGCGACGAAGCTGCTCACCTGGGTGAGCGGTCACTCGAAGGAATATCGGGCGACGATCCGCTTCGGCGTCGCCACCAACACAGACGACGCCGAGGGCGTCGCGACCGCGGCCGTTGGCTGCGCGTCGCTGAGCGAGGAACAGCTCGAGGCCGCGCTCGCGCCGCTGCGCGGGGACATCATGCAGGTGCCTTCAACGGTCTCGGCGATCAAGGTGAACGGCAAGCGCGCCTACGCCCTCGCCCGCGCAGGTGAGGACGTTGAACTGGCGGCGCGTCCGGTGCGCATTTCTCGCCTGGAGGTCCTCGAATCCCCGCGCCCCGCCGAGTGCATCCTCGAGGAGAGCGACGCCGACAACGCGCCCGACGAACAGGCACCCTCCGGCCCCGTTCGTGTGGTCGACGTCGACGTCGTCGTCGAGTGTTCCTCGGGCACCTATGTACGCGCCCTCGCGCGCGACGCCGGCGAGGCGCTCGGTGTGGGCGCGCACCTGACCGCGCTGCGCCGCACGCGCGTGGGCGACGTCCCCCTGGAGACGGCGATGACGCTCGAGGAACTGAGCGCCGCCGTCGAGGCAGCCACCCCGGAAGGGGAGGCGGACGCGGAACCGGTCCTTCCCCTCGTTCCTTTGGGCGAGGCAGCGCGCACCATGTTCCCCTCCCTGCTCATGACCGAGGCCGAGGCCGGGGCGTTCGCGCACGGCCAGGCCCCCAGGCGCTCGCGCGGTCAGCTGGCCCAGTGGGCGACCGAGGTCGGATACTGCCCGGACAGTGCCTCCGAGGCGGAGGCCGCACCGATCGTTGCGGTCGGCCCCGACGGCACCGTCCTGGGCCTGCTTCGCATCGACGCGGCCCGCCTGCGAACCGTCCTGGTTTTCTAGAAAGAGACTCATGAACGTCTGGTATTCCCTCTCTGACATTCCCGGCAACGAGGCCAGTGTCGTCACCATCGGCAACTTCGATGGCATGCACAACGGGCACAAGAAGGTCATCTCCACCTGCATCGAGAGAGCCCATAAGCTCGGAGTCGACGCCGTGGCCATTACGTTCGACCCGCACCCCATTCAGGTCCACAAGCCGGAGGTGGGCCTGCAGCTCATCTCTCCGCTGCGCGACCGCCTCGACGCGATGGCCGCAGCCGGACTGGACGCCACGCTCGTCGCCCACTACGACGCGAGCGTCTACAGCCTCGAAGCCGACGAATTCGTGTACGAATACCTGGTCGAGCGCTGCGGTGCGCGCGAAGTCATCGTCGGCGAAGACTTCCGTTTCGGACGCGGCAACGCTGGCACGATCGACACCCTGCGTGAGCTCGGGCGCCGCTACGGCTTCAACGTCATTACGGTCACCGACATCGAGGCACCCGAGGGACGCCGCTGGTCCTCCTCCTGGGTGCGCGAGCTCCTCGCTGCCGGCGACGTGTCCGGCGCCGCCCGCGTCCTCGGCCACCTCCACCGCATCCGCGGCACCGTGTGCCACGGCTTCAAGCGGGGCCGCACCCTCGGCTTCCCGACCGCAAACCTGTCCGAGGACATCGAAGGCGTCATTCCCGCCGACGGTGTCTACGCCGGGTGGGTCGTGCGCGCCGTGCCCGGTACCCAATCCGCCGAGTTCCTGCCCGCCGCCATCTCCGTGGGCACCAACCCCCAGTTCA
Organism: uncultured Actinomyces sp.; assembly: GCA_902373435.1. Taxonomy (GTDB): domain Bacteria; phylum Actinomycetota; class Actinomycetes; order Actinomycetales; family Actinomycetaceae; genus Pauljensenia. The sequence continues at coordinate 14,962 of CABKMD010000039.1, forward strand.
ACGGCGAGGAACGCACCGTCGAAGCCCACGTCCTGGGCCGCTCCGACCTCAACCTCTACGGCGAACGCATCGCGGTGACCTTCGTGTCGCGCATCCGCCCCATGCTTTCCTTCGATTCCCTCGACAAACTGCTCACCCAGATGGATGACGACCTGCGCCAGACGGCCTCCGTCCTTGGCATCGGCGTCGCCGGGCGCGTCGACCCGGACTCCGTCACCGCCCGATAGAGCACCCTCCGCTTCGCTGATCTCGTGCTTAAGGGGGCGCACACACCCAGCCCGAGGCTGGGGAGCGCAGGGCGGGGGAGGGGAGAAAACCTCGTGAGAAGGCAGAATCGTTAGGTTGGTCGCTCATTGTGGGGATAGTGCCGCTGACGTGCTA
>CABKMD010000040.1 GCA_902373435.1 uncultured Actinomyces sp.
TGACGACAGTGCCCTCGACGATGTCGCCATCGTTGAAGTACTTGATGGTCTCGTCGATGGCTGCGATCAGGTCTGCTTCCGAACCAATGTCGTTGATAGCGACCTGCGGCGTGTTGGTGGTCATGTAGTAGTTTCTCCGAAACGGACTGGATAGTAGATGAACAGTTCCGGCGCCCCGAGACGAATGCAGACGCACTCGTCCCCAGACACCGTGACTTAGTTTAGCAGCCTTTAAGCGGTAAATGTGACGAATTTGGCGACACTTTCCGTGGCGTGCGTCGCGTCGTCACGCCGGTCAGTGAGCCGCGAGCTGCCAGGACGCGCCGATGCCGACAGCAACATCGAGCGGGACGGACAACTCCACGGGCGTCGCCATCTTGTCGCGGACGATCGCTTCGAGCGCCGTGCCCTCTCCCGGAGCGACCTCGAGGAGCAGTTCGTCGTGGATCTGCACGAGGAGGCGCGAGGTCAGGCCGGCCTCAGACAGGGCGTCGACAACGTTCATCATGGCGATCTTGACGATGTCCGCGGCGCTGCCCTGGATGGGAGCGTTGAGGGCGGCGCGCTCAGCCATCTCGCGGCGCTGGCGGTTCGACGACCTCAGGTCGGGCAGGTAGCGGCGGCGCCCGAACATCGTCTGAGTGTAGCCGTCAGCACGCGCCTGGGCGACGAGACCTTCGAGGTAGTCGCGCACTTTCCCGAAACGTTCGAAGTATCGATCGCGCAGGGCGGAGGCCTCGGGCACGGGAATACCGAGCTGTGCGGCGAGGCCGTAGGAGGACAGGCCGTACGCGAGGCCGTAGGAGGTGGCCTTGATGCGCGAACGTTCCTCCGCGCTCACCTCGGCAACCGGGGTTCCGAAGACCATGGACGCCATCGTGCGGTGCAGGTCCTCGCCGGAATTGAACGCCTCGATGAGCGCCTCGTCACCGGACAGGTGCGCCATCAGACGCATCTCAATCTGCGAGTAGTCGGCACTCATGAGCGACTCGAAGCCCTCACCCGCGACGAAGGCGCCGCGGATGCGCATGCCGTCGGCGCTGCGCGCGGGAATGTTCTGCAGGTTCGGATCGGAAGACGCAAGGCGCCCCGTAGCTGCTGCGACCTGGGAGAAGGTCGTGTGGATACGCCCATCGGAGGCAACGGTCGCGGACAGCGAATCGACCATCTGCTTGAGCTTGATGCGGTCGCGGTGGGTGAGCAGGAACCCGAGGAAGTCGTGCCCCGCTCCCCCTTCGTCCGCAGTCTTCGCGTGAAGATCCGCCAGGGCCTCGGCGTTCGTCGTGTACCCGGTCTTCGTCTTCTTCGTCTTCGGCAGGCCAAAGTGATCGAAGAGCAGTTCCTGGAGCTGCTTGGGGCTCGACAGGTTGACCTCGCATCCCGCCGCGGCCCACGCTCCCTCACGCGCCGCATCGACGGCCTTGCCGAGTTCATCGGAGAGTCCATCGAGTACGCTCGTATCAGCGGCGATGCCGATGTCTTCCATCTGCCCAAGCAGGACCGACAGAGGCATCTCCATGTCGGCCAGCAGAGAGGCTTCGGAGCTTTCCTCCAGACGGGATCGAAGAGTCGCGGCCAGCGGGTGCAGGTGGGCGGCCAGCTTGCCCACGCGCAGCTGCGCCGCGCTCGGGCCCGCGCCCATATCGCCGAGAGCGAAGAGGGCTTCGCTCTCGCCTTCCTCTTCCTCGATCACAACGCTGAGCACACGCGACAGCACATCCTCCAGCTTGTGCGAGCGCTGATCGGGGTGAGCGAGGTAGGCAGCCAACATGGTGTCGAACTCGACGCCACCGAGACTCCAGCCGCGAGACGCGAGCGCATGGCGCACACCCTTCGCGTCATGCACGATGAGGGACGAGGCCGTAGCGAGCACCTCGCCGAGCGCTTCCTCCTGCTTGGGGCTCAGTTCGACAGGGTCGATGACGAGAGCCTCACAGTCGGAGGCGAGGACAAGACGGGTCACGTCGCCTCGCGTCGGCCGCATATCCCCCTCGACAAGCACAGCGAGAGGTGAGTGGGCGCGACACCACTGTGCGATGTCGCAGGAGCCATCGGCGAGGGACACCGAGACCTCGACGTCAGCCACAGGCTCGGGGGCCTCATCGACGTGCCCCTCCCCCATGCCAATCCCCGAAACGTCACGGACTTTCTGGCGCAGACGTCCGAATTCGAGAGAGTCGAAAAGACGGTCGATGGCGGCAATATCCGTGGGACGGCGCGCCAGGTCGCTCGGCGACACCTCAAGGTCCATGTCCGTGAGCAAGCGATTGAGGCGGCGGTTGCGCACGACGTCATCGATGTGCTCACGCAGCGCTGCGCCACGCTTTCCGCCGATCTCCTCGGCCCGTGCCAGGAGGTTATCCAGACCGTCATACTTGTTGATCCACTGCGCAGCGGTCTTGGGGCCAACACCCGGAACGCCGGGTAGGTTGTCCGAGGTCTCACCCACGATTGCGGCAATCTCCGGATAGCGGTGCGGCGGCACCCCGTATTTCTCCTCCACCGCCTGCGGAGTCATCCGACGCAGATCGCCGGGGCCAGTACCCGGGTACAGAACGGTCACGTTATCAGTCACCGTCTGGAAGGAGTCACGGTCGCCGGACACGACGAGGACGGTCGCTCCATCGTTGCTGGCACGGTAGGCCACCGTCGCGAGAATGTCGTCCGCTTCAAAGCCCTCGCGCGACAGAGAAACGATGCCCATCGCCTCGAGAACCTCGCGGATAAGTTCCACCTGGCCCTTGAACTCCTCGGGCGTGGCGTCACGCGTCCCCTTGTACTCCGGGTACTCATCGGTACGGAATGAGTGCCTGGACACATCGAACGCGACGGCGATATGGGTCGGCTTCTCTGTCTCCAGCAAGCGCGTCAACATTGAAACGAAGCCGTAAACGGCGTTCGTGTGCTGGCCTGTAGCCGTCACGAAGTTATCCGGCGGAAGCGCGTAGAAAGCGCGAAACGCCATCGAATGGCCATCAATGATCAGCACAGTGTCACTCACACATGCCACCCTAGATGCCATGACACACGATCACCAGACGAAACACACGCATTCTTCCTCACCCGATCCGCTCGCACGCGGCGGGTGGGTCGGCGCTCACTGGCCCGGCACCCTCATGGAAGCCACCGGGATGGAAGTACTGGAGCACAGCGCGACACGCACGGTCATCTCCATGCCCATCGACGGCAATCGCCAGAGCGCCGGGATCCTGCACGGCGGCGCATCCGCTGCCCTCGCGGAGACCGCAGCGTCGTTTGCCGCCCAGATCCACGCGCGCGAAGCTAATCCGGGCAAGCAGGCCTACGCCGTCGGGACGGAAGTGAACGCTTCTCATATCAGCGCCGGACGCGAGGGAATCATCACCGCGACCGCGACCGCCGTTCACCTGGGCCGCAGCTCGACCGTCCACACCGTAGAAATTCGCGACGAGGCGGACCGCCTCATTTCGATCGCACGCGTGACGAACCGCATTCTGGTGCGCTCAAGCCACGACTGAGTAGCCGGAGCACGCCAATGGGGAGGGTCGATTGACCCTCCCCATTCGCACGTCTATGACTCAGTCGTCGACTTGGTTGATCACTGCGTCGGCAACCTCGCGCATGGACAGACGACGATCCATCGACGTCTTCTGAATCCAGCGGAATGCCTCGGGCTCGCTCATGCCCATGTTCTTCATGAGCAGGCCCTTCGCGCGATCCACACGCTTGCGGGTCTCAAAACGATCCGACAGATCGGCAATCTGGTCCTCGAGCGACTCGATCTCTGCGTGACGCGACAGCGCAATCTCGATCGCCGGGATCAGGTCAGCGGGGCTGAAAGGCTTCACGACGTAGGCCATCGCGCCGGCGTCACGAGCACGCTCGACGAGTTCCGTCTGCGAGAACGCCGTCAGCATGACGACGGCGCAGGACAGCTCCTGCAGGATCTTCTCCGCTGCGGTGATGCCGTCCATCTTCGGCATCTTGACATCCATCACGCACAGATCGGGTTCGAGCTCGAGTGCCAGCTCGACAGCTTCCTCACCGTCGGCAGCCTCGCCGACGACCTCGAACCCCGCCTGGGTCAGCGTCTCAACGATATCGAGACGAATCAACCCCTCGTCTTCTGCGACGAGGACGCGACGCGGTTCAGCCTGCTCTTCACTCATTGTCATATTCCTCAGTTTGATCGGTTTGCTCAGCTGCTCTATTGTGGAACTCGCACATGCGAAAGCCCCGATAGCCCAACTGGCAGAGGCGGTCGGCTCAAACCCGGCTTGTTGTGGGTTCGAATCCCACTCGGGGTACCGCCAGTGGAGTACGTGCTCCTAATGGTACCGGCATTTTCGCACGTGTGCGACGTGCGTAGCACAAATTGATACGGCAAAAACACAAGACGAACAAGGGGCCGACAAGCACTGCTTGTCGGCCCCTTGTCACGGATCAGGCCACGACGCTCAGTTCGAGACCGAGGTACTCGGCAGCCGCGCCCCGGCGGGCCGGCTCGTCAAGGTCGGCGATTGCCTGCTTGACCCTCGAATCGTGGAAGTCAGCGAACCACGGCTCAACGGCGCGCGAGAGCTGGCCGACCTCCAGGTTGTTGGCCACGCGGCCAAACAGAGTGTCATGGACCGACACGGTCCGGATGTTCGTATTCATTTCTCTCTCCTCTTCAATTCGGGCGCGCCAGAAAACGTGCTTTGTTCGCACAGGCATTTCTGATGACGCCGGGCAGCGATCTGCTGCTGTTCCGCGCCGTCGTTGGTGCGGCTTCCACGTGTCTCAACGTGTATCCGAGTACTTTATTCCACGGAATTCATTTTGTCCACGTGAAGAAACAAAAGGAGTGGGGGCGCCGACTAATCGTCGACGCCCCCACTCCTCACGTATCTCACGCGCGGCGGGCTCCGCCAATCGCATAGTCGGCTTCATCTCCGACTTCGTGAATACGCAGCATGTTCGATGAACCGGCAATGCCCGGGGGCATGCCTGCAACGATAACTAGCTGGTCGCCGATATCGGCCAGGTGCGCAGACTGAACGACCTGGTCGAGCTGCCACACCATGTCGTCGGTGTGCTGTACCGAGGGGACGCGGTACGTCTGGATGCCCCACGACAGGGCGAGGCGGCGACGCGTCGACTCGAGGGGCGTGAAGGCCAGCATCAGGATCGGGCGGCGCATGCGCGATAGCAGGCGAGCTGAAGTACCCGACTGGCTGAAGGTCACCAGGTAGCGAGCGTCCAGGTGCTCGGCGATACTTGCCGCGGCCTCACAGATGACACCCGCACGGTCGGCGTAGAATCCGGGAATCGGCGCGATACGCTCGCCGCCGTTCTCTTCCGTCGACTCGATGATCGCCGCCATCGTACGAACCGTTTCGATCGGGAAAGCACCCACCGAGGTCTCGCCCGACAGCATGACCGCGTCAGCACCGTCGAGGATCGCGTTGGCACAGTCGGAAGCCTCGGCGCGAGTCGGACGCGGGTTCTTGATCATGGAGTCCATGACCTGGGTCGCCACGATGACAGGCTTGGCGGCAATACGAGCGAGTTCGATCGCACGCTTCTGGACCAGCGGAACAGCCTCGAGGGGCATCTCGACACCGAGGTCGCCGCGGGCAACCATGATGCCGTCGAAAGCCTCGACGATGCCTTCCAGAGCCTCGACGGCCTGGGGCTTCTCGATCTTGGCAATCACGGGGATACGCTTGCCCATCTCGTCCATGATCTCGTGGACGTCCTTGATGTCCTCGGCGGAACGCACGAAGGACAGGGCGATGAAGTCGGCGTCCTGCTCGATGGCCCAGCGCAGGTCCTCCTTGTCCTTTTCGGACAGGGCGGGAACAGAGACGGCGACGCCAGGAAGGTTCAGACCCTTGTGGTCCGAGACCATACCCGGAACCTCAACACGGGTGACGACGTCAGTATCCGTCACCTCAACAACGCGGACCGCGACGTTACCGTCGTCGATCAGCAGGCGGTCACCGGGAGCACAGTCACCGGGCAGGCCCTTGAAGGTCGTACCGACGAGCTCCTTGGTGCCGGGAACCTCGCGGGTGGTAATGGTGAAGGTGTCACCGATCTTGAGTTCCTGAGGGCCATCCTGGAACGTCTCCAGGCGAATCTTGGGGCCCTGGAGGTCAACCAGAATAGCAATCGCGCGGCCGGACGTCGCAGACGCCTTCCTCACGCGCTCAATGACGGCCTCATGATCCTCAGCCTTTCCATGCGACCGGTTGATACGCGCGACATCCATGCCGGCGTCCACCAGCGCCTGAAGCTGCTCAGGGGATTCAGTGGCAGGTCCAATAGTGCAGACAATCTTAGCTCGACGCATAGGCATAAGTTTACCGCCAATCACGGTTGAAACGAGGAGGAGCAGCAACGAGACAACGTGATCATTCCCATGAATCAAGCTGTTGCGGTGCCTCAGGCACACAAAACCCGGACAGGCACCGCACGACGGCTACTTGGTGACGCCATCGTTGGATGCATCTGGCGCGCTCGCAATGTTCTCACCACGCTCCTCGATGGATGCACCGGCTTCTCCCCCGTCGTTGACCGACAAGGCATCGTCTTCCTGTTCGGCATCCGGGTCTTCCAGGTCTTCGGCTACTACGCGCGTCGATCGACCGAGTCGGCCGGCAACGACGAACACGAGGACTCCGAGTGCGAACACGAGCAGGGACGTCCACACATTAAGGCGCAGGCCCAACACCCGGTGCGCATCGTCGATGCGCAGCATCTCGATCCAGCACCGGCCGGCCGTGTAGGCCATCAGGTACAGCCCGAACACCTGGCCTCCGGCGAAGCGGTGACGCCGGTCAAGCCACACGATGAGCGCGGCGGAGCCAAGGTTCCATAAGCACTCGTAGAGGAACGTCGGATGAAACAGCGTACCCGCAGGGTATCCGGCGGGCATGTGCGCCACGTCAATCTGGAGGCCCCACGGCAAAGTCGTCGGAGCGCCGAAGAGCTCCTGGTTGAACCAGTTTCCCCAACGGCCGATCGCCTGGGCAATCAGCAGAGCCGGGGCCAGGGAGTCGGCGATCGGGCCGAGGCGGACACCCGCACGTTTGACGGCAATGTACACGCCGAGCGCGCCAAAGGCGACGCCACCCCAAATGCCCAGGCCTCCACGCCAAATCTGGAAGGCAAGCATCGGGTCACCGCCCAGGCCGAAATAAGCATCGGGGGAGGTGATGACGTGGTAGATGCGCGCACCGACGACGCCGAGCGGGATCGCCCAGAGCGCGGCGTCGTACAGCGTGTCGGGGTTTCCACCGCGGTCGCGGTAACGGCGAGCCGTCCACCACACGCCGATGATCATGCCTGCGGCGATGATAATGCCGTAGGCCCGCAGCGGAATCGGCCCGAGGTACCACACGCCCTGCGATGGCGACGGGATACCGGCCGCGACGAGGGCGTTCACGCGTGCGCCCCACTAACGCCGGACTTCAGCTCGGTGGCAAGCACGCTCAGAGCCTTCAGGCCGCGGTCAACATTCTCATCAAACAGAGTCTTCACGAGCGCGGACCCGACGATGACGCCGTCCGCGTAGGCGCCGATCTCACGGGCCTGAGCACCGTTGGAGACCCCGAGGCCCACGCAGACGCGCTCTGCACCGGCGGCGCGAGTGCGCTTCACGACGTCAGCGACGTGAGCGCCAACCGCTGTGCGCGCACCCGTCACGCCCATCGACGAAGCCGCGTAGACCCAACCGCGCGAGTGTTCGGCGATGAGCGTGAGACGATGCGCGGGGGACGAGGGGGCACTCAGGTAGATGCGTTCGAGGTCGTACTTGTCCGACGCCGCCTCCCACTGTGCGCCCTCCTCGGGCGGCAGGTCCGGCGTAATAAGGCCGGAGCCGCCAACTGCGGCGAAGTCCTTGGCAAAGCGCTCGACGCCCCACCACTCGACGGGGTTCCAGTAGGTCATCGAGCAGGTCGAAATACCGTACGAGGTGAGCTCGTCCACCGCGTGGAAAAGATCTTCAAGGTGGGTGCCACGCTCAAGAGCCGCGACGCTCGCGCGCTGGATGGTCGGGCCGTCCATGCCCGGATCCGAGTACGGGAAGCCGAGCTCGATGACGTCAACGCCACAGTCCGCCAGGACCTTTCCCGCACGGATCGAGTCCTCGACCGACGGAAAACCCGCGGGCAGGTAGGCGATGAGCGCGGCATCGCCGCGCTGCAGCGCGGCGTCGATAGCGAGCGCAGAATGGGGTGCACGCGTCATATCACTTCTCCTCGTTCTCATCCAGGACGGCAACGCCCGACGGGCCAGCGCTGGGATCGATGACCTGCAGCTTCGCATGACCGTAGCCAAACCACCGCGATGCCGTATCCACATCCTTGTCGCCGCGACCCGACACAGTCACAATCGCAATGGGCTCTTCACCAGGCGCGAACGGGCCTTCGCTCTCGGCCTTCGCGCGCGCCCAAACGCGCACACCGGCGAGGGCATGCGAGGACTCGATAGCGGGGATGATGCCCTCCGTGCGCGACAGGCGCAGGAAAGCATCCATGGCCTCGGCGTCGGAAATAGGGATGTACGAGGCACGACCGGAGCGTGCCAGCCACGCGTGCTGCGGGCCGACACCCGGGTAATCCAGGCCGGCGGAAATGGAGTGGGAGGCCTTCGTCTGGCCGTCGCGTTCCTGCAGCACGAACGTGCGGGCGCCGTGGAGCACGCCCACCTCGTCAGCCGTGATCGACGCGGCGTGTCGCCCGGTCTCGAAGCCGTCGCCGGCTGCCTCGCAGCCGAGCAGCTCGACGCTGGGATCGTCGATGAACGCGGTGAACGAGCCAATGGCGTTGGAGCCGCCACCCACGCAGGCCACGACGACGTCAGGCAGGCGTCCCTCGGAGGCGAGCAGCTGCGCGCGCGCCTCGTCGCCAATGACACGCTGTAGGTCGCGCACCAACTCTGGGAACGGGTGCGGACCCGCTGCCGTACCGAAGATGTAGTTGGTCGTCTCGACGTTGGTCACCCAGTCACGGAAGGCCTCGTTGATCGCGTCCTTGAGCGTTGCCGAGCCCGCCGTCACGGCGATAACTTCCGCGCCGAGCATCTGCATGCGTGCAACGTTCAGGGCCTGGCGCTCGGTGTCCTCGCGCCCCATGTAAATCGTGCAGTCGAGGCCAAGGAGGGCAGCGGCGGTCGCGGTGGCAACACCGTGTTGCCCCGCACCGGTCTCCGCAATAACGCGCGTCTTACCCAGCTCCTGTGTGAGCAGCGCCTGACCGAGCACATTGTTGATCTTGTGCGAACCCGTGTGATTCAAGTCCTCGCGCTTAAGGAACACGCGCACGCCGCCCAGGTCGGCCGCAAAACGCGGTGCCTCGGTCAGCAGCGAGGGACGTCCGGCGTAGTTCAGGAACAGATCGCGCAGGCGGCGCTGGAACGACTTATCGCGCCACAGGCACTTCCACGCGGCCTCAACCTCTTCGAGGGGGCCCATGAGGGACTCGGCGACGAAGCGTCCACCGAAATCACCGAAGTACGGGCCTTGAGCAAAGTTCTCGGCGTCCATCACTGTCCTTCCTGACGCGCCGCGGCGACGCGAGCCTTACGATCCGTGCGCAGCGCGGGATGCTGGCCCGCGCTCACCATGTCCTGAATGCTCGTGCGGGGATCACCCGACGTCACGAGCGCTTCGCCAACGAGCACAGCATCCGCGCCCCACTTGGCGTATTCAAAAACGTCGTGAGCAGTCGCGACGCCGGATTCGGCGACAGCGACGACGTCCGGGGGAATCACGTCGATGACCTGCTCGACGGTCGAGCGGTCCACTTCGAGGGTCTTCAGATTGCGAGCGTTCACACCAATGATCGAGGCACCGGCCTCCATCGCGCGCAGGGCTTCGAGTCGCGAGTGCGTCTCCACCAGCGCCTCCATGCCGAGCGACCGGGCGCGTTCCAGCAGGGACACGAGCGCGTTCTGTTCGAGCGCGGCGACAATCAAGAGCACGAGGTCGGCGCCGTGAGCACGCGCCTCGTGGATCTGATACGGCGTGACGATGAAGTCCTTGCGCAGAATCGGAATATCGACGGCCGCACGCACGGCGTCAAGATCCGCGAGTGAACCGTTGAAACGACGCTGCTCGGTGAGCACCGAAATGACCGACGCACCCCCGGCCTCGTACGTGGAAGCAAGCGCAGCCGGATCCGGGATCGCTGCGAGCGTGCCCTTAGACGGCGACGATCGCTTGACCTCGGAAATGATCTTGACGGCACCGTCGCGGCCTCGCAGAGCGCCGAGCGCATCCTTCGCCTCCGGGACCTGGGCCTCCATCTCCTTGATTCGAGCCAGAGGGACGCGGTCTTCACGCTCTTTCAGGTCCTGCCGAACCCCAGCGATAATGTCATCGAGAACGCTCACGACGCTCCCCTTTCAGACAGAAACGATCAATCCTCACCTAGGCTAGCGAAAAATGGCCGCCAACGAGTCAGCCATCCCGCACTACGGGTTAGGACAGGGGAACGAGAGTCGACGCCCGCACGACGGACTCGACCGCTGCCGCGGCCTTATTGCGCGACTCCTCGTACTCACGGGCGGGCACGGAATCGGCGACAAGGCCAGCACCCGCCTGCACCGAGGCCACACCGTCCTTCAAAGAAGCCGTGCGAATAGCGATCGCCAGATCCGCGTCCCCCGACAGGTCGAAGTAACCGACCACGCCGCCGTACACGCCGCGCGCCGCTGGCTCGAAGTCATCGATGAGCTGGATGGCACGAGGCTTGGGCGCGCCCGACAGGGTGCCCGCAGGGAACGTCGCAACCAGGGCATCAAGCGCGTCTGTATCCTCGCGCAGCACGCCCGTCACTGTGGACGAAATGTGCTGAATGTGAGAGAAACACTTGAGCTCCATGAGCGTAGAGACCTCGACCGACGCAGGGTCGCAGACCTTCGACAGGTCGTTGCGGGCCAGGTCCACGAGCATGACGTGCTCCGACAGCTCCTTCGGGTCTTCGAGGAGCTCGGCAGCCAGGCGATGATCCTCGGCCGAATCCGCGCCGCGTGGGCGCGAGCCGGCGATCGGATACGTCCAGACGCGGCCTCGTTCAGTCTTGACAAGCGTCTCGGGAGACGAGCCGACAACCTCAAAATGACCGCCCAGCTCGTCGGGGAGCTCCAGGAAGTACATGTAGGGCGAGGGGTTGACCGTGCGTAGCACCCGGTACACATCGATGCCGCTGACCGACGTCGACACATCAAGACGCTGGGAAACAACGATCTGGAAGGCTTCACCGTCTTCAATCGCACGCTTGGCCGCGTTGACGGAGGACTCGAAATCTGCGCGTGCCGTACGCTCGCGCACCTCGGGCGGCGTGGCACCGCTGCTGCCCAGAACCGCAGGGGCGATGGGGGTCGCAAGCTGCGCGGTCATCGCGTCGAGGCGCTCAATCGCGCGGTCGTACGCCCCGTCCACGCCGTCGGCCGAGCCGTTCAGGTTCCACGCGATCGCCATCAGATACACCGAGCCAGTCGCATGGTCGAGCGCAGCGACCTCGGTGGCCAACACGAGCGTCGCGTCCGGAATATCGGATTCCTTCGGTGCGGTCGCTGCGAGGGTCGGCTCCCACTCGGGGATGATGCCCCAGCCCAGAGATCCAACAAGCGCACCGGTCAGAGGAGGCATTCCTTCAATCGCAGGCGCGGCGAGTTCTTCGAGGGCGGAGTGCACGACCTCAAGGAAGGTTCCTTCCTCCAAGGCGCCCTCAGGATGCGAACCGATCCACTGCGCGTGTCCGTCACGCGCGATGATCGCACCGGTACTCGAAGCACCAACGAACGACCAGCGTCCCCACGAACCACCATGCTCAGCGGATTCCAGGATAAAGCTGCCATAGTTGCCATGCGCAAGCTGTCGATAGACGCCCACCGCACTCAGCTCATCGGCAAGCACGCGGCGAACCACGGGGATCACGCGGCGCTCGGCAGCGAGATCGACAAAGACGTCGCGCGTAGGCCACGTCTGGCCCCACTCGAGACTCACAGGCTCATGCTGATACGAAGGCGTCGAAATACTCACTGCTCTATTGTCCCATCCGCAGGCGTACTCGTCCCACCGTGGTCCACGATGAGACCTGCGCTTATCCCTACAGCCAGTCGGGGACGACGCCCCATGCAATGGTGCCGACGAGCGCTGATCCGATCATCCAGGGGCCCATCGGTACGCGAGTCTTCGTTCCAGCAGATCCAACGACAATCTTCCACAGTGCCGCGACACCGGCGGACACAAAAGACAGCGCGAGCGCGAAAACTGTTGCATGCAAGGAGACGGAGCCGACCATCGCGCCGAGCACCGGCGCGAGTTTGACGTCACCGCCGCCCATGCCGCCGGGCAAGCGATTGAGGAGAGCCACCGGAACAAACCAGATGAGTGCGCCGACCAGCGATCCCACCAGTCTTTGCTGCCAGAGAGGCGACATCACACCGCCGATGATCACACCGATGACAACGCCGATGGCCATCGCCACCGTGTATGCGTTCGGCAACCGATGGGTACGAGCATCAACGTAAGCGCTTAGCGTGCCAATCATCGCAACTGTCATCACAGCGGGCATACCCGGACGCATCTGTGCCGCAACAAAGAAGATTGCCCCGACGATGCCCGCACTCCACACGATCGCGTTGCGCGTCAAAGGCTTTTGCGTCGCTTCAATGAAGTAGCGGCGCTGAATCTTCCACCCGGAACGCCACAGCCAAGAAAGAACGACAATCCAGGTGAGAAAACCGGAGATTAAAGACAGATCAGCGCTCAGCCACGGGGCCACCCACGTCTGAATCACGAGGCTGCCCCTCCCCCGCTCACCCAGACGCGTCGGGCGAGCTCCGCCTCCATTGCGCCACGCATGACATCGATCTTCGGACTACGCCCCGTCATGAGCTGCACCTGTGCTGCCGCCTGGAAGATCAGCATGTCGGTACCTTCGGCAACGATGCCACCGTTCCTTTCGAAAACGCCGCGTAGCGCAGTCTCGCGAGGAGAGTAAACAACGTCGAGGAGAATCTGGCCCTCGCGAATAGTCATCTGCTCGGCAAGCGGGTCGGCAACGCCTGCGGGCAGCGTCGAGATCACGAGATCAGCACCGCTGACGGCACGAAGAACCGCGTCGAGATCCGACCACAGCACCTGATCGATGCTGACACCCAGTCGCGAGGACGCGGCGACGACAGAACCGGGATCCCCGAAACGACGCGCGGCAACGGTGGAGGTCACGATACCCAGTTCGCCGAGTGCGGCAAGCGCAGACGAGGCCGTGGCTCGCGCCCCGAACACGACGGCCTTCGTGGGGAGCGCTCGGCCCGCGTATGAGCACGCGTGCCGAATCGCCGAAGCGATTCCCGTTACATCCGTGTTGAAGCCGGCCAGCACGCCAGAGGACGGAACCACCGTGTTCACGGCACCAACTCCAGTGGCGAGCGGGTCGATTACGTCCAGAAGCGGGATGATCGCCTGCTTGCAGGGCATCGTGACCGACAGTCCGCGGAAGGAATCGTCCAACCCCGCGATAAACTCGGGCAGGCTCGTCTCATCCTGCTCGATGCGACGGTACTCCCATCCCTCGATTCCTAGGTCCTCCCATGCCGCACGGTGGATCACCGGCGACAGGGAGTGCTCAATCGGGGAACCGATGACACCGGCCCACATCATGACGCCGTGCAGACCTTCGGATTCGCGGCGCAGTACGCCTTGAACTGTTCGTGGTTCTTCTCCTGTTCCTCGTGAGTCGAAGCAAACAGGGTTTCACCCGTGTCCAGGTTGACGGTGACAAAGTACAGCCAGCTACCCTCAGCCGGGTTCAGGACTGCCTTGATGGCCTTCTCGCTGGGCTGCCCAATCGGGGTCGGAGGCAGACCTGCGTGCAGGCGCGTGTTGTAGGGATTGTCGTTGTCCAGGTCCGCCTGGTCCGGAACACCACTGGTCTTCCCGACGCCGTACAGGACGGTCGAGTCCATGCCGAGGTAGCCCTTCGTCTCACCGTCCGTGTCTGCGAGGCGATTCTCGATGACGCGAGCGACCATCGGCATGTACTTGTCGATATTCATCTCGCCATCCACGATCGACGCCTTGATCAAGACGGTCTGCCGATCCGCGGGGGCGACACCGAGACGATCAAGCTCATCGACGGTTCCCTTGACCATCCGTGCGATAACGCTCGTCGGAGTGTCGTCCTCAGAGACCTCGTAGGAATCGGGCAGCAGCCATCCCTCGGCGTCTCCTCCAGCCTCAGACGGTAGCCCAATCGCCTCCGTGTCAGCGAAGGCAGCATCTACCTGTTCCTCGGTAACGCCCATAATGTCAACGATCCGCTGCTTGACCTCGGACATCTTCTGGCCCGACGTGATCGTGATCGTCGAATCGACTCGGTTCGTCTCGTCCAGCAGGCCTGCGAGCGCGCCGGCGGCGCTCATCTGTTGCTTGAGACGGTACGTACCGGGGCGAATCGACATCGATGCCGGTGTCTTCACAAACTGACGCACGAACGCTCCGACGGACTTCACGACGCCCGCATCCACAAGCGTCTGGCCGATATCGCGACCGGACGAATTCGCAGCGATCGTGACCTCGACCGACCCGGAACCCGGCCCGGGGAAATCATCCGATGAGATCGTCGACGAGTTGAAAAGCTGATCGTAGGCGACGTAGCTCGCACCGACCAGCAGGCCGAGAACCAGAACGATAATGAAGAAGGACCGCACCCGACGGCGTCGCTTGCGCTTGCGCGCCGCTCGACGTTCACTGGCGAGGCGGCGAGAACGCATGCCCGTGGTCTCAGAAGGCGATTCTGCTGCTTGCGCTACACCGCGCTGACGCAGCGCGGCACCAGACACGCGAGGAGTCGCGCCCGTATCCGTCACCTCGTCGAAAGAGGGAAGCGTGCGCTGGCCCCGCGTCGTTGCCGAAACTGGCGCCACGGCCTCGTCACGCACGTCGGTTCCCTGAGCGGGCGTCGCGATTGCGTCCTGCGATGCGTGCTGCTCGTGTAGCTCGGCATCGGAATAGACCTTTCGCTCGCCGGAATGAATCTCGCGACGAGAACGGAAGGGGTACGGGGGAGGCGTACTCATGCGTGCACTCCTTCACTTGGTTCAAGGATGATTTCCTCACCGGGAGCTCGACCGCCCATGCGCTCGAGTTCGAGTGCCTGTTCCAAAATGATCTGCGCCGCGACCTGATCGATGACGCTGCGATGCTCGATCTCGGGGATCC
>CABKMD010000041.1 GCA_902373435.1 uncultured Actinomyces sp.
GGTCCCACCCCCGACACGACGCCCATCCCCGACGCCTCGGCGACGCCCTCCCCCGGCCCGTCAACCGCGCTCAAGCTGCGCGGACGCGTCGCAGATGCGCTCGTCCTGTCGAAAGTCCGCGCGATCCTGGGCCCGAACCTGCACACGATCATCTCCGGTGGCGCCCCCCTGGCCCCCGACCTCGCGAACTTCTATCGCGGCATGGGCATCACGCTCCTCCAGGGCTACGGCCTGTCCGAAACGACCGGCCCGATCTCCGTGGAGACGCCGCAGGACTTCCCGCCGGATTCGGTGGGCTTCCCCTGGCCCGGCAACCGCATGAAGATCGCTCCCGACGGCGAGCTGCTCGTCCAGGGTATCTCCGTGTCGAAGGGCTACCACAACCTGCCCGAGGCCACGGCCGAGGCATACGTCGACGGCTGGTTCAAGACCGGCGACCTCGCCTCCATCGACGATCGCGGGCACCTGCGCATCACGGGCCGCAAGAAGGAACTCATCGTCACCGCGGGCGGCAAGAACGTCTCCCCCGAGATCCTCGAAGAGTCCCTGTCGACGCACCCGCTCATCGCGAACATCATCGTGGTTGGTGACAACCGCCCGTACATCGGCGCGCTCATCGCCCTGGACACGGAGATGCTGCCCGAGTGGCTGGCCACCCACGGCCTGCCCGTCGTCGATGCAGCTCAGGCCGCGAATCTGCCCGAGGTGCGCGACTCGCTCGAGAAGGCAATCGCCCGAGCCAACAAGGCGGTCTCTCGCGCCGAGTCAATCCGTCGCTACCGCATCGTCAACGCGGCCTTCACAGTGGAGAACGGCTACATGACGCCCTCCCTCAAGCTCAAGCACAGCCGCGTCCTGGCCGACTACGCCGACGAGGTCGACGCCCTGTACGCGTCGGGCGAGGCTGCAAAGAACCAGGAGTAACCCGGCGACCAGCCCAGGGATCCCGATCCGACGAAACGGCCCCGGCCTCGTTCAATGACGAGGACGGGGTCACCTCGTGCCTCGAGGCCACCTAATCCCGGCTGTTACGACCGGCGACGAATGCGCAGAAGAGAGCCAGTAGGACAGCGACGCCCGCGACGGGCAGCGGAATCCAGTACGCCAGACGGTAGGCACACTCCATGACGGCGGCGATCGCCATCGCGACCACCAGGAACAGGTGGAAGGCCCGCGACCACAGGAATCCGCTCGATCCGCCGCTCCACAGAGCCATGAGCGTCATGAGCAAAAAGACGAACGCAACTGTATAGAGCGCGCCCACCATGCCCAGGTGCCACGTGTGCCGGGCCTCGGCCTGCACGAGAACGCACAGGCTCAGGTTTCCGATGCCAGCCACGAAACCGCAGCTCAGACCAAAGGCACGCGATCGACCGGCCCCTCGTACCATGAGTGCGGCGATCGTGAGCGCGGCTGCGACGCCCATGAGTGCCATGACGATCAGGTGGACCTATGCCGGCCAGTAGTACATGTGGCCGAGATAGCGGTAACCAGGAAGCATAAGGCCCATCCTAACCGCTCACGCTACTGGGCTGCGGCGTCGCGCGCAGCCTCCTTCGCGAGGATTTCGGCGAGGTACTGGCCGGTAAAGGATGCCTCTACCTTCGCAACCTCTTCGGGCGTTCCCTGCGCGACGACCGTACCGCCGCCGGCACCGCCCTCGGGACCCATGTCGATGATCCAGTCGGCGCTCTTAATGACGTCCAGGTTGTGCTCGATGACGATGACGGTGTTGCCCTTGTCGGCGAGCGACTGGAGGACCAGGAGGAGCTTGCGGATGTCTTCGGAGTGCAGGCCGGTCGTGGGTTCGTCGAGCACGTAGACCGTGCGGCCGGTCGAGCGCCGCTGCAGCTCGGAGGCCAGCTTCACGCGTTGGGCCTCACCGCCCGACAGGGTCGTCGCACTCTGACCGAGGCGCACGTAGCCCAGGCCCACCTCGACGAGCGTGTTGAGGTGGCGGGCGATGCGAGAGATCGGCCCGAAGAACTGCGCGGCCTCGGCGATCGGCATGTCGAGCACGTCAGCGACGGTCTTGCCCTTGTACTCGACCTCGAGGGTTTCGCGGTTGTAGCGGGCACCGTGGCAGACCTCGCAGGGCACGTACACGTCGGGCAGGAAGTTCATCTCGATCTTCAGGGTGCCGTCCCCCTTACAGGACTCGCAGCGCCCGCCCTTGACGTTGAAGGAGAAGCGTCCCGGGCCGTAGCCGCGCACCTTCGCCTCCTGTGTCTCGGCGAAAAGCTTGCGGATCTGATCCCACACGCCCGTGTAGGTCGCCGGGTTCGAGCGCGGCGTCCTGCCAATCGGGCTCTGGTCCACGTGCACGACCTTGTCGAGCTGTTCGATGCCCGTGATCGTGCGGTGGCGGCCGGGCACCATGCGCGCGCCGTTGAGGCGCGAAGCCAGGGTGCGATACAGGATGCCGTTGACCAGCGTCGACTTACCCGAACCGGACACGCCGGTGACGGCTGTGAACACGCCGAGCGGGAAAGACACGTCGACGTTCTTGAGGTTGTTTTCGCGCGCGCCCTTGACGGTCACGACGCGCTTCTTGTCGATCGGGCGTCGGGTCGGAGGCAGGACGATGCGACGCTTGCCCGACAGGTACTGGCCGGTCAGCGACTTGCGGTTCTTCAGCAGCTCCGACAGCGGGCCCGAGTGCACGACCCAGCCGCCGGTTTCTCCCGCACCAGGGCCAATGTCGACGATCCAGTCAGCGGCCTCCATCGTCTCCTCATCGTGCTCGACGACGATGAGCGTGTTGCCCAGGTCGCGTAGGCGCTCGAGCGTCGCAATGAGCTTGCGGTTGTCGCGCTGGTGCAGGCCGATCGAAGGCTCGTCGAGAACGTACAGGACACCGACGAGGCCGGAGCCGATCTGCGTGGCCAAACGGATACGCTGCGCCTCGCCACCCGACAGGGTTCCGGCGCCACGCGACAGCGTCAGGTAGGTGAGGCCGACATCGACAAGGAAAGCCAGGCGCGCCTCGATCTCGGTAAGGATGGGCGCGGCGATGGAGCGGGCGCGCTCCTCGAGCTCGACATCCGCAAGGAACGAGCGAGCGTCCGCGATCGACATGTCGGACAGCTGCGCGATCGACTTGTCGCCGATGCGCACGGCGAGAACCTCGGGCTTGAGGCGTGCGCCATGACACGTCGGGCATGGGATCTCACGCATGTAGGAGTCGAGCCTTTCGGACACTGCCGCGGACTCGGTTTCCTCGCGCTTGCGCTCGATGTAGTGGACGGCGCCTTCGAAGCCCGTCGAGTAGGAGCGCTCACGACCCCAGCGGTTACGGAACTTGACGGTGACCTCGTAATCCTTGCCGTACAGGATGGCGTCCTTGGCCTTCTTGGGCAGGGACTTCCACGGGGTTCCCATCGCAAATCCCAGTTCCTTGGAGAGGGATTCGAGGAGCTTCTTGTGGTACTTGAAGTTGGAGTTCCACGGAATGACGGCACCGTCGGCCAAGGAGAGCTCCTCGTCGGGCACGACCAGCTCGGGGTCGACCTCGAGGCGGAAGCCGAGGCCCGCGCAGTCGGGGCACGCGCCGTAGGGCGCGTTGAAGGAGAAGGTGCGCGGCTCGATCTCGTCGAGCATCAGCGGGTGGTCGTTGGGACACGCGCGCTTCTCGGAGAAGCGGCGGCGGCGCTCGGGATCGTCGGCGTCCAGGTCGACGCAGTCGATGACGACGAGGCCGTCCGACAGACGCAGGGCAGTCTCGACGGAGTCGGTGAGGCGCTGGCGTATACCCTCGCGCACGACGAGGCGGTCGACGACGACCTCGATCGTGTGCTTGAGCTTCTTCTCCAGCTTGGGTGCGTTCTCGAGGCGCACCATCTCGTCGTCGATGATCGCACGCGTATAGCCCTCGGAGCGCAGCTCGTCGATAAGGTCCTGGTACTCGCCCTTACGGCCGCGCACGACCGGGGAGAGCACCTGGAATCGCGTGCCCTCATCCATCGTGCGAACTCGGTCGACGATCTGCTGGGGAGTCTGTGCCTGAATGCGGGCACCACACTCGGGGCAGTGCGCCACGCCCGCGCGGGCGTAAAGCAGACGAAGGTAGTCGTGGATCTCCGTGATCGTGCCGACGGTCGAGCGCGGGTTGCGCGAGGTCGACTTTTGGTCGATGGAGACAGCGGGTGATAGGCCCTCGATGAAGTCCACGTCGGGCTTGTCCATCTGCCCGAGAAACTGGCGCGCGTAGGAGGATAGCGACTCCACGTAGCGGCGCTGTCCCTCGGCGAAAATCGTGTCGAATGCGAGGGAGGACTTACCGGATCCGGACAGGCCGGTGAAGACGATCATGGAGTCTCGGGGCAGCTCGAGGTTCACGTCCTTGAGGTTGTGTTCGCGGGCACCCTGGATGATTAGCTTGTCATGCACGCCTCGATCCTAGCCGTCCTCTAGGCAAAAGCACGGATCAGGGCTAGTGTTGGGCTATGGCATACTACGCAGTTGAATACGTGTACAACCCTTCTATGACGGAGACGATGGACGAGGTTCGCCCGACGCACCGTGCGTTCCTGTCCGGCCTGCTTGAGCAGGGAATCAACATTGCGTCCGGTCCCCTCGTCGGCGAGATCCCCGGCGCTCTCATCCTCATCAACGCCGAGAGCCAGGCCGACGTCGAGCGCATCCTCAATGAGGATCCCTTCTACGTCGCCGAGGTTATCCAGGCGCGCCTCATCCGCGAGTGGAACCCCGTCATCCGAGCGTTCTGATCCGCGCATTCGAACGAGGCCGGGGCCGGGTTCACACCCGACACCGGTCTCGCTTCGTATCCGGAGAGCTCAGCCCTCCAAGGAACGCGCAAACTGGCGCGCGTAGAAGATGCGCTGCGCGACCTCGATGAGCAGGGCGGCGCACGCGCCGACGCTCAGGATCACGAGCCACTCGTATCCGCTCGGCGCGACCATCGAGAAGAAGCGGCGCACGGGAGGAATCATCACGCCACCCACGGTCGCGGAAATGACGCTCACCAGGAGCACCCACTTCCACATCGACAGCGGACGCGAGGTAATGACGAGCAGCCAGATGGCGCCCAGCATGAGGGAAAGAATCGCGGCCGTGGACTCGCGCGCCTGTGGCGGTCCATCGACGATCCCGAAGGCGGTGAGGGCGGCCGCCGCCAGAATGATGCCCGTCGGCATCGCGAGCGAGAGCGTGCGCTTGAGGAAGCCCGGCACGTAACGGCGCGGGTTCGGCCACAGGGCCAGGAAGAACGCGGGTATGCCGATGGTCAGCGAGTCGATGTAACTGAACTGGCGCGGCAAGAACGGGTATCGCCAGCCGACCAGAGCCGTCACGATGACGAGGACGGCGGCGTAGGTGGTCTTGGCCAAGAAGAGCGAAGAGACGCGTTCCATGTTGGCGATGATGCGGCGGCCCTCCGACAGGACGCCCGGCAGCACCGAAAACTTCGAATCCACGAGGACGATCTGCGCGACCGCCTTTGTGGCCTGCGTGCCGTTTCCCATCGCAATGCCCAGGTCGGCATCCTTGAGCGCGAGCGCGTCGTTCACACCGTCACCGGTCATGGCGACGCAGTGGTCGCGAGCCTGGAGTGCAGCAACCATCGCACGCTTCTGCTCGGGAGTCACTCGCCCAAACACATCGTGGTTCTCGATCGCGTCGATGAATGCCTCAGAGGTGAGGTCCTCGGGCAGGTCTCGCGCGTCCATCAGGCGCGCGGGCGAGCCGTCGGGAGCAGTGAGGCCCACCTGCGCAGCCAGCGCGCCCACCGTCGTCGGATTGTCGCCCGAAATGACGCGCACGTGCACGTCCTGGGACCGGAAGTAGTCGAGAGTCTCGGCCGCGTCGGGGCGCAGATCCTCCTCGAGGACCACGAGGGCGACAACCGTACGGGTCACGGGCAGTTCATCGTCAGCCACGGCCTCTTCGGCGTGGACGAAGGCGACGACGCGCGAACCGTCCGTGGCGGCGGCACCCACCTTGGCCAAGAGATCGGCGTTCTCAGCCAGCGCCTCGTCGATGACGAACTCGGGGGCGCCGAGGATCCAGGATTCGCGCTCGTTCCCCCACGCGCTCCACTTGCGAGCCGAAGAGAAGGGGACAGACCAGGCGATACGCTCGACAGCCCCGGCCTGTTCAGATTCTCCCAGATGCTGCCAGATCGCCTCGGCAGTAGCATTGGTGCGGTCGCTCGAGGCACTCGCGAGAGCACGAAGCACCACGGCCTCGTCGCCCGAGATAATCTCGACACCGCGCACCCGGATGCCTCCGGTGGTCAGCGTGCCTGTCTTGTCCAGGCACAGGCAGTCCACACGCGCGAGGACCTCGACGGCGGGGAGTTCCTGAACGAGCACGCCGCGGCGTGCCAGCGTCGCCGAGCCGATCGCGAAGTTCATGGACGTCAGGAGCACCAGGCCCTGCGGGATCATGCCGATCACCGAGGCAACTGAAAGGACGAGGGCCTCGCGCCAGTCTCCCTCGTCACCGCCGGCGATGCGGTTCTGCGAGTAGAAGGTTAAGACGACGATGGGAAGCAGCATGACGGAGACAACCTGCAGCACCCGGTTAATCGACGTCTGGATTTCGGAGACCGTGCGTGTGAAGGCGCGCGCCTGCTCAGACAGGCCCTGCGCGTAGACGCGCTCACCCACAGCCGTGGCGACCATGCGGCCGGCACCCGCGACGACGCTCGTACCTGCCAGCAGCTGATCGCCCTGCTTCTTCTTCACGGGGCGCGACTCGCCGGTCAGCAGCGACTCATCGATCTCGAGGCCTGCCGAGGACAGAACCGTGCCATCCACGCTCACCTGATCGCCGAGCGTCAGATCGATGACGTCGTCGAGTACGACGTCACGTGCGGGCACGACCGACAGCGTCCCGTCGCGCAGGACGGTCGCCTGTGGCGCATCGACGATGGCAAGCGAGTCGAGGGTCCGCTTGGCACGGAGCTCAGACACGATGCCGATCACCGCGTTAATAATCATGACGCCACCGAAAATGCCATCACGCAGGTCGCCGAACAGCAGCACGATGACCGACGCCGCGACGATGATCGCGTTAAACAGCGTCAAGACGTTTTCGCGAATGATCGACGTCACCGAGCGAGACGTGTGGTCCTTCACCCGGTTGACCGCGCCGCGGGCTACGCGCTCGGCGACCTCGGCGGCGCTCAGGCCACGCTCATCAATCGCCAGGCTGTCAGCGCTCATCAGCATCCTCCTCGTCCATGGCGCTGCGCACCAGCGACGCGATCACGGTGACCACCAAAGTCACGACGATGACTCCCAGCGACACGGACACCGAAATCTCCGGCGCCCACTCGAAGCCGCGGCCCCCGTTAATGAACGGCAGGGTGTTGGCGTGCAGGGCCTCAAGAATGAGCTTGATGCCGATGAAGCTCAGGATCACGCCGAGGCCGTAGCCCAGGTACACGAGCTTGCTGAGGAGAGCGTCCACGAGGAAGAACAGCTGGCGCAGACCCATGAGCGCGAACACGTTGCACGCGAACACCAGAAATGCCTGCGAGGTGATACCGAAAATCGCGGGAATCGAGTCGAAGGCAAACATGAGGTCCGCCGAGCCCAGCGCCAGCACGACGACGAACAACGGGGTGAGGTACGTGCGTCCGCCGTGACGGTACAGCATGCGCTCGCCGATGAAGCCGTCAGTGATGGGAAGGACACGGCGGACGACGCGAATGAACGCGTTCTCTTCGTACTCCTCGTCGTCTCCGCCACCGGTCGCGGTCTCCTTGACCTGCGAGAACGCCGTCCACAGCAGCCACACGCCGAAAATGAAAAAGACCCAGGAGAAGCACGAGACGAGCGCGGCACCCAGCAGAATGAACACGAGGCGCAGCAGCAGCGCGATGACGATGCCGAAGAGCAGCGCCTTTTGCTGGTTTTCTCGCGGCACCCGGAACGCTTTCAGGATCAGAATGAATACGAAGAGGTTGTCCACGGAGAGCGACCATTCCATCGTCCATCCCGCATAGAACTCCTGAGCGTAAACCCACCCGTTCGTAAGCCATATTCCGACACCGAAGATGGCCGCCAACCCAACGTAGAACAGCGTCCAGCGGGCTGCCTCTGCAGCCGTCGGCGGATGGGGATTACGGGCATGCCCGAGGAAATCGAGCACGACCAGACCGATGGCAACGAGGGCCAGAATGCCCCACGCCCACGGGTGAACAACCATGAGTACCTCTTCACTATCCGATCATGGAATCTTAGCGTTGTCCCTCGGCTCGCTCACGTCACGCGCGCCGTTTGCTGGAAACCGCGAGAGAGGCCGCGACCGTGATCAGGATCGTCACAACGATGAAGCCCAGAGAAAACGCGATCGACGGTTCGGGGATCACGGACACCTCGTGTCCACCGTTGATAACAGGCAGCTCGTTCGTGTGCAGCGCGTGGTTGATGAGTTTAAAGCCGATGAAACCAAGAATCGCGGCCAGGCCGTAGTGCAGGAATACGATCCGGTCGAGCAGGCCGTCGATGAGGAAGTACAGCTGGCGCAGGCCAAGCAGCGAGAACGCGTTGGCGGCAAACACCAGGTATGCCTCGGAGGTCAGCGAGTAGATCGCGGGGATCGAGTCGACGGCGAACATGACGTCGGCGGTGCCGACCGCGATGACGCACAACAGCATCGGCGTGACGTAGGTGCGTCCGCCGTGGCGGTAGAGCATGCGCGAGCCGATGAAGCCGTCGGTGACGGGCACGACCTTCGACAACCAACGCACGATTGACGGCGGGCGGTACTCCTCGTTGTCGTCATCGCCGGACCCCTCACGGACCTGGCTGATGGCAGTCCACAGCAGCCACGCGCCGAAGATGTAGAAGACCCACGAGAAGTTTTCGATAAGCGCGGCGCCCGCGAGGATGAAGACAAGGCGCAGAACCAACGCGATGACGATACCGGCGAGCAGCACCTCCTGCTGATTTTTCCTCGGCACTCGGAAGGTGGAGAGGATGATGACGAATACGAACAGGTTGTCAATACTCAGCGCTTTTTCGGTGATGTAGCCGCCGAGGTATTCCTGGCCGTATTGGGGTCCCCAGACCGCCCAGACGATGGCGCCGAAAATGAGAGCGATCGCGATGTAGGCGACGGACCACCAGGTCGCCTCCTTGAGCGTGGGTTCGTGGGGTGTGCGGACGTGGCCGACGATGTCGACGACGATCATGGTGAGGATGATGCCAGCCAGGACGATCCAAGCAAGGGCGTGCACGTGCATACGTGGGGCCTCCGGTACGAGTCGGGTACCGGAGGTCTCCTCCCGCCAGGAAATCCTGGCCGGTGACGCCGGAGGCCTCGCCGCGTGGGCGGGCCGTCGTGATGACGACGCCACTGTTGGTGGGAGTACTCCCCTCCGCTAACTATTCCATCCTAGTGGGTACCCCTCGATTCGCATTCCCACGTGCGACGTGGCGTCGGTCGCGATTCTCTCCGGGGCACTTGTCGACGAGGCCGGGGTC
This sequence comes from uncultured Actinomyces sp., assembly GCA_902373435.1. Lineage (GTDB taxonomy): Bacteria > Actinomycetota > Actinomycetes > Actinomycetales > Actinomycetaceae > Pauljensenia. The sequence goes on from CABKMD010000041.1 coordinate 9,456, forward strand.
CTCACGATCGTCCTGCCACACTGGGCGACAGGCACGATCAGTGAGCGCGCTTCATGGCACGCAGTTCCTTCTTGAGGTCTTCGATCTCGTCGCGCAGACGCGCCGCAACCTCGAATTGGAGGTGTTGGGCGGCGGTCATCATCTGGGCGGACAGCTCCTCGATGAGTTCGGCGAGCTCGGCTTCGGCACGCTGCCCCGGGGTCGCGGCGGGGCCACCTGCGGTAGCGCTCGTCCGTTCGCGTGTGCTCTTCTCCTTGCGGTACCCGCCCTCGAGCAGGGTCTGCGTGTCGACCTGCTCGCGGGCGAGCATGTCGGTCACGTCGGAAATCTTCTTGCGCAGCGGCTGCGGGTCGATGCCGTGTTCCTTGTTGTAGGCGATCTGGATTTCGCGGCGACGCATCGTCTCGGAGATAGCCGCGTTCATCGAATCCGTCATGTTGTCCGCGTACATGTGGACCTCACCGGACACGTTTCGGGCAGCGCGTCCAATCGTCTGGATGAGCGAGCGGGTCGAACGCAGGAAGCCTTCCTTGTCCGCGTCGAGAATCGACACGAGGGAGACCTCGGGCAGGTCCAGGCCCTCGCGCAGCAGGTTGATGCCGACGAGCACGTCGAAGGTGCCCAGGCGCAGCTCGCGCAGCAGCTCGACGCGGCGCAGGGTGTCGACGTCGGAGTGCAGGTACTCGACCTTGACGCCGCGTTCGGCGAGGTACGTCGTGAGCTCCTCGGCCATCTTCTTCGTGAGGGTGGTGACGAGGACACGCTCATCGCGTTCGACGCGCAGACGCACCTGCTCCAGGAGGTCGTCGATCTGCCCCTCTGTGGGCTTGACGACGACGAGTGGGTCGACGAGGCCCGTTGGGCGAATGATCTGCTCGACGACGCCGTCAGAGCGTTCGAGCTCGTACGGGCCGGGGGTCGCCGACAGGTAGACGGTCTGTCCGATGCGCTCGGTAAACTCGTCCCATTTGAGCGGACGGTTATCCATCGCGGAGGGCAGGCGGAATCCATAGTCGACGAGGGTACGCTTACGCGACATGTCGCCCTCGAACATCGCGCCGATCTGCGGAACAGTCACGTGCGACTCGTCGATGATGAGCAGGAAGTCGTCGGGGAAGTAGTCCAGCAGGGTGTGCGGGGGCGTGCCGGGTCCGCGCCCGTCGATGTGGCGCGAGTAGTTTTCGACGCCCGAGCAGGAGCCGATTTCCTTGAGCATCTCGAGGTCGAAGGTGGTGCGCATGCGCAGCCGCTGCTCCTCGAGCAGCTTGTTCTGGCCGCGGAACCACGCGAGGCGATCGTCGAGCTCGTCCTCGATGGAGGCGATCGCCTTCTTCATGCGCTCCTCGCCGGCCACGTAGTGTGACGCCGGGAACAGGTACGTATGGTCTACCTGGTCGATCACGTCGCCCGTGAGCGGGTGCAGAACGGCCAGGGAGTCGATCTCGTCGCCGAACATCTCGATGCGAATCGCGAGCTCTTCGTACACGGGGATGATTTCAATCGTGTCGCCGCGCACGCGGAACGTGCCGCGCGTGAAGGCCATGTCGTTACGCACGTACTGCATCGCGACGAAGCGGCGCAGCAGCGCGTCGCGGTCGATCATCATGCCCCGATCGAGCTCGATCATGCGGGCCACGTACTCCTCGGGAGTACCGAGACCGTAGATGCAGGACACCGACGAGACGACGACCGTATCGCGCCGCGTGAGCAGCGAGTTCGTCGCACTGTGACGCAGTCGCTCGACCTCGTCGTTGATCGAGGAATCCTTCTCGATGAAGGTGTCCGTCTGGGGAACGTAGGCCTCCGGCTGGTAGTAGTCGTAGTAGGAGACGAAGTACTCGACGGCGTTGTTGGGCAGCAGCTCGCGGAACTCGGCCGCGAGCTGGGCAGCGAGCGTCTTGTTCGGCTCGAGCACAAGGGCGGGGCGTTGCAGTTCTTCGATCAGCCAGGCCGTGGTCGCGCTCTTACCCGTGCCCGTCGCACCCATGAGGACGACATCCTGTTCACCGTCTCGAATGCGCGCAGCCAGCTCCCGGATGGCCTTGGGCTGGTCGCCCGAGGGCGTGTACGGGGAGATGACCTCGAAAGGCTTGTTCTGGCGGGTCACGGCGCTAGTACTCACGTCTCTACGCTACCGCCCAGGCACTCGGGCTGCGCGCACAAGGCGGGCAGGTTCGCGACGAGCGTGGAGCGCCCCGGCCTCGTCAAACGGTGACGGGAACGTCCGGAGTCAGCCAACGCTCATAGACGAGCCGCGCAACCTCCTCGAGGTCTGCTGCGCTCCCCTCGTTGTCGATCCAGATCGTCGCAATGGCTCGGCGCTGCTGCGACGAGGCCTGGGCGCGGATACGTGCACGCACGTCCTCGGGCGTTACTCCCCTGCCATCCAGGCGCTTGACGCGTTCCTCGACGGGGGCATCGACGATAACGACTGCGTCAAAGCGCTCCGCGCGGTCCCCTTCAACCAGGAGCGGAATGTCGTAGACCGCAAGAGCATCCTCCGGGGCTCCGCGCAGGATCGACCATGCGCGGGCCTTGATGACGGGGTGGGTGATGGCGTTGAGCCGAGCGACGCGTTCGTCGGCTCCTTCGCCTCCGAATACCCGGGAAGCGAGGAGTGCCCGGTCCAGGCTCCCGTCCTTCCTCAGCAGGTCGTCCCCAAAGGCGCGTGCGACCTCGGTCAGCGTCGGCTCGCCAGGTTCGAGAATTCCCCGCGCGATCGCGTCAGCGTCCGCCGTGACCGCGCCATGAGAGGCGAAAACGCTCGTCACCGAGGATTTACCGGAGCCGATGCCTCCGCTCACCGCAATGATGCGGCGCGGTCCCTGCGCGCGAGGTTGGCCGATAGGGCGGATCAGGGCGGCCGTGCAAGCCCCGAACCTCAGAATCATAGTCACACCCACAGGGTAGCCCGCCAATTGTTGCTTTTCGTCGTCGTCATGCAAGAATTGAGGCTGTTATAGAAGCCACACCATCAAGTGAGTAGCAGTGACGCAGACAGTCAATGACGATTCCGCTGGACGCTCAAGCAGCACCGCTGTCCTCATCGCGACCTCCCTGACGCTTTTCTCTATGTTTTTCGGCGCAGGTAACCTGATTTTTCCTCCGATCATGGGCGCGTCCGCGGGCACCAACTTCTCTCCTGCGATGATCGGCTTCCTGATCGGTGGCGTCGCGCTGCCCGCCGTCTCCATCATCACGATCGCTCTGTCGGGCACCGACATGCGCGACCTCGTCAGCCGGGCCGGTAAGTCCTTCGGGATCGTTTTTTCGGTCATGGTGTACCTGTCGATCGGCGCCTTCTACGCTCTCCCGCGTACGGGCGCAGTGTCTTTCTCGACCGCCGTCGCACCTCTCATCGGCACGAAGTCCCTGACCGCGTCAATCATCTTCAGCTTCATTTTCTTCGGCATCGCGTTCTATCTGTGCTGGAATCCCGGCACAATCATCGACAACCTCGGCAAGATCCTCACTCCGGTCCTGCTCGGGCTTCTCGTTCTCCTGGTCTTCCTGTGCCTCGCGTCGCTGCCGGCTTCGCATGATGCTCCGACCGGCGAGTACTCATCCACTCCCCTGGCGGCTGGCCTCCTCGAGGGCTACATGACAATGGACTCGATCGCCGCTCTTGCCTTCGGCATCATCGTCGTCACGTCGCTCAGACACACAGGGGGCGGCATCGGGGCAAAGGTCGTGCGCCGCACGTCGACGGCTGCCATCATCGCGGGGTTCCTGCTCGCTGTCGTCTACGTGGGCCTTGGCCTGATCGGCCACGTGATCCCGAATGGCCAGAGCTACAGCGACGGTGCAACCCTGCTCGCAGACGCCGCCCAGATGACAATGGGATGGCCCGGACAGATCGTATTCGGCCTCATCGTGCTGACGGCCTGCATGACGACTGCGGTCGGCTTAATTGCTGCAACATCGGAGTTTTTCCACCGTCTGCTCCCGGCCATCTCCTACCGCGCGTGGATGATCGTCTTCACGATCATCTCTTTCGTGCTGGCTTCAGTGGGACTGAGCTCGGTGCTCGCCATCGCGGTACCGATCATCACCTTCCTGTACCCCATTGCGATTACCATCGTCTTCCTGACGATCACAACCCACCCGTTCCGCCTGGCCACCCCGGCGCTGTGGTCGTTCTGCCTAGGCACATGGACGGCGGCGGCATGGTCGGCGGCAACGACGCTGGCGCACGTCGGCGTGTACACCGAGCACATCAACTCTGTCCTCATGTGGAGCCCACTCCAGGCGAACCAGCTCGGTTGGATTCTCCCCACGACCATCGCGGCCATCATTGGCATCTGCATCGACGCGGCGCTGATGAAGCGCTCGGCCGCATAGTCACAGCGCCTGAAGCGCCCCGGCACCACTGGTGTGGAGGGCGCCGGAGGGACCGGAGGGCACGGGCGGGCTTCGAGACGCGGCGCCGAGCGAAGCGAGGTCGCCAAGTCTCGCGGGCGGCCGGGCCCTCCGGCGCCCGGAACACCCGTGGGGCCAGGCCAGCCCGGCCCCGCAGGCCTCGCGGCGGACGTAGATCTGGCGGCAACGCAATCAGGCAAAAAAGTGGTGGCCCCCAGGAAAACCTGGGGGTCACCACCCATGCGTTCACATGCGTGAACTGACAAGTTAGCGCTCAGTCACAACGACTGATTCAGTTGTTCGTCAGCTTCTCACGCAGCGCGGCCAGGGCCTCGTCGGAAGCAAGGGTGCCCTCGTTGTCGACCGGAGTCGAGTAGGAGGCCTGCTCCTCGATGGAGGGAGCCGCTTCGGCGTCCTCTTCGAGGGCCTTGCGGACCTGAGCCTTGTGGGCCTCCCAGCGGGCCTGAGCCTCGGCGTACTGTGCTTCCCAAGCCTCGCGCTGAGCGTCGAAGCCTTCCATCCACTCCTGGGTCTCCGGATCGAAGCCCTCGGGGTACTTGTAGTTGCCGTTCTCGTCGTACTCGGCAGCCATGCCGTAGAGCGAAGGATCGAACTCTTCGGAGTTCGGATCCACGCCCTCGTTGGCCTGCTTGAGGGACAGGGAGATGCGACGACGCTCGAGGTCGATGTCGATGACCTTGACGAAGACCTCTTCGCCGACCTTGACGACCTGGTCCGGGAGCTCGACGTGACGCTGAGCCAGCTCAGAGATGTGGACGAGACCCTCGATGCCGTCCTCGACGCGCACGAACGCGCCGAAGGGGACCAGCTTGGTGACCTTGCCGGGCACAACCTGGCCGATGGCGTGGGTGCGGGCGAATGCCTGCCACGGATCTTCCTGGGTGGCCTTGAGCGACAGGGAGACGCGCTCGCGATCCATGTCGACGTCGAGAACCTCGACGGTGACTTCCTGGCCAACCTCGACAACCTCGGACGGGTGGTCAATGTGCTTCCAGGACAGCTCCGAGACGTGAACGAGGCCGTCGACACCACCGAGATCGACGAACGCGCCGAAGTTGACGATGGAGGAAACGACGCCGGAGCGCACCTGGCCCTTCTGCAGAGTGTGCAGGAAGTTCGTGCGGACCTCGGACTGGGTCTGCTCGAGCCATGCGCGGCGGGACAGGACCACGTTGTTGCGGTTCTTGTCGAGCTCGATGATCTTCGCTTCGATCTCGCGACCGATGTAGGGAGCGAGGTCGCGGACGCGACGCATCTCAACGAGAGAGGCGGGCAGGAAGCCACGCAGGCCGATGTCGAGGATCAGGCCGCCCTTGACGACCT
>CABKMD010000042.1 GCA_902373435.1 uncultured Actinomyces sp.
TGCATCGGTGGGTGCAAAGGTGTCATTGGTTTCAAAGTCGGCACGTGGCTGTGTCATGTGCGCGAAAAAGTTCGCGGACATGCCCGTCAGGGAACTGTGTCGGGCGAATCTGTCCCGCCGAGCACCTACCAGCTGCGCACTAGCTCCACGAGAGCCGGGGAAGTCAGCCACTGCCTCGTGCCGAAGGAAGACACCGACACCGCGGCGACGGCTGACGCGAAGCGGATGAGGTGCTCCGGATCCGCGTCCCCGCCGCGCTCGATTGCCCACACGAAAGCCCCGTGGAAGGCATCGCCCGCCCCCAGCGTGGACGCGCCCGGGACGGCTTCGACGGGAACCTCGCCGCTCGCGCCGTCCCACCAGTACTGCACGGAGCGATCCCCGCGCGTGCGCACCGTACGCGTGATGCCGAAGCCGCGCAGGAACTCGGCGACCTGAGCTCCGTCCGGGCGCGCCATCAGCGGCGGCGCGAAATCCTCCGACACGACCGCGATGTCGACGAAGCCCAGCAGGGGAGTGAGCCAGTCCTTCCACGAGCCTCCGTCCAGGATGCGCGGGTGCGGCGGGCGAGCCTCGAGTAGAGCGAACGGGTCCTCCTCGTCGACCTCGGGCATGCCCAGGGTGAGGGCTGCGTGCGCGAGCGTCGGGTTGTGCCCGTCGATGAGGACCGCGCCGACGCGTTCGGGCAGGTCTGCCGCAATCCGCTCCGCGTCCGCGTCGAGCCGCGCGTTCGTGGAGGCCACCATGCGCCCACTCGGGTGCTCGATGATTGAGGACACGGCGGGCTCGCGTGACGTAGGGAACGAGGCCGGGGCCAGGTCGCCCGCGTCGGCGGGGTACTCGCCTGCCTGGGGAGCGCGGGATGAGGCAGGCACCGTCGCGTCCACGACGCGCACGCCCACGGCCGCCAGGTCGGCCGCGAGGAAGGCCGATACCGGGCCCTCGCCGAGGGCTGTCAATAGAGTCGGCTCATCCACCGAGGGCAGGGGAACGCCCAAGGCGGCCCCGGCCTCGTCGACAGGACCAGAAAGCGCGCGCGAAGCCGCGCACAGCGCCGCATACGTGACGGCCGCGTTCGTCGCGGGACCGCCTGCGGCCATCGTGAAGTCCGTCGACGTGACCTTCAGTGAAGGGTCCGGCACGTGGTCGAGTCGGTGCAGGACATCCAGGGTCGTGAGCCCGGCGAAGAGAGCAGTCATGGGGACATTGTCGCACCCTGTGGCCGCGTGAACAGGCTGGTCGCGGCCCTCGCTGACAGGCCGACAAACCCTGTAGCATATGAACAACGACACTCATCAACTCCTCCGGATCGCCATGCACCTGCTCGACGCGCTGAACAACTCTCTGCCCGAGGTCTTCCGAGCCATCGACCTCATGGGCGTTCTCCTCAACGGCATCCTCGGCGGCAAAGTTGCCCGCGAACGTAACTTCGACGCCGTCGGCTTCTGCATTCTCGCGATCATGACGGCGCTCGCGGGCGGTATGATTCGTGACCTGCTCCTCACCACGCGCACCGGCGCGCCCGTCGCCATCACGGACCCCTACTACCTGGGGTTCGCGATCATCGGCGCTCTCATCGCGATGGCCTTCCGCATGGATTCGCGCGCGTGGTCGGTGCTCCTCGTGATCGCCGACGGCATGGTGCTGGGCTGCTGGAGTGCGACCGGCGCGATCAAGACTCTCGACGCGGGGTTTGCGATCATGCCGGCGATCCTCATGGGTATCATGACGGCGATCGGCGGCGGCATGGTCCGCGACATCTCCGCAGGACTGGTCCCGCGCGTCTTCGGCGGCAACAACCTCTACGCGACCCCCGCGTTCGCGTGCTCGCTGGTCACCGTGATCTTCTGGTACATGGGCCAGCCGGTCCTGGGCATGGGCGCTTCCATCATCGTGGGCCTCGTGTTTACGGGAATGGCACATTGGCGCCGCTGGAAGCTCCCTCAGACCCGCGAGTGGACCATCACTCTCACATATTCACAGCTGAAAGCTCTGCGTGGGGGCAAGCGTTAAGATGGCGGTGTGACTCCCACATCAACACCTGCATCTTCGTCTCCCGCAGCGCTGCCCAGCTCGGAGCGTAAGCGCTTTAAGACCTGGCACCTGTCCATGATGGCACTGGGCCTCGCCATCGGCGCTGGCTTCTTCCTGGGCACGGGGTCCGCGATCCATCAGGCCGGACCGGCTGTCATCGTGTCCTATGCGCTGGCCGCGATCATCGTCGTGTCGGTCATGCTGGCGCTCGCGGAACTGGCCTCGTCCTTGCCGTCGACGGGTTCCTTCTCGTCCTACGCCGAGGCCGGGATCGGCCGGTGGGCCGGGTTCACGATCGGGTGGCTGTATTGGGTTATGCTCATCATGGTGTCGGGCCTCGAGGTGACGGGCGCGGCGACGTTCTTCGTCGGCTGGTTCCCCGCGGTCCCGCAGTGGGTGGTAGCCCTCGTTATTGTCGTTGTTATTGGCGGCATTAACCTGCTGGCGGCCGGGCAGTACGGCGAAATCGAGGCATGGCTGTCGATGGTGAAGATCGTTGCGATCATCGCCTTCCTGGGCGTGGGCGTCTACCTGGTTGCGCGCACGGCGATTGTCGGCCCGCTGCCGGGCCATGAGGGCGTCCTACAGAACGTCCTGGGACACAACGGCTTCATGCCGAATGGGCTGTCCGGCGTTGCCGTGGCTCTCCTGGCGGTCATCACGTCCTTTGGCGGCCTGGAGATCGTCACGATCGCTGCCGCCGAGGCCGAGGATCCCCGTGCCGCCATGACGAGCGCGATTCGCTCGGTCGTCACCCGTATCCTCGTGTTCTACGTCGGCTCCGTCATCCTGCTGATCGCGCTGCTGCCGTGGGATAGCGAGGCCATGGAGACGAACGCTTTCGCTGCGATCCTTGAGATGGCGGGCATCCCCGCGGTCGGGACGCTCATGAATGTCATCATCTTCATGGCGCTGATCTCGGCGTTTTCCGCGAACATTTACGCTTCCTCCCGCATGGCCTACTCGCTGTCCGCACGCGACATGGGCCCGCGCTGGCTGCTGGGTGCTTCGGCCGCCCATCAGGCACGCGCACGCTCCGTCGTTGAGGCGGCCCTCGAGGACGACGAGGCCCTCCTGGCCACCGAGCTCCAGGGCGATATCGAGGCCGGACGGACCCCGAAGCGCGCGGTCGGCCTCGTCGTCGTGCTGGCGCTGCTGGCCGTCCTGGGCAACTGGTACCTGCCCGGTTCGATCCTGACGATGCTCATCAACGCGATCGGCATGGTTCTGCTGATCGTGTGGACCTTCATCATCATCTCGTTGATGCGCCTGCACCCCTCGCTGGAGCGCTCGTGCTCCCTGGTGATCCGTATGCCCGGGTGGCCGTGGCTGCCGTGGCTGGTTCTCGCGGGCCTGGGCGGGATTGGTGTCCTCATGCTCATGAGCGACGAGGGCCGGGCTCAGTTGGTCTCCATGGGTACGCTCACGCTTCTCATCGTGGCGATTTATTTCGTGCGCCAGCTGGTGCTTTCGCGTCAGCGTGCCTAGTTATCCACAGGCATCCACCTGCCGGGACGCAGATGGCGGTGGGTGGGTGCATCATGAGGGCATCCCGGGTGGTCGGGGTGCCCTCATTGCGTGGGCGTTGTGAGAGAAAGGAGAGGGAGATGGCGCGCAAACGGCGCAGGAGCATCGGGGACGCGGCCGTCCTACTGGCGATTCTCGCGGCCCTCGTGTGGGCGTTCGTGCCCGGTGTTGGATGGGATCTGCTGGGCCTGCGCTCGCGCCTGGGGTGGCCGCCGCTGCGCAGCGGGCAGGCCCTGTCCTCCCTGCCGGATAGCGAGGCGGCCCGCCAGCTGCGCGAGCTCACGGTCCGAGAGTCGGCCAACGATCGCGCCGCGCCCGCGTATGACCGCGAGGCTTTCGGGCAGCGTTGGGCGGACACCGACCACAACGGCTGCGACACCCGAAACGACATCCTTGCCCGCGACCTGGCGCGCCCGACGTTCAAGCCTGGGACGCACGACTGCGTGGTCTTGTCGGGCACCCTAGCCGAGCCCTACACGGGGGCCACGATTGAGTTTCAGAGGGGGGACAAGACCTCGGCACTGGTGCAGATCGACCACGTCGTCGCCCTCGCGGACGCGTGGCGCTCGGGGGCCTGGCAGTGGGACGCGCAGCGCCGCCAGGAATTCGCCAACGACCCGGACAACCTGCTCGCGGTAGATGGGCAGGCGAATGAGGACAAATCGGCATCGTCCGCGGACCAGTGGCTGCCGCCAAACAGTGCTTTCCGCTGTGACTACGTGAAACGCCAGATCGCCGTCAAGAGCGCGTACGGGCTGAGCGTTACCCGCGCGGAGCAGGATGCGCTCGCTGAGCAGCTGTCAATCTGTTCCGGGTGATGCACGGGGAGTTCCCCTGCGTCATGTTCCGTCGCATCGTGCAATTCTGACCAGTAATGTTCAACATATTTCAAGCTTTTTTCTCACAATGTGTCCATCTCATGTGGAACTGTGCGCACGTGCGCAACATTGCCCGATAACGCCGGTAATGTTCCCCTCAAGGAGAGGGGTGACATGTACACGACAATTAACTGGGCGCTTGATCTGGGGCTATACGCCGCCGTCTGCGCAATCACGTGCGCGCTCTGGTGGATGCTCGGGCGCCGCGGAAACCCCAGTGTCACCGCGGGACGTGCCGAGGCCTCGGCCGACTCCGCCCAGAGCACCGGGCGGGTGAGCCGCGCTCACCTGACCGTCGCTCAAGCACTGCCTCTCATCTACCGGCGCTCGAAGCGCACGGGTGCGCTCCTGCCTCGTGAGGAGAACCCGGACACCCCGACGACGGCGGAGATTTCAGTGGTCGCGGCTCCCTCCTCGTCGACGTGGCGACTCCCGCGTGCCCTGCCTCTCGCCTGGATCCTGTACCTCGCGGGCCTGCTGATTTTCACGCTGCTGCCACTGCCGTCGGACCCGGTGGCCGCGTGCGCCGCGATCATCCACTGGGACAACTACACGCCTTTCGGATCGTTCGGGGCCGTCGCCGACCAGTTCCGCGACGGGGAGAACCTGCGCGCGACCCTGTACGCTGCGTCGATTCTGCTGAATATTGCTCTGTTTGTGCCGTTGGGGTCCCTCGTGGAGACCACCTGGCGCATCCGACGCATGCGCCGCGCCCCCGAGGGTGCGCCCGCCGATGGGTCTCGCCTGGCCCGCTCGATCCCGCACCGCCGCGTCCTGGCGTGGGTGGGGATCGGCTGCGCCGTCTCCTGCCTGATCGAGCTGACCCAGTACACGGGCTTGTTCGGCATCGTGCCCTGCACCTACCGTGTCGTCGACATCGACGACGTCATCATGAACACGCTGGGCACCTATGCGGGCGTGCGCCTGCTGCCCTTCATGGCGCGCAACTCGCGCTTCATGGGCGCGTAGGGACTCTACAACCAGCCGGCCGCGCGAGCCAGGGACGCTGCCTCGGCGCGCGTGCACGCATCCATCTTCAGCATCGCCGAGGACACGTGGTTGCGCACCGTCCCCTGGCTGAGCCCCAGCGAGTGGGCAATGTCCGCGATGGTCCCGCCTCCCTCGACCTCGCGCAACACATCGGCCTCGCGGTCCGTCAGGGGCGAAGATCCAGTCGACAGAGCCTCCAAGGCCAGGGATTGGTCAATGGCGCGGCCACCCGCGGCCACGGTGCGCACACCGTGCGCCAAGGTTTCGACCGGCGCGTCCTTCACCATGAAGCCCGTAGCGCCCGCGTCGAGGGCGCGCTGCAGGTATCCCGGGCGTCCGAAGGTCGTCACGATGAGCACCCGCACGCCTGGGAAGCGGGAGCAAATCGCCTGCGTGGCCGTGATGCCGTCCATGTGAGGCATCTCGACGTCGATGATGGCGACGTCGACGGGGGCGCTTGTGCAGGCCGGGTCGTCCGCTGATGCCAGGCGCGCCAGTTCCTCGAGGGCGTGGGCCCCGTCGGAAGCCTGTGCGACGACCTCAATGTCGCTCTCCAGGTCCAGCAGCCCCGCCAGGGCGCCGCGAATCATCGCCTGGTCGTCGGCCACGAGTACCCGTATCGCCACGTCACCCTCCTGTCTGCCTGCCCTTGAGGTACCAGGCTAGCGCAGGTCGCAGGATTATCACTCGTGTGTGCCCGCCCTTCAGGACGAGGCGAGTTCCCCCTCACGGGACCGCGCAAGACCCGGCGAAAGGGAACCCGGCCTCGTCGAGGGGGTGTGCAGCGAAACAGTCAGGACGAGTGGGCGTCGGGTGTGGCCTCGAAGGCCAACGCGAGCGTCCATGTGGAACCCGACGCACCCCAGGTGAGCGTGCCCTCGTCGCCGACCAGCTCGGACAGGCCCACCAGGCCCGACCCCGAGCCCGCGCTCGACGCAGCGTAGGCGGCCGTGTATCCGTCGTTCGTGACCGTCACCCCGTCAGGGCAGAGGCGGATGCGCACCCTCGAGGGGCGCGCGTGCAGGAGCGCGTTCGTCACCCCCTCGCGGATCACGTGGGCGGCCGCCGCCGAGCGAGGACACGAGGCCGGCTCGCCCTCGTTCGTGATATCCGCGTCGATGCGCGCGACCTCCAGCAGTGAGCGGGCCTCGTCGAGCTCCTCGATGGGGGACAGGGCCCGCGTGGCCGCCACGATGCGGCGAATGTCAGCCAAGGCCTCGTTCGACTGAGCGGTGATGGCGCGGATCTGCTCACGCGCCTCCTCCATGCGCCCCGCGTCCAGCAGACGCCCCGACAGCTCCGAGACCATCGTGATCCCCGTCAGCGAGTGCCCGAGGATGTCGTGCAGGTCTGTGCTCAGGCGCGCCCGCTCCGCGGCCTTCGCGCGCGCGATCGCGTCCTGGCGGCGCAGGCGCTCGCGGGCCGAGCGCTCCATGCCCCAGCGCGCAAAACCCACGAAACCGCCGAGCATCGCCAAGTACCAGATCATCCACAGCGGCTCCCCCTGCGCGTAGGCGGCCACGCCCGCGATTGCCGCGATCGGCACGACGCCCGCGATGAGAAAGCGGCTCGGCGCCTGGAAGACCCACGCGACCAGCAGATACGAGACCATCATGAACGCAAACGGGAAGCCGATGGAAGCCGCGTACACCAGGTAGATGACCGTCGCCGCCGCCAGAGCCGCGTGGGAGAGGAAGAACGGCCTCGTGAATGAGTTGCGCGCGGGCGGGGGATTGGTCAGCCACGTCACCGAGTTCGTCACCGCGAGGAGGGCGCACAACCCGATGATGCCCGCGCGCTGGGTCGCATCCGTCAACTCCAGGGCGGAGGCCAGGGGGAATCCCATGAACAGCATCCACGGGGTCGCCCACGCCAGGGAGATCAAGCGCTCCTTCATGGCACCAGCCTAGCGACCCGTGTCGTGGGACGCGCCCCACCAAGCGATGCCCGCCATGATGAGCGCCCACGCGCCGATGTTGATCCACGCGGCGATCGGCATCGGGTTGGTGCCAGCGACCGCGTAGACGGCTTTCACGGCACCGTACAGGGGCGTGTAGGGGGCGATGTGGGAGACGAAGGGAGGCATTGCTTCCAGCGGGATGAACATGCCGGACGCGAAGGCACCCGTCACCATGACGAACGCGGACGCGCTGTAGGCGTTCTCGCCCTTGATCGTGTAGCCGCAGGCCAGGCCGATGAGCGCACCCAGAGCCGAGAGAGCGACGACGACCGCTGCGCTGGCCACCCATGCTCCCGGCGTCATCTGCGCGCCGGTCGCCAGGCCGAAGCTGAACGTGATGAGGGTGATGAATGCGCTCAGTGCCACGAGGGCGGTCAGCCGCACAACCAGGATCACCCACGGCTGGATGGGGGTCAGAGCGTACATGCGCGAGATGCCGGTCGTGCGCTCGACGGACAGCGTCGCACCGAGCGAGCCTCCGACCAGGATGATGCCGTACGTCGTCATCATGACGATCATTGCGCCGGCCACGTTCCCGCGCCCGGTTTGGGTCGTGCGCGCGATATCCGTCATGCCGTACATCGCGTACATGAACATGGGGAGCAGCAGGGCAAACGCCATGTTCCACGGGTTAAGGATGTGCGAGCGGAACGTCGAGAGCCACAGCTTGCCTGCGCCCGTGAAGGGGGAGGGAATCGGTCGGTCGGTGGCTCGCGTGGGTGCGTGGGTGGTCATGATGCCTTCTTCGTGTGTCGTGTCTGCGTTCGTGGGGCGGGGGCCTCGGGACGAGGCCGGGGCCGGCTTGTCGGGGCGGGTGTTCGTTGCGCTCACTCGGCCTCCGCGTGGGAGGTGATGCGCTCGAAGACGTCCTCGAGGTCCTCGTTGTCGGCGACGACCTGCTCGGTCGGCGCGTCCAGGAGGATGCGTCCCTCGTCAATGATGACGATGCGGTCGGCTTCCTTGCGGGCCTCGGTCAGGTAGTGCGTGGCGAAGAGGAGCGTGCGGCCCTCCGCGGCCTCGGCGCGCATCGTCTCCCAGAAGGCGCGGCGGGCCAGCGCGTCCATGCCGGAGGTCGGCTCGTCGAGGATCAGGAAATCCGGGTTGCCAGCCAGCGCGAGGGCAAGGCGTACGCGCTGGCGCTCGCCGCCGGAGAGCTTGTTGAGCGGGCGCTTGGCGAGCTTCGTGAGGTTCGTGCGCTCCAGGAGCTCGTCGGTGGGGATCGGGTTGGCGTGCATCGAAGCGACCAGGTCGATCGTGTTGCGGATCTTGCCGTCACGGGGCATCGACCCGGTCTGAAGCATCGCGCTCACCAGAGAGCGGCGCACGGCCTCGCGCGGGCTCATGCCGTAGACGCTGATGTCTCCCTGCGTGGGGGCGGCCAAGCCGAGGACGAGGTCCAGGAACGTGCTCTTACCCGCACCGTTGACGCCGAGGAGCGCCACGATTTCGCCGGGCATGAGGGTCAGGTTCACGCCGCGCAGGGCGTCGACGTGGCCGAAAGACTGATGGATGTTCGTCGCCTGGAGGGCGGGCGTTGCTTGTGCGTTCATGGCACTCATTCTGCGCGCGTTGAGGTGGGGTCGGAAGTGCCCTTTGATGCAGGTGGTGCCATGACAAATGTCAGGGGTGGCATCCCCCGAAAGTCGCACATAATTCCCTACGGTCATTTTTTAAGATCATCCAAAAACGTTGCAATTCCAATGATCTGTGTTCATGGCATGAAACGCTCTCCCGGGAATGACGTGCGACATTGCTTCGGGTCGTCGCTGTCATCACTCGCGGGCCCGTCACTGCGCACGTTGGACCGATGACCTGCACATGGGCCTTATAACCCGCACGTGGGCCGATGCGATGTGCGTGGGCGGCTTCGCCCAGGTGCATGTTGAGGGGTTGACGTGCGTTTCAAGGGGTTAACGCGCATGTTCAGGGGTTCGCGTGCGAGCAGCACGCCACGCGAGACACACGTGTGCTCAAAACGTAGACCACCTCGCCCACAACAGTCCGTTGTCACCGGTTTTTGCCGAGGTGGTCTGCACTTTGGGCACTACACCGCTGTGAGTGGTGGCCTCACCACCACCAATTGGGGGAATTGCACGACATGAGGCTCCGACACGCCGGCGATACACCCCCGGAAGGCTTCGTGTAGTGCAAAACCCCCACCGCCACCGGCATGGAGGACGCCGGAGGGCCAGGCTGCGGTGCCCGTGGGCGGCGGGGCCTGGCCGGACAACGTGCCGACAGTCCGAACCACACGTCAGCACACCAGGCCCCACCGGCATGGAGGGCGCCGGAGGGACCGGAGGGCACGGGCGGGCTTCGAGGCGCGGCGCCGAACGAAGTGAGGCCGCCTAGCCTCGCGGGCGGCCGGGCCCTCCGGCGCCCGGAACACCCGTGGGGCCACAAACAACAACTCGCGGGCGGGCAGGCCACACGGCGCCCGGAGATCTGGCGGGGCGCAGCAACACCGGGGATATGGCGGGGCAACAGCCACAACAGGCAGTGCCCCGGGCGGCTGCTGCACAATAGTCCCCATGGATTTTCGCCCCGTCTCCCTCGGCGCATCTGTTACGACGTACGACCCGTCGCGCCCCACGCCCGCAGCTATCGTCTCGGGCGAGGTGGCCGCGCACGATGCGCCCCACCCGCTGTCGGTCTTCGACATGTTCCGCATTGGTATCGGGCCCTCCTCTTCACACACGGTGGGTCCGATGCGCGCGGGCCTGGCGTTCACGACGGAGCTGACGGCGCTGAAGCCGCCGTCGCACATCACTATTGACCTGTTCGGGTCGCTGGGCGCGACGGGCCGCGGCCACTCGACGGACCGCGCGGTCCTCCTCGGCCTGGCGGGATACGACCCGGAGACAGTGGACATCGACACGGTCGAGGCGATCCTGCCGACCCTGGCCTCGTCGGGGACGCTGACGCTGCCCAGCGGCACCCAGGTCCCCCTCAGCGTCACCGACGACATCCGTTTCGCGGCGCGCACGATCTTGCCCTATCACGTGAACGCGCTGACGATCACGGCCTCCGACGAGGACGGCGCCGTCATCCTGGAGCGCACCTATTATTCGGTGGGCGGCGGCTTCGTCATGATCCAGACGAATGACGACCCCCACAGCCCGCAGGTATCCTCCCTCGCATCAAGCCAGGCGGGCGTCGGCATCGACGTGCCCGCGCCACACCCCTTCGCGTCGGGCGCGCAGCTGCTCGCCGCGTGCGACGCGTCCGGCCTGAGCATCGCGGACCTCGTGCGCGCAAACGAGGAAGCGGTACGCCCCCGCGAGACCGTCAACGCCTACCTGGATCGCATCGCCGACACAATGTTCGACTGCGTGGACGCGGGCACGTCAGCGGCGGGCATCCTGCCGGGCGGCCTGGACGTGCCGCGCCGCGCCCGCGCGCTCGCCGCCCAGCTCGCGCAGCGCCTGACGAGCATTCCGTCTTTTTCGTCGGACGAGGCCGGGGCCTCCTCGGGCGGATCTCCCGCGAACCGTGCGCACTCCCCTGCCCACGTCTGGGTGTCGACCATGGCCGACCCGATGCGAGCGATGGACTGGGTGAACCTCTTCGCCCTGGCCGTCAACGAGGAGAACGCTGCGGGCCACCGCGTCGTGACAGCGCCGACGAACGGCGCGGCCGGCGTCATCCCCGCGGTCCTGGGCTACCTGGTGACGCACTGCCCGGAGACGGGGTCGACGCCCGGCGTGGCGGCGGGTCCTGCGACGCAGGACGGCGCGGTCACCCCGCTGGCGCACATCCGCATGACGACGGACGATTCCTCGGAGACTTGTTCGGATGATCCCGCGTCGCCCGAGGCCTGCGCCGCCCGTCGCCGCGCTCTCGTGCACGACTTCCTACTGGCGGCGACGGCGATCGGCGCCCTTATTAAGACGAACGCGTCCATCGCGGGCGCGGAGGTCGGCTGCCAGGGCGAGGTCGGGTCGGCCTCGGCGATGGCGGCCGCCGGCCTGGCGCAGGCCCTCGGCGGCACCCCGCAGCAGGTGGAGAACGCGGCGGAGATCGCAATGGAGCACTCGCTGGGCCTCACGTGCGACCCGGTGGCGGGCCTCGTGCAGGTGCCGTGCATCGAGCGCAACGCGATCGCGGCCGTCAAGGCGATCAACGCGGCGCGCATGGCTCTGTGGGGCGACGGCCGCCACACGGTGAGCCTGGACGTGGTCGTCGAGACGATGCGCCAGACCGGCAACGACATGCTCTCGAAGTACAAGGAGACGTCGGAGGGCGGCCTGGCCGTCAACGTCGTGGAGTGCTGATCGGGGCCCGGGCGGGGGCTGCCGGGTTCGCACAGGAAGGCCTGACCTCACCACACACGCCACCCCCACACGCCCTCCCCCATCAGCACCGCGTCCACCCAGAATGTTACGCGTGTCACCCACCGTACGAACACCTGGAAATAGGCTGATAGACCGCCAAATAGGCCCCTTTAACTATCCGATTACTCCGAAAACCACCCTGCTGTCACAAATGTTTGCAGGTACTCACCAACACCGCTAACATGGCCATCAGTTAGTTTGCCGATAACCACGGGGATGCAAACTTCCCCCGGCACGACGGAGCACGCATGGGACTTGAGGCAGCACACAACCAAGACCCCTCGCGCGGCAGCAACCGCTCGGCGGGGAACGACACAGGCACACGCCCGCGCCTCTCCCCAACCCTCGGGCACGCACCCGGCACGCAGCCGACCGGTGCCGCTCAAGCACGCGCCGCCCACACGGCACCGACACACCGGGTCCTACGAACCCTGGCCGGAACGTGCGTGGCGGCACTGACGGCGGGAGGCCTCGTTGTGGCAGCCCCGAGCGCCCCGCCCGCGCAGGCCGCCCAAGAACCCGAGGGCGCGGCAACCTTCACGATCGACAACGTCGCCTCGATCTTCACGGACTCAGTCGTCAACAATTCGCCGACAGAACGCACGTACCCCCTCATCGACCCCAGTGACGAGCCGAGCGTGTGGGACTACAACTTCCGCCGCCTCGTCTACTACGGGACGGTCCTTGACACTCGGAACAACGTCGACCAATTCGCCTTCATGGAGACGAACCGGCCGAACATGTGGTCGCGCGACGGCTGGGTCAAGCCCCTCGATCAGTGGGGCCCCTGGCCGGGAGGGTCGCTACAGGAGGGGACGGGCTGGAAGCGCGCCCAATGGCTGGAGTCCTCGCTGGCCGCGCAAGGCTATTGGAGCTACACGACGCGCTCGCTGCCATGGGGCGAAAACCCCGCGGAAAACGGCGTCGTCTTCTACAACAACGAGACCACCGTCCAGGCTAAGATCGCGCCCTGGAAGCAGACGGCCGTCGGCTTCCAGCCGGCCACGCCGGGCACGGTCGCGGCCGGCAAGCCCTTCCTGCTCGGGACACTGCGCAACAACAACCTGCCTATCGACAACAACCTGACACGAGGCACGGGCGCGCAACAGAACACGCTGACCGATGTGGGTCCTCAGCGTTTCTTCCACGGGGACCTGAACCTGCGTATTCAGGGTAACGGTTTCGCGATGCAGGGGGCTATCCCGTGGGACGTTGAGGAGTCCCAGGACGACACGGAAACCACGGTCGTGCCACGCGCGGGCGGCGCCTACACGGTGGTGGCCAACAGCGTGTGCGACACGCTGCCCGACGGCTCGGTGGCCGCCGAAGGGCGCCGCCGCAAGATCGGCGGGAGATTCACGGGCCCGGCTCGCCTGTACAACCCGGATGGGCGAAACTCCGACCAGTGGACGACGGGACGAACCGTGTGCGCCCAGCACGTCGGCGCGGGCAACGGCACGTACGACCTGTACAACAAGGGCCAGAAGGGCCACATCAACCAGACGGCCGGCTGGGCCAAAGCGCAGCGCCCGGAGAACGACTGGCCGGACCCCGTCGATATCTCCCTGCGCACCCCGGCCTCGAACGACACCGTCTCGATCTCGACGTCCACGCTGCCCGACTCCGTGTGGGAGAAGGACGGGATCCGCTACCGCATGACCATCTGGGGGTTCACGGACAACGGGCGCAGCGCACAGTGCCCAGCCGCTCCCCCACAGGGCGCCCAACCGGTGACCTCCATGAGCACGCCCGAGCGCAACATGAGCTTCGCATGCCTGTACGCCTCGATCACCCAGGAGCGCTACGTCCGCATCCACAAGGTCATCACCACGGACGGCGGCCGCACCTACGCGACCCAGCCGTCGGCGACCTTCACCTCCACCGCCACCCAAGACGCAGCTCATGCGCCCGCCGGTGCCACGGCCTCGTCGAGGACCCCGGACGGCACCGCGGTGTCCGGCTGGGTCGGGGAGGGCTCCTTCAACCAGACGATCACCCCCGCCGGCGTCGGCGCGGACAAGAAGGGATCCATGGCCTCGTACCAGGCGTTCCTGGTGGGCCACTCCGACTTCACGATCACGGAAACCGGCGTGACCAGCCCGGACGACCCCGACGACCAGTGGACGCTTGAGTCGATCTCGTGCGTCAACGGCGCGGGCGAGGCCGTGGCAACGACCGTGGACACCGACGCGAAGAGCGTCAATTTCGCGGGCGTCGGGCCGGTGGCGAGCGCGGCCGCGCAGACGATCGACTGCACGTTCACGAACCACGCGAAGAGCGCGAACGTGAGCGTCAAGCAGGAGCTCGTGACGAGCGGCGGCGACGGGCCGGTGACCTTCGACGTGGATTACAAGGTGACGGTGACGAATAGCGGGTCGCTGGATGCGGACACGGGTGCCCTGCACATCGCGCCTGGATTCCCCTCCAGCCTGACGATCAACTCGGTGCGTGTGGCCGCCACGCAGGACGACCTGGGCACGGGGACCGAACTGGCCGCCGCGGGCGGGCGCTACCAGATCACCGACGGCGACGCGCTGCCCGCGAACTCCTCGCGCGAGTACTGGGTGCGCGTCAACGTGACGCGCTCGGAGGCGGCGAACGTGGACGAGTCGCGATTCTCGTGCCGCTACCTGGGGCCGCCGCTCTCGGGGTACGGCCTGTACAGCGAGGTTATCGCCGCCGCGAAACGCGATTCGGACGGCAGCGATAACAACAAGGCGTGCGCCCCCGTGCGGGTGCGCACCGTCATCATCGCCAAGGCCGGCCGCCAGTTCACGAACCTCCACTGGCCCGACATCGCCAACGAGTACGCGGACGCGCAGGGCTACTCCTACTATCCGCTGTCCGGGTCCGAGTTCGCTATCTACGACGTGGACCCGCGCATCAACGGGGCGGCAACCCCGGTCCTCACCCTGGATTCGTCGAACGTCACCGACTGGCAGTACTACTGGAAGGTGACGACGCTGGCGACGGACAAGAAGTATTGGCTGGTTGAGACGAAGGCCCCTCCCGGCCACCTGCTCCTGCCCCAGCCAATCCCCTTCACCCTGTCGGCGCAGCTGGGCGACGGCACGGGCACGATCATTTCGCCCGGCGCCGAGGCCTTGGACGAAAACAAGTGGGCCAAGGCCACCGTCCAGTTCTACAACTCCGGCAACAACGCCCTGGGCCTGGACGTGCAGGGCATGACCATCAACGGCAAGGTCATGGCCACCATCGTGGTCGCCGACCGCGAGGCCCCGGTCCTGCCGAACTCGGGCGGCCCCGGCCTGTACCCGTACCTGGCGGCGTCGGCGGCGTTCCTCGCTTCCTCGCTGGCGGCTCGCCGGGCGGCCCGCAAGCGCGCTACCTGACGGCGAGGCGCTGCCTGACGGCGAGGCGGGGGGCGCTGTGGGTG
>CABKMD010000043.1 GCA_902373435.1 uncultured Actinomyces sp.
CCCCTGCCTCACCGTTCACCGCGCCACGACCTCGCCTGGGATCGAGGCACCGCGGCGGGCACGGCCATCGATCAGTCCGACATACCGCCGCGCGTGATCTCGTGCGTACGGCGCTCGTCGCGCGACCGGTAGATCACCGGGGGACGCGCCACGTAGCCGACCGGCGCGCTCACCGCGTGCACAAGACGGGTGAACGGCCAGACGCAGAAGAGCAGCAGGCCCGCGATAATGTGCAGCTTAAAGGTGAGGGGCACATCCACCATCAGCTGCGCCTGCGGGTGGAGATAGAAGATCGAGCGGAACCAGACGGAGATCGTCTCGCGGTAGTCGTAGCCCTCGTGTCCCCCGAGCACCTGGTTCAGCAGCGTCGCCGCGCCGCCCAGGAGCACAGGGATCGCCAGCATCACGTAGGTAACGATGTCCATGCGGGTCGTCGCCACGCGGACCGACTTGACCACCAAGCGACGGTAGATCAGCAGCGCGAGGCCAACGATCGTCATGAGTCCGGCGATCGTGCCGGGGATCGTCGCCATCAGGTGGTAGACGTGCTGGGGCACACCGGCCGCCTCGGTCCAGGTCTTCGGGATCACGAGGCCGAGGATATGGCCCATGAACACGAAAAGGACACCGAAGTGGAACAGCGGCGAGGCCCAACGCAGGATAGCCGGCTCATTCCACTGCGAGGAACGAGACGTCCACCCGTACTGGTCAGTCTTGTAGCGCCACGCGAGGCCCACGATGAGGATCGCGAAGGACACGTACGGCAGGACCACCCACAGGGCAATGTCCAGGAAGGACAGCGACTGCGTCGCAGGTGCCGACGCGGCATGCAAAAGTGCGGATTCCATGAACGTTACCGTCCCATCGTTGAATCGGAAGTCGGGAAGGGCGTCGCAGACAGATCGCCCACGCCCACCAGCTCGGTGGGCGGCCCCTGGCTAATGAGCTTACGGAAGCCCTCAATGGTCTTTTCGTCCGGCTCGGGCAGCGTCGCAACCAGTGCGTCCAGCAGCGGCGCGTACGGGGAGTCCGCGGCGCGCAGCGCCGTACGGATCACCTCGATACCCTCGCGGTTGGAGCGCAGCAGGCCCTCGGCCGTGCCGGTCTCGTCGAAGGCCGCAAACTCCAGGACCACCGGCAGGTGATCGGGAAGCTCCTCGCGCTCCATCTCGAAACCGGCGCGACGCAGGATCTCCTTGAAGGCCAAGATGGCCTGGCCACGTCCGCGGGTGTCGCCGTGCGTGTAGTACGTCAGGCCGAGCGCGCAGCGGCGGCGCTGGTCGAACGTCTCCACGTAGGTGGTCTGCATGGCGCGCAGGCCAGCGGCGCGAGCGTAGCTCACGAACGAGGCCAGGGACGCCGAGGCCGGCTCCGGCAGGTCCGCCAGAGCCTCCTCGACCGCGTCCAGCTTGGTCTCAAAGTCATCCCCCGGGTAGTCCAGGAGGACCGAGACCGCCATGCGCACACCGCGCGCGCCGCGCGGATCCATCTCCGTTTCCGGAGCGGCCGTAGGAATACGCGGAATGCCGACGAAAGTACTCATCGAACGACCTCAAGGGGGAGCATCTGGCGTCCCTCCGGCGACGAGCCACCCATCGGGCGGTTCGACGTGGCGGGGGCCAGCCCATGGAAGGCCTCGACGTCGTAGGACACCGGGCATCCCTCCAGCTCCTTGATGCCGCGCGGCATCTCGGGGTGGGCGGTCGGGATGACGAAGCGGTCGTCGTACTTAGCGATCGACAGCAGTCGGTACATCTCCTTGACCTTCTCCGGGGTCATGCCCACGGAGGCCGGGATCTCCTCATTCGTCGGGTTGTCGACGAAGACGTCGCGCATGTAGGAGCGCATCGCGGCGAGGCGACGCAGCGCCAGCTCCACGGGAGCCGTGTCTCCGGCCGTGAACAGGCCGGCCAGGTACTCCAGCGGGATACGCATCTGCGAAATGGCGGACAGCAGAACCTTGTGGTCCTCACCGTCACTGCCGGACGCGGTCACCTGATCGACAACCGGGGACAGCGGCGGCACGTACCAGACCATCGGCAGGGTGCGGAACTCGGGGTGCAGCGGCAGGGCAACCTCGTACTCGGTGATGAGCTTCCAGATCGGGGACTGCTGAGCGGCCGTGATCCACGAGTGCGGAACGCCGTTGGCCTGAGCCTGGGCGACCACCTGCGGGTCGTTCGGGTCGAGCAGGATCTCGCGCTGGGCGCGGTACAGGTCGCGCTCATCCTCCTGGGAGGCGGCCCAGGTGACGCGGTCCGCGTCGTAGAGCAGCACGCCCATGTAGCGCAGGCGACCCACGCAGGTCTCCGAGCAGACGGTCGGCTGGCCGACCTCGAGGCGCGGGTAGCACAGCGTGCACTTCTCGGCCTTGCCCGTGTTGTGGTTGAAGTAGACCTTCTTGTAAGGGCAGGCAGAGACGCACATGCGCCAGCCGCGGCACTGATCCTGGTCGACGAGGACGATACCGTCCTCGGAGCGCTTGTACATCGCGCCCGAGGGGCACGCCGACACGCAGGTCGGGTTCAGGCAGTGCTCGCAGATGCGAGGCAGGTAGAACATGTACGCGTCCTCGATGGTTTTGGCGACCTGGAGGTTCATCTGGTGCAGGACGGGGTCCTGATCCAGGGTCTCCATGGAGCCACCGAGGTCATCGTCCCAGTTCGGACCCCACTCGGGCTTGTCGATGTGCTCGCCCGTGATCTTGGACTTCGCGCGGGCCGTCGGGATCGCGCGGGAGTTCGCAGGCGCATGGAGCAGCTTGTCGTACTCGTACGTCCACGGCTCGTAGTAGTCCTTCATGGTCGGCTGCGTCGGGTTCGCGAAGATCTTCGCGAGCGAGGCGACGCGTCCGCCCTGACGGGGAACGAGGCGGCCCGTGGCGGTGCGCTTCCAGCCGCCCTTCCACTTCTTCTGGTCCTCCCAGCCGCGGGGGTAGCCCACGCCGGGACGGGTTTCGACGTTGTTGAACCAGATATACTCGGTGCCCTCGCGGTTCGTCCACACCTGCTTACAGGTGACCGAACAGGTGTGGCAGCCGATGCACTTGTCGAGGTTCATCACCATCGCGATCTGAGCCATGACCTTCATCAGAACTGCACCTCCTGGGAGCGGCGCCGGATAACCGTGACCTCGTCGCGGTTATTGCCGGTGGGACCGTAGTAGTTGAACGCGTAGGCGAACTGCGCGTATCCGCCGGCCAGGTGGGTCGGCTTAAGGAAGATTCGGGTCAGCGAGTTGTGCGTACCGCCGCGCTTGCCGGACCCCTCGTTCAGCGGGGTGTTGATCTGGCGATCCTGGGCGTGATGCATGAAAACCGTGCCCTCCGGGATGCGGTGGGAGACAACAGCGCGAGCCGACACGGTGCCGTTACGGTTCTTCGCCTCGATCCACTCGTTGTCACGCACGCCGATCTTCTCGGCGTCCTGCGGGCTCATCCACACCGTCTGGCCACCACGACCCAGCGTCAGCATGTACGGGTTGTCGTAGTACTGGGAGTGGATGGCCCACTTGTTGTGGATCGTCAGGTAGCGCACCGCGACCTCGGCCTGACCCGGCTGGCCGGGGCGATGGTCGCCGACGGGGCGCTCACCGTAGATGTGCGCCAGGTCGAGCGGGGGACGGAAGATCGGCAGGGACTCGCCCATGTCCATCATCCAGTCGTGGTCGACGTAGAAGTGCGGGCGACCCGTGAGCGTGTGCCACGGCTTGCGGCACTCGACGTTCTGCACGAAGGCGCTGTAGCGGCGACCACCGTGCTCGGAGCCCGACCACTCGGGGCTGGTGATGACGCTGCGCGGCTGCAAGACGGTGTCCTGGTAGGTGATCTTCTTTTCTTCGTCACCTTCGGCCAGGAACGCCATCTCGTTGCCGACGCGCTTTTCCAGCGTGCGGAAGCCCTGAACGGCCAGCGAGCCGTTCGTGGTGCCCGAGAAGCGCAGCGCCATGTTCGCCGCCTTGATGGCGGTGTCGCACAGCGGCATGCCCTCGCCGGCGTTGCCGTCCATGGGGGCGCGGCCGTTGAGGTCGCCGAGCTGCTCGTACGCCTCCTGGACGTTGTACGCCACGCCCTTCGAGGCCAGACCGGCCTTGGGCAGGAGCGGTCCCATGCGGTCGTACTTGTAGCCGACCTGCGTGTAGTCGCGCTCGATCGGAACCAGCTTCGGCATGGTCTTGCCGGGCGTCCACGTCTGCTCGGGAACGACGCCATCCGCCAGGGTCATGGCGTCCGGGGAGTCGTGACCCAACGGAACCGCGACGACGTCCGTCTGGGTGTCCAGGTGGCCGGGGGCCATGCGGCCGACGAGGCGAGCCAGGGTCTGGAACACCTCGAAGTCGGTGCGCGCCTCCCACGGCGGGTTCACGGCCTCGTCGAAGCAGTGCATGAAGGGGTGCATGTCCGTGGAGGACAGGTCGTGCTTCTCGTACCACGTGGCGGCGGGCAGCACGACGTCGGAGTGCAGCGTCGTCGAGGTGTTACGGAAGTCCGCGACCCACATGAGGTCGAGCTTGCCGGGGTGAGCCTCACGCCAGTTGACGGACGTGGGGCGGTTGCCCTCTTCCAGCTCCTCGGCGTTGACCTCGTTGCCGGTACCCAGCATGTGACGCAGGAAGAACTCGGTGCCCTTCGCGGACGAGCCGAGCAGGTTCGTACGCCAGTTCGCGAGGATCTTCGGGACGTTGTGGTGGGCGTCCGGGTCCTCGATCGCGAACTGGAGGCGACCCTCGCGCAGCTCCTGGGACACGTATTCCGCGGGGGCCATGCCGGCCTCGGCGGCCTCGCGACCCAGCTGGGTCGAGCCCTTGGAGAACGTCGGGTAGCAGGGCATCCAGCCACGCTGAACCGACTCTACGAGCGTGTCGACCAGCTGCTTGCCGTCCAGGTGCGAGGACTTGATCGGGTTCGCCATGGCCGAGGCCGCAGCCCCGTCGTAGCGCCACTGGTCGGTGGTCATGTAGTACCAGCCGGTGGCGATCATCTGGCGCGGCGGGCGCGCCCAGTCCAGGGCGAAGGCGAAGGAGCCCCAACCCATGATCGGGCGGACCTTCTCCTGACCCACGTAGTGGGCCCAGCCGCCGCCGTTGCGGCCCTGGGTGCCACACATTTCCGTGAGCGCCAGGAACGTACGGTACATCTCGTCGGAGTGGTAGTAGTGGTTCGTGCCGGCGCCCATGAGGATCATGGAACGGCCCTGCGTCTCCACCGCGTTCTGCGCGAACTCGCGGCC
Source organism: uncultured Actinomyces sp. (assembly GCA_902373435.1). Taxonomy (GTDB): domain Bacteria; phylum Actinomycetota; class Actinomycetes; order Actinomycetales; family Actinomycetaceae; genus Pauljensenia. The sequence continues at coordinate 5,229 of CABKMD010000043.1, forward strand.
AATCTTGATGGCTGCGGCGGCGGGAACCGAGGTGAACTCCTCCTGCCACGCGGGGGTGCCCGGCGTGGAGGCGTCCATGTAGTCGGTGGGCCACTGACCCGGCAGGCCCTCACGCTCGACGGCGTAATGGGCGAGCAGGATGTCGAACACGGTCGTCACGAGGCGACCATTGACGCGGCGCGCGGGCACGCCACGCTTCACGTAGCCGCCGCCGATCGAGGCCTGGCCGGAGGCCGCGGGCAGGTCAAAGCGCGGCAGGGCGATCTCGACGGCATCCCACTCGTCCGTGTCCATGATGGACATGACGGGCTCGACGCCGTCCAGGTTGAGGTTCCAGTGGCCAGCGCCCTCCTCGCCGAAGCGATCGGCGAGCGTGCCACCCGGGTCCTTGACCGTGCCGTCGGCCTCGATGACGAGGGGACGGAACTGGTTGTTCTCGGTGCGCTCGGTCGTGCCTGCGGGCATCTTGGCGGCCGTCAGGAACTTGCCGGGGACTAGGGTCGTCGGGGCGATGCCCTCGTGGGCGCCCTCGCCGACCTCGTTAATCTCCACCAGGAACGGGGAGTCGGTGTAGCGCAACATGTAATCCAGGAACATGGGCTCGCGCTTGCCGACGTGGAATTCCTTGAGGATGACGTGACCCATGGCCTGCGCCAGGGCACCGTCCGTGCCGGGCTGGACGCGCAACCAGTCGTCCGCGAACTTCGTGTTGTCCGCGAAGTCCGGGGACACGACGATGACCTTCTGGCCGTGGTAGCGGGCCTCGGCCATGAAGTGAGCGTCGGGGGTACGGGTCAGCGGCAGGTTCGTGCCCCACATGATGAGGTACTGCGCGTTGAACCAGTCGCCGGCCTCGGGTACGTCGGTCTGGTCGCCGAACACCTGAGGCGAGGCCGGGGGCAGGTCCGCGTACCAGTCGTAGAAGGACAGCATCGTGGCACCGATGAGCTCGTGGAAGCGGGCGCCCGCACCGTAGGAGATCATCGACATGGCGGGGATGACGGAGAACCCGGCGATGCGGTCGGGGCCGTACTGCTTGATCGTGTGCACGTAGGCGGCGGCGACGATCTCCATCGCTTCTTCCCACGACACGCGGACCATGCCGCCGCGGCCACGCTGCGACTTGTAGGCACGCGCCTTCTCCGGGTCCTCAACGACCGCGGCCCACGCGTCGACGGGATCCCCGAGGCGCTTCTTGGCCTCGCGGAACATGTCGAGCAGGACGCCGCGCACGTAGGGGTACTTGATACGGGTCGGCGAGTACTCGTACCACGAGAACGCAGCGCCACGCGGGCAGCCGCGGGGCTCGTACTCGGGCATGTCAGCGCCGGTCGACGGGTAGTCAGTCTGCTGGGTTTCCCAGGTGATGACGCCATCCTTGACGAAGATCTTCCACGAGCACGAGCCCGTGCAGTTCACGCCATGTGTGGAGCGCACGATCTTGTCGTAGCTCCAGCGGTCACGGTAGAAAGAGTCGCCCTCGCGGCCGCCCTCAAGGAAGAGCTGGCGCGCGTCGGCGGACGCCTTGCCGCGACGCAGCCACGAGCCGAGCGCGAACAGGGTCGCGCCGGTCGCGGGCTTGACCTCGCCGCCGTAGGTCGGGAAGGTCATATCGGATTCGAGATTCGTCATGGGGTGCTCCTAAGAGTCGATTGACGAGGCAGTGGCAGGTCCGCTGGCACCACGCAGTGCCGGGTGGATCAGCCGGGGAACGGGGCGTTCTTGCGCGCGTACATGATCCAGCACAGGACCGAGCACAGGACGCAGAAGATGGCGCAGCCCGCGAAGAAGACCGGGGCGCTGATAGAGGAGAGCGCGACGCCGACCAGGAAGGGGCCGAGGGACGCGATCGCCGAGGTGAAGCCGATGGCGCCGCCGGCCTGCCGGGCCGGCATAATCATCGGCATCTGCTTGAAGGTACCGGCGTTACCGAAGCCGGAGAACAGGAACATGGCGAGCATGAGGCCCAGGAAGATGTAGAAGTCCGTCATGCCGGTGGGGTTGGTCAGGACCCAGGCGATGGCGCCCAACGTGATGGCCATGCCAACGCCGGAGATGAAGGTCCAGATAGCGCCGCCCATGCGGTCGCAGAAGATGCCCCAGGACATGCGGATGAGCGAGCCGATGAGGGGGCCGAGGAAGGCGTAGGTCGCGCCCTTGACGCCCAGCTCGAGGGGGGAGGAAGCGCCGAACTGGTTGTTGATGAGAAGGCCGAAGACGGCGGAGAAGCCAGAGAACAGGCCGAAGGTCATGACGTAGAGGATGGTCATGTACCAGGTGTTGGGGTTGGAGAAGATGTCCAGCTGCTGCTTGATGTTGGCCTTGACGGGCACATCGCGCAGCCAGATGAAGGCGAGGATCGCCGCGAGGATGCACCACGGGATGAAGAAGACCGCGGCGTTGTAGACCCAGATCTCCCGGCCGACTCCGTCGCCGGCGACCTGCTGCTGGGGAGCCAGCCAGGTCATGCCGAGCAGGCCGAAGCCCATGAGGATGGGGCCAACCAGCTGGATGATGGACATGCCGAGGTTACCGATGCCACCCTGCAGGCCGAGGGCCGTGCCGGCGAGGCGCTTGGGGAAGAAGTAGCCGGTGGAGGGCATGTAGCCGGAGAAGGAACCGCCGCCGATGCCACACATGAAGGCCAGGGCCAGCAGGACCCAGTAGGGGGTCGTGTTGTCCTGGACGACATAGAACCAGCCCGCCATGGGCAGGATGCACAGCAGGGAGGTGATGCCCACAAGCTTACGGGTGCCGATGAGGGGCGGCAGGAACATGTAGATCAGGCGCAGGATGCCGGCTGCGAGGCCGGGCAGAGCGGTCAGCCAGTAGAGCTGAGCCTTGTCCAGGTTGAAGCCAAGGAGGGTCAGCTTCGGCGCGATCGCGCTGGGCAGGAACCACACGCAGAAGGCCAGGATCAGCGAGTAGGTCGTGATCCACAGCGTGCGCCACGCGAGCTTCGAGTCCCACGTGGACTCGTCGTTGGGGTTCCAGTCAGTGAGCAGGTAGCGGCTCTTCTTGGCCGCGGGGTCGGTCGCGCTCATGGCTCTCCTCGTGTCTGAAGGGAGTCCGGGCGCAGGCATGCGCCCGGACATTCTTTAACATGGAGGCTACCAATTGAAATAATGTCACTCACAGGAACCCATTGGGACGTACATCACCCTTGTAAGCGTTGAGAAAAGTGCGCCCGTCAGGGACATTCCACCCGACGGCAACCAATCAATCAACCGCTGTTAGAAAACATCGGCGTCACGAAATTAGTGGGAGGTTACCCGCCAATACGGCTCATGGTGCGCGATGCGCGAGCAAAAGTGTCGATATTGAGCCCGTGCGCGGCCGGCTTCGCCCACATCGCGTCGGCCCATCGGGCGGCAATCTGCGCGTCGTCCCCGCCGCCGCGCAGCAGGTCGCGCAGCGAGGTCTCCTCGGTGGAGAACAGGCAGGAGCGCACCATTCCGTCCGAGGTCAGGCGAGTACGGTCGCACGCGCTACAGAAGGGGTCGGACACAGAGGCGATGACTCCGAGCCTCTTCGTCGGGTCACCGTCCACAATCCAGCGTCCCGCCGGCGAATGCGGATCCTCGCGGGGCGCGGGGGTCAGCGTGTGGCGAGTGCCCATGATGTGCAGGATCTCGTCGGCCGTCATGATGTTTTGGCGATCCCACGTGTCCGGCGGGCCGATCGGCATCTGCTCGATAACGCGCAGTTCGATGCCCCGGTCCAGGCAGTAGTCGACCAGGTCGGGCAGGTCGGCCTCGTTCATGCCGCGCAGGACGAGGGCGTTGACCTTGATGGGGCTGAGGCCCGCGCGGGCGGCGGCCTCGATACCCTCCAAGACGTCGCCGAGGCGGTCGCGGCGGGTGATCGCCGCGAAGTGCTCGGGGTCCAGAGAATCAAGCGAAATGTTGACGCGGTTCAGACCCGCATCCTTCAGGCCCTGGGCGCGCTTGGCCAGGCCGAGCGCATTCGTCGTGAGGGCCAGATCAAGGGGACTCCCCTCGTCGGTGCGCAGGTGGGAGCACGCTTCGATGATCCCCTCGAGGCCTCGGCGCAGGAGGGGTTCCCCGCCGGTGAAGCGGACCTGGCGGATCCCGAGCCGCTCGACGCCAACTAGCACGAGGCGCACGACCTCATCATCAGTCAGGGTTTCCTCAGTGGGCAGCCAGTCCAGACCTTCGGGGGGCATACAGTAGGAACAGCGCAGGTTGCAGCGGTCGGTGAGCGACACGCGCAGGTCTCGGGCGACGCGGCCGAAAGTGTCGACGAGCCGCAGCGGCGCGTGACACGCCACCGCATCTGCCGCCTGAGAGGCGGAAACGAACTCGACAGACATGGCGCAACCCTACCCCGATTTACCCGGTGTTCGCCCCTCGAAGAAACAAGCCTGAACGGCAACACGCAGCCTCTGCCTCGTCGCTGAGAGAAAGGAGACAGTGTCCAGCACGGACGAGCAGCTGGACTTGAGCACTACCGTTGCCCTACGGCCAATTCACCAATCACGAGGAGAACGATGCGCGCTGTTGTCATGCACGCACCCGGCAACGTCACCGTCGAAGACATGCCGATGCCGACCATCCTGGAACCCACAGACGCCATCATCAAGCTGGCGGCCACCTGCATCTGCGGCTCCGACCTGTTGCCCTATCGTGGTGCCGAGCCCGTCCACGAGCAGCACATGGGCCACGAGTACGTCGGCACGGTCACCGACGTAGGCTCCGCGGTCACGACCGTCAAGCCAGGCGACTTCGTCATCGGTTCCTTCTGTATTTCCTGCGGTGAATGCGAAATCTGCCGCGCCGGATACCCCTCGCGCTGCGCGACCGCCGCCGCCCGAGGAGATCCTTTCATCGGCACGCGCGCGGGCGGCACACTCATGACGGCGTTGAGCGCGGCCCATGCGACCTTTCATCGGCACGCGCGCGGGCGGCACCCAGGCCGAGTACGCTCGCGTACCCCTCGCTGACGGCACGCTCGTCAAGACACCCGCCACCCCCACGTCCGAGCAGATTCCCTCACTCCTGGCCGCCTCCGATGTGCTCGGCACCGGCTGGTTCACCGCCGACGAGGCCGGGGCCGCCCCCGGGAAGACCATCGTCGTCGTGGGTGACGGGGCCGTGGGCCTGGGCGCAATCATCAGCGCCAAGCAGCTGGGCGCTTCTCACATCATCGCTATGTCGCGCCACGCGGACCGTCAGGCTTTGGCACGCCAGTTCGGCGCAACCGACATCATGGAAGAGCGCGGCGAGGAGGGTATCGCCCTCATCAAGGAGATGACCGGGGGACTGGGTGCCGACGGCGTCGTGGAGGCCGTGGGCAACGAGGCGTCCTTCGACCAGGCTCTGGGCTGCGTGCGCCCGGGCGGCCATCTATCCTTCGTGGGCGTGCCGCACGGTGCTTCCCTCGACATGGGTCGCATGTTCTTGGCAGAGGTTCACATGTTCGGCGGTCCAGCCGCGGTGCGCAAGTAACTGACCACCATGATCGACCTGATCTACCGCGGCGAGATCAACCCTGGTGCCGTCTTTGATCTGCTCCTGCCGATCGAGCAGGCCGCCGAGGGCTACGGGGCCATGGACGAGCGTCGCGCCACAAAGGTCATGCTGACCGTCTGATTCGGTTGCACGGCGGCTTCAGCCTCGCGTTTTCACTCGTTCTGTGCCGCACCGTTATCCGGGCAGTCCCACCGCCGTGTGGGGCTGCCCGGATGGCTTCTTGGCGACCGGCTCCACACCAAACCACCGCCCGCGGGCACCGCAGCCACACCCAGCAACCATTCACGGGCCTAACGCCACCCTCCTCTCTAGGTTCTAGTGGTGGGGGGTTTGCACTACACGAAGCCTTCCAACGGCGTGTCGCCGGCGTGTCGAACCCCCATGTAGTGCAATTCCCCCCAGCTAACCACCCCAAGACCACCCGAACACGCCACAACCGCGCTCCCAGCCCGAGCCTCGTTCAAAGAGAACACCCATCATCGACGATCAAGGAAAATCTAACTATCAAACTGCAATGAACTTGACTCAATTGCACTAGAATTCACTCATGAGCCAAGAAGTCAGGGGCAACGACGCTCCTTTTATCCTCAACGCCGTTGAACGCGCGATCATTCGCATACCGCGATCCAGCCACCACGGCCTCACAAAAATACCGACGGCTGTGAAAATCGCGGGCAAGACATACCTTGATCTGTCTCTCTTGACAGACATCGACATGAGTCAGCTACCGGAGGCCGTGCTCGCCGCACGCCTCTACCACCTCGCGCATACACACCGAGCCATGGCGGTCACCGGTCAGTGCGCTTTGTGGGCACACGGATACGAATCCGTCCCTCGCGTCCCTGCACTCACTGTCGCTTCCCCAACGTCATCTCGTTCGGTCCAACTACCCGCGGTCTCAGTCGGCACGCATCACTTCGAGCCGATAACGATCGCACCGAGTCGCGTTCGTCGGTTACCGCCAGCCACTGACGCACGTGGCCTGCTCATCGAAAGCCCCGAAGCAGCGCAGATCACCGTCGCACGGACCTCACCGAACTCGAAAGTCACCTTCACCCAGCTCTGCATGATCGGCAATTCGTTCACGCACTTCGATAACTTCCAGCTCAAAGACTCACGTCGACACGAAAAGTACTGGAAGGAGTTACTGAGAGCAGAGCTCACACGTCTTGGCAATAGCGTTCGGGGACGCTCTCGAGCACAGTGGATCATCACTCACGCAGATGCCGGATGCGCCTCCCCCGGAGAAGCGCGCGTACTGTACGAGCTGTGCGCCGCGGGCTTGACAGGCATGCGCACACAAGTCGAGGTGCATACGCGTGGTCGTCGCTACTTCATCGACTGCGCATTCCCAGCGGAGAAAGTCGGTATCGAGTTCGACGGCCGCGCCAAATACGGCGACGATGCCCGTAGTATCCACGCATCACTTTCAAAAGAACGCGAGCGCCAACGCCACCTCGAAGCCGAGGGCTGGCACATCATCCGAGTCGGCTGGCACGACCTCGATCATCCGGACGAGTTCGTTGCACAGGTCCGCGCCGCACTCACCGCGCGCCTGGGGTGAGACGACATGAGGACTGTCGGCCCAACTGGGGGGTTTGCACTACACGAAGCCTTCCAACAGCGTGTCACCGGAGTGTCGAACCCCCATGTAGTGCAATTCCCCCCAGCCTCCCATGTCCAGGTCGCGGAAACGAGCCGCGACCGCTCACCCCAGCCCATACCTCGTCCCAAGGGCGCGAGGCAAACGGCCACGCTACGGATACACGTATCACCCACCCCACCTGGCCCTACACTGGTGGCATGCACGATCCCGCCCTGTCTACCGCGCAGCATCGCGAGCTGATCGAGGCGTTGGCGCTCAGCCACGTCCTCCCCCACGACACGCTTCCCATCGAGGAATGCCTGGGTCGCCGCTTGGCGGTCGACGTCTTTTCTCTGATCCCCCTGCCACCCTTTACAAACTCCGCGATGGATGGGTTTGCGGTGCGCCGCGAGGACCTGGAGGGCGAGGGGCCGTGGACTCTGCCCGTTGCGGGCGATATTCCGGCGGGTGACACCCGCGAGAACCACCTCGAGAAGGGGCAGGCGTGGCGCATCATGACGGGTGCTCCGATCCCGCGGGGCGCGGACACCGTCGTGAAGGTCGAGCACACGGACCACGCGGCGGGCGTCGCTCAGGCGCCCGACAGCGTCGAGATCCGCATTGCCCCGAAGCTGGGCGCGAATGTGCGCGTCGCGGGCGAGGCCCTCGAGGCCGGCTCCCCGGTCCTGGAGGCGGGCCACGTCCTGGATGGAACGGCTCTGTCGGCCGCCGCCTCGGTCGGGCACGGCACCCTCACGGTCCTGCCCCGCCCGCGCGTCATCGTCGTCTCGACGGGCACGGAGCTCAAGCGCGCCGGCGAGGCCCTCGAGCGCGGGCAGATTCCCGACTCGAACGGCATCCTGCTGCGTGGCCTCGTCGAGGAGGCCGGCGGGCAGGTCGTCGCGCACCTGCGCACGGGGGACACCCCTGCCGCGCTGCGCCGAGCCCTCGACGAGGCCCCGGAGGCCGACCTAGTCATCACGGCCGGCGGTATCTCGGCGGGTGCCTTCGAGGTCGTGCGCCTGACGTTTGGCACGGACGCGGGCTTCCACCACGTCGCGCAGCAGCCCGGCGGCCCGCAGGGCGTCGGCTCGACGCAGGTGGGCACGGGCGGCCGCGAGACGCCGGTGATCTGCCTGCCCGGCAACCCGGTCTCGGTCTTTACGACGTTCCACATGTACGTCGCGGGCGCGCTGGCGGTCATGTCCGGCCTCGTCGCCCCCGAGCACGGTGGAACGGTCCCGAGCGGCGTCATCGCCCGCGCGCGCGTGGGCTGGGACTGCCCGTCCGGAAAGACCCAGTTCATCCCGCTTCGCTTCGTCTCGGGGGAGGGGGACGAGGCAGGGGCCCGCTGGGTGGAGCCGGTGCACCCCCTGGGGTCGAAGTCGCACCTGGTGGCCTCGCTCACGTACGCGGAGGCAATCGGTGTGGTTGCTCCGGACGTCGAGGTGGTCGAGGCCGGCCAGGAGCTGGCGGTCGTCCCACTCGTAGGCTGATCTGCGTCATAGAGAGTTTTAACGAGAGGAAACCCGTGAAATTTACGCATTTGAACGAGGACGGCGCCGCCTACATGGTGGACGTGACCGCGAAGAATCCGACGGTGCGCCAGGCGAGCGCGGTGTGCCGCGTGGATTGCTCGCCCGAGGTCATGCAGGCCCTGCGTGACGGCACCGTGCCGAAGGGCGACGTCCTGGCGGTGGCGCGCGTAGCAGGCATTTCGGCGGCGAAGCGCGTCCCCGATCTGCTGCCCCTCGCGCACACGATCGGCGTGCACGGCTGCGCGGTGGACCTCAGCCTGGAGGACGATCACATCGCGATCCGCGCGACCGTGCGCACGGCTGACCGCACGGGCGTGGAGATGGAGGCGCTGACCTCGGTGACGGTTGCGGCTCTCGCGATCGTCGACATGGTCAAGGGCGTGGACCGCTCCGCCCGTATTCGCGAGGCGAAGATTGTGGCGAAGTCGGGCGGCCGCAGCGGCGACTGGGTGCGCCCGGAGGAGCCGCAGGACTGACGCCCCTGCTGTACGAGGAGGCCGACCGCAGCACGTGCGTCAGGGGGCCTTTTCGTTGCAATCTCGGCCTTTTATGCGCGCGGGTGGTCACCGCCCGCGAGCTGGTCGATGATGTGGGCGACGAGCGGGCCGATGACGGCCACGGCGTCGGTGACGCCGCCGCGCGAGCCGGGCGCGTTGACGACGAGGGCACCCTCGGGGGATCGCGCGGTCACACCGACGAGGCCTCGCGACAGGGCGGCGGAGGCGACCTTTTCCTCGCCTCGGCGCCGAATCGCGTCGGCGAGGCCGTCGATGCGGGTGACGAGGAGAGGCTCGGTGGCCTCGGGGGTGACGTCGCGCGGCGCGAGACCGGTCCCGCCGGTCGTGAACACGAAGCGGGCACCGTCCTGTACGGCCGAGGTGATCGCGGCGCGGATGGCGTCGACCTCGTCGGGGACGACGCGCACCGAGGCGTCAACGCCGTGATCCGCGAGGAGGCGCGCGGCGAGGGGACCGGAGAGGTCCTCGGCAAGGCCGGCGGAGCAGCGGTCCGAGACCGTGATGACGCGCCCGGGGATCACGTCAGTGACGGGCGTTGCCGCGGCGGCGCGCGGAGCGGCGCACGCGAATCCCGGAGGTGATGGGGTCGACGTCGTTGAACTGGCGCGGAGACAGCTCGTAGTCGACGCGGCGCGCGAGCTCGGGTTCGAAAGCCTGCGGGAGGGGGCGCTGCGGACGCGCGCTCTGGCGCGACGTGGCGCGCTGCGGGAACGCGGGCGGCACCGGGATCGGCGCGGGCGACTC
>CABKMD010000044.1 GCA_902373435.1 uncultured Actinomyces sp.
CTCGGGTCTGAACAACCTCGACATCGTCGACAACTTCATCAACTCGATCGGTGTCGTCTCGTCGGCGATCATGTTCTCGGTTCTGTGCGCTGTTACCGGCCCCCGCCTTGGGGTGCTGCGTGCCCACCTCAACTCGGTGTCCAGCGTGAAGGTCCCCAAGCTATGGGAGCCCCTCGTCGGCATTGTCGTCCCGGTCGTTCTCTTCGTCATGATGGCAATGTCCATCGTCGACCTGCTGACGAACGGTTACGGCAAGTACCCGACGAGCTACGTGCTGATCTTCGGCTGGGGTTCCGTGGCGGTCGCGGTAATTGCGTCTCTGGTCTTCACTGTCATTCCGTGGAAGCACCGCCCGGTGGATACCCAAGCGGCGGTTGCTCAGATCCTCGCTGACGACGTCGATGACACCGCTTCGATTGAAGGAGGCGCCAAGTGACCGCTCCCGCTATCGCCCTGATGATCCTGACCATCCTGCTCGTCTGGGGTGGCCTCGTCGCGTCCGTCGTGCTGCTGCAGGTTCTCTCGGTGCCCACCGACGAAGAGACTGAGGCCGCCCAGCGCGCTATCGAAGACGCGGAAGCTGCGAAGCAGTAGGGTGGCATCGTGAAGCTCGTTGCCTTTGATCTCGACGACACCCTGGCGCCCTCGAAGTCGCCACTGCCCGCCCGCATGGACGTCGCTCTGCGTTCCCTGTTGGACCACGTGGAGGTGTGCATCATCTCCGGTGGCCAGATGGGCCAGTTCCGCACGCAGGTGCTGGACAACCTGCACGCCACGGACGAGGAACTCTTTCGCCTTCACCTGATGCCCACCTGCGGTACGCGCTACTACCGCTACGAGAGTGGGGCCTGGGTTGAGCGTTACGCGCACGACCTGGACCCCGAGATCGCCGCCCGTGCGATCGGCTCGCTTGAGCGTCATGCGCGCGATCTTGGTCTGTGGGAGTCCAACCCGTGGGGCAACATCATCGAGGACCGCGGCTCGCAGATCACCTTCTCCGCCCTGGGCCAGGAGGCTCCGCTCGACGCGAAGCGCGCCTGGGATCCGGACGGCATGAAGAAGGCCGCTCTGCGCGACGCCGTGCAGCCTGATGTGCCCGAGCTCGATGTTCGCGGCGGCGGCTCGACGTCAGTCGACATCACGACCCGTGGTATCGACAAGGCGTTCGGCATGGGCAAGTTGGTCGAAGAGACGGGCATCCCTGCCTCCGAGATGCTCTTTATCGGTGATCGCCTGGATCCGGAAGGCAATGACTACCCCGTCAAGGCCGCCGGTTACGCGACGCGCGCCGTGTCCGGATGGGAAGAATGCGTGGACGTCATCGACGAGATCGTGGCATCCATGAGCTGACCCGTCGCAGAAAACGATGACGAGGCCGGGGCTGGGTATCCAGCTCCGGCCTCGTTGTGTGCGGCTGCGGCGCTATTGGAAAACGCGCGGACGCGGCCCCATGTGGCGTGCGCGTTAGCACGCGCCGATGCCCCTGGTTGCCCAGAAGACGACGGCGGACGCGGCTGCGACGTTGAGTGAGTCGACCCCGTGGTCCATGGGAATCTTGACGGTGTAGTCGGAGGCAGCGATGGTACGCCGTCCCAGGCCGTCGCCTTCGGTGCCCATGACCATTGCGAGGCGAGCGTCCGGTCCCTGGAGGGCGGGAAGCGACGCGAAGTCGTCGAGAGACAGCGAGTCATCCGACAGGGCCAGCGATGCGACGGTGAAGCCAGCCTCCTGGAGCATGGCGATGTCGCGGGGCCAGGACTCGAGGCGGGTCCACGGCACCTGGAAGACGGTTCCCATGGAGACGCGCACGGATCGACGGTAGAGGGGATCTGCGCACCGCGGGGTCACGAGGACAGCGTCGACGCCGAGGGCCGCAGCGCTACGGAATGCTGCGCCGACGTTCGTGTGGTCGACCAGGTTCTCCAGGACGACGATGCGGCGAGCGGGCTCGCCACCGCGAGCGGTCGCAAGAAGCTCGCCGAGGCTCGGCAGGACGGGGCGCTGCATGGCGGCGAGGGCGCCGCGATGCAGGTGAAAGCCCGTCATCTGCTCCAAGACGTCCTCGTCGGCGATGAAGACCGGGACGTCCGCGCCGTCGGAAGCACCGGTGGCGGCCTCGATCAGCTCCGTCAGGGTAGGCAGCCAGCGCCTCGACATGAGGAAGGAACGCGGGCTGTGGCCCGCGCGGATTGCGCGTTCAATGACGTTCGCGGATTCGGCCATGTACAGGCCTCGCTCAGGTTCGATCTTGGAACGAAGCTTGACGTCTTTGAGGCGCGTGTAGTCCTCCAGGCGCGCATCTGCTGCCAGGTCCGCGCTGGTGAGCTCGATAATCACGGCGCTCACCTAAGCGCGCTGGAGGGCGCGCGAGACCTCGCCCGGCCAGGACGGGCCCTCGAAGATGAAAGCGGAGAACGCCTCGACCAGGTCGGCGCCCGCGCTGATCATGCGCAGCGCATCCTCGGGCGACGAGATGCCACCCGTGCCGATGAGGATCTGGTCGTCGTTGAGGTGACGGGCCACCAGGGAGACGACTTCAAGGGCACGGGGCAGAAGCGGAGCGCCGGAGACGCCGCCCTCGCCCAGGTCGTGGTTGATGGTTGTGTTCGTGGCGACGACGCCCGCCAGGCCGAGCTCCTTCGTCAGGTCGACGACGGCGACGATGTCCTCGTCGGCCAAATCGGGAGCGATCTTGACGAACAGCGGCATGACGCGATCGGGTGCACCGGCCTCGCACCCGCGGCGGGCGGCCTGGAGGATCGGGCGGAGGTGATCGACGGACTGCAGGTCGCGCAGGCCTGGCGTGTTGGGGGAGGAGACGTTCACGACGACGAAGTCCACCCAGTGGGCAAGCGTCTTCGCGCAGTACTCGTAGTCCGAGGGGGCGTCTTCCTCAGAGGTCACCTTGTTCTTGCCGATGTTGGCGCCGACGATCGCAGCGCGGCCCGCGGGAGTCGAGCGCAGCTCGCGCAGTTTCTCAGCGGCGGCATCTGCTCCGGCGTTGTTGAAGCCCATGCGGTTACGCAGGCCGCGCTCCTCCATGAGGCGCCACAGGCGCGGCGCGTCGTTGCCGGGCTGAGGACGAGGAGTCACGGTGCCGATCTCGACGAAGGCGTAGCCGAGGGCGCACATGCCGAGCACGGCCTCGGCGTCCTTGTCCATGCCAGCCGCCAGACCCAGGCGTGATGGGAGGCGACGCTTACCGAGGGTCAGGGGGACCTCGACGCCGCCGACCACTCGCGTGGGGGAGTGAGTCGGGTCGAGGTGGCCCAGCGTGGCGCGCATGAGTCCGCGTGTCGGGGCGAATCGTCCGGCCAAGGAAATCGCTCCCAGACCCCAGTGGTGTGCATCCTCCGGGTTGGAACGCGAGATGAAGTGTGTGAAAGCCCAGTTGTACGCGCGTCGGATCATGCCTCCTAGAATAGTTGATCAGTCCCACCATGCCCACCACCACCGCGTGGATGATCCGTCTCGAATGAGCACGCGCATCTCATCGGGAGGGATTGCCTCATCGCCGAGGCCGAGGACCGCGGCAAGCGTCAGCCAGTGCTGATAGCTCGGATAGCGCTCCTCGTCGATGGGAGCGCCGGCGACCGCGATGATCGCGGATTCGGGGACGAGCACGGTGTCGATGCTGACCCGTTCGTCCCGACGAGGCGCGCGAATGACGTATCCCTCGAGAGTGAGTCCGTCGATACGGGAGGCGGCGTGTAGGAGGTCGATGATTCGAGGGGCGTTGTTCTGGCGGTCGTCGCGCGCTTTATTCGGCAGCAAAGACCCGAGCCGACGGGCATCCGTCCCCGTGAGGTCAGCGAAACGCGCATAATCGCCTAGATCCCACCCATCGCACAGGTAGGGAGCCAACAGGGCGGAGATGCCCCGATCGTCGAGCCATCGAGGTGGGCCGTACATGCCCTCGGGGCAGGGTTCCTCCTCGTCGAGCATGATGTCGCAGGCGGCGGGCAGTGTGATCGTTGTGTGCATGATGTTTCCTTGTCGTTTCAGACGGAGCGTCGTTGCTCCGACACGGACAGGATCGTGCACGCGCGTTCGTGATGGCCAGCGCCACGGCATGCCCTGTGGATACAGGTGCCGCCGCGACGTGCCCTGTGGATACAACACGTCGGCCCCGCACCCATGTGGACGGGGCGGGGCCGACGATTCAGACGACTACTTCGGGAACTGCCCGCGGTCAACCTGCGGGCGCGGAGAGCGCCAACGGCGAGGCATGATCATGCGAGAGAAGGTGTAGTAGCCGGTGCCCGAGGGAATATCCTCGCGGGGGTGGGCCTCGGTGAAGGTGCGCTTGACCTTGCGCCACACGAGGATGGCTTCAATGGCGGTGATAATGAAAGAGCCGTACATGAAGATGGAGGATCCGTAGAGCATGTACGCCTGGTACTGCAGCGGGATCTTGTTGCCCAGCATCGACAGCACCATGATGAGAATGATGGAGACCATCATGACGGCGAGAATCCACTCGGAGAAGGAGTGTCGCGCGTCGACGTAGTTACGCACGAAACGGCGTGCACGTCCCTTGTCGCGGGCCGGCAGGTACTTTTCCTCGCCGGTGACCATCGCGCGCTGTTCGGCCTCGAAACGCGCGTTGCGGGCGGCGCGGGCGGCGCGCTTGGCCTCCTTGCGGTCCTTGGGGACCAGGGGGTGGATGCGGGCGGCCTCGGCTGCCTTACGCTTCGGCGTGGGGCGGCCTTTCTTGCCGTCGGGCGTCGTGGAGACGGGCTCGGCATTCATCGAGGTCTCGTCACTGTTGTTCTTGCTTCGTCCAAACACGCTTCAAGGCTAGCGGATAGCCCGCCCGCCTCGCACTCCCATGGTCTACCCTGGTCGTATGGCTGATACTTCACATGCACTGTCCACGTCCGTTTTGAAGGAGCGCCTGGAGGCTGCTTTCCCGTCCCTGCTGGAGGAGCTCACGCAGCTCGTCGCGATTCCGTCGGTGTCGTCGGATCCCGCGCATGCGGCGGATGTGGAGCGCAGCGCTGAGCACATCCGCGAGCGTTTCGCCGCCCTCGGCCTGGAGGCCAAGGTCCTGCGCGAGACCGCTGCGGATGGTACCGAGGGCAAGCCCGCCCTCGTCGCCCACACGCCTCACATCGAGGGCGCCCCGACCGTCCTGCTGTACGCGCACCACGACGTGCAGCCGGTGGGCGAGCTCGACCGCTGGAGCATGGACCCCTACAAGGCAGAGGTCCGCGGCGACCGCATCTACGGCCGCGGCTCTTCCGATGATGGCGCCGGAGTCACGGTCCACCTCGGCTCGCTGTCCATCCTGGGCGAGGACCTGCCGGTCAACGTTGTCGTCTTTATCGAGGGCGAGGAAGAGATTGGTTCTCCCTCGTTCACGGCGTTCCTCGACGCCCACAAGGATGAGCTCGCCGCCGACGTTATCGTCGTGACGGACTCCTCGAACTGGAAGGTGGGCGAGCCCGCCGTCACGTCGACCCTGCGCGGCAACGCGATTGTGACCGTCGACGTGACCGTCGCGGACCACGCGGTGCACTCGGGCGCTTTCGGCGGACCGCTGCTCGATTCCGTCGCGATCTCGTCGATGCTCATCGCCTCGCTCTTCGATGAGAATGGCGATGTCGCGGTTCCGGGCCTGGGCGGGTCGGATCACGCGGATGTGGATTGGCCGGAAGACGAGCTGCGCGCCGCGGCCGGTATGGTCGAGGGCCTGCAGCTGGCCGGCTCGGGCGACATTGCAGCCCGCATGTGGACCAAGCCGTCGATCTCGGTCATCGGTTTCGACGCTCGCCCGGTCTCGAACGCCTCGAACACCATCGCCCCGCACACGCGCTTCCGCCTGTCGATGCGTACGGTGCCGGGCGTGGATCCCACTGAGGCCCAGGCCAAGCTCATGGACTACCTGCGCTCCCACGCCCCCTTCGGCGCGCGCGTCGAGGTCACGGCCGAGGATGCGGGCGCCGGCTACCAGGCCGACATGGATTCCCCCGTGACGAAGGCTCTGCACGACTCCCTCACCGAGGCCTGGGGCGTTCCCTCGGTCAACATTGGCGTGGGCGGATCGATTCCGTTCATTTCGGACTTCCAGCGCATCTTCCCCAGCGCACAGGTCGTCGTGACCGGCGTCGAAGACCCGCTGACGAACGCCCACTCCGAGGACGAGTCGCAGTCGGTCTCCGACCTGAAGGCCGCGATCCTCGCCGAGGCGCTTCTGCTGACGCGCGTGGCGTCCCTGTGACACGCGTCGTGATTGCCGGTCGGTGGGATGGGGGAACGCCCGCCCTGCCGACCGGCGAAGTACTCGACGCCATTTGCAGGGGCGTCCTCGCCGGGGCTTTGGACCCGGGGGTAGTGACGGTTCCGTTTGGAACCGGTCCGACCTTCGACGAGGCCGTGGCTGCGCTGGGGCCCCAGGCCTCGTTCGTGCGAGTGCCCACCGACGCCTCGTCGTCGCGCGAGGTGGGCGAGCGCGTGTCGGATTCACTCCGCAACGGCACGACCGTGATTGTCGAGGGCGGGCATAATGTCTCTCCCGATTGTGGCGTCGGTTTTCTCGAAGGCTTCCTCGGCGTCCCCGGCATCGATCCGAGGCAACCGGAGGTGCTCGCCGATGCCCTGACACGTGCGCAGAGCCTGGTGACCGAAGCGGGTGTAGACCTTGTGTGCGCGGCATCGACCGTGCGCCCGCTGCTGGGTCTCGACTCGGTGCTCGCCGTCGCGCCCGATCTGGAGCCGATCGAGGCGCAGGATACTGCTCTCACGGCCGCTCTCACACAGGCGTTCGCCCATCGTCCGCTCGGGCGCCACCAGCTGCTCGACGGAGCGGACGTGCACCCGGCACGCCAGCGCGGTTCCGGCGCTGGCGGTGGCGTTGGAGCCGTCATTGCGGCCATCGGTGGACGCATCGCATCGACGGGGGATCTGCTGTCGTCGCTACTTGGCTTGGAAGCGATCATCGATGGCGTCGACCTCGTGATCGTCGCCGAGCCCGAACTGGCCTCCCCGGTGCTCGCTGAGTCGACCCTCAACTGCGTGACTCGCGTTGCTGCGACGCATGCGCTGCCGGTTGTCGCCATCACCTACCGGTCCAGCCTGTCGCACTTCGAGAAGGCCGAATGGGGGCTGCACGGTGTCTTCGAGACGGAGGGATCCGTCACGCTCGAAGACGCTGGACGCCGCGTTGCCCGCACCTGGTTACGCTGAGCGCGCATTCCACACATGGCGCGCGGTGCCTGCGGGGGAGTAGTGTGTCAAGGGAATATGTCTATCCGCAATATAAAGGAGCATCATGTCCGAGTCCGCAACTCAGGCTCCCACCCACGAGGTTATCCTCACCGACGTCGCTGCCGCGAAGGTCAAGAGCCTCCTCGAGCAGGAGGGTCGCGACGACCTGCGCCTGCGCATCGCCGTTCAGCCGGGCGGCTGCTCCGGCCTCATCTACCAGCTGTACTTCGATGATCGCACGCTCGACGGCGACGCGATTCGTTCCTTCGATGGCGTCGAGGTCGTCGTTGATCGCATGAGCGTGCCCTACCTGAGCGGCGCCACGATCGACTTCGCTGACACGATTGAGCGTCAGGGCTTCACGATTGATAACCCGAACGCCCAGAACACCTGCGCCTGCGGTGAGTCCTTCCACTGAGTCGAAAGAACACCATCTCATGATGTCCTCTCTGCGCCGTTTTGGCGCCCTCGCCGGCGCAGCTGCGCTCGTCCTCGGACTCGCGGCGTGCACCGACGCGACCTCGTCTTCGTCGTCCGCCCCCGCGGGCAACGATTACTCCGTCTGTTCGACGGACGACTCCGCCGAACAGAACACGAACGTCGACCGTAGCGGCAAGGGTGACTTCCCGGCTGTCTCCGGCGAGGATACCCCCGTCATTGCGGCGGGCAGCGGATCCGAACCTACGTCGAAGGTCCTCGTGAAGACCCTCAAGCAGGGTGATGGCGCGGTTGTGTGCCCGGGTGCGACGATCAAGGCGAACTACGTGGGCACCCTCTGGGACGGCACCGTTTTCGACTCGTCGTACAAGCGCGGTGAACCGAGCGAGTTTTCTCTCAACCAGGTCGTGAAGGGCTGGACCTACGGCCTCGCGCACACTCACGTCGGTGATCGCGTCGAGCTCGTGATTCCGGCCTCGCTCGGCTATGGCGGCCAGGCTCGCGGCAACATTCCCGCGAACTCGACCCTTGTGTTCGTCGTCGACATCGTCGGTGTTGCGACGCAGGACGTCGCGGACGACTCTGTTCTCAGCAGCGGTGTGGCGACCGGCGAGGAGCTGCCCGCCGGCATTACCGTCACCGGTGAGCCGGGCGTTGAGCCGACCCTTTCGATCGATGAGAGCGTTTCCGCTCCTACCGAGCAGAAGGTGTACACGATCTACAAGGGTGCGGGTGATGCCCTCACGGATGGCCAGACTGTCCTGTATAAGCAGGTTGTCGGTGGTTTCGGTGCTCATGGCCAGACTCAGTCCTCGTGGAGCCAGGACGCCCTTCAGGCTCCCGTTTCCCAGGCTGATCTGGTGGGTACGACCGTCGGATCGCGCATTCTCATCGTGGTCCCGATTCCTCCCCAGGAAGCGCAGTCCGGCCAGGAGGCAACCCCCGCGCAGGCGACGGTCTTCGTCGTCGATATCGTGGGCACGTCCTCGATGTAGTGACCGCGTGACGGCCTTGGTCGACGGTAGCGGGCGGCTCCCCGTGTGGGAGCCGCCCGCTACCCGTTAGACTGGGGTCATCGCGTCGAATTGGCCGACATATGCAAGGAGAGCTTCCATGAGTGAAGAAACCATCACGATCCTGGTTTTCAGCGACGACAAGGATCGTCGTCACGCCGTCGTCAACGGCATTGGGCTGCGTGCTTCCAAGGACACGCCCCGTATCGAATGGGTCGAGGCCGCAACCGGTTTCGGCGTCCGTGATGCCTTTGATCAAAAGGAATTCGCGATGCTGATCCTCGACGCTGAGGCGAAGAAGGAAGGCGGCATGTCGATCGCCCAGGACCTGCGCGAGACCCGTGAGGGAGTGCCCCCGATCGTTTTCCTGACTGCCCGCCCGCAGGATGAGTGGCTGGCCACGTGGGCCGGAGCCACCGCCGTCGTGGCCGATCCGATTGACCCGATCATCCTTCAGGAGACCGTCGCCGACGTGCTGCGTGGAGCCAAGTGATGGCTACGCCGCAGGAGTGGGCACCGATTATCGCTGCGCTGATTGCCGGAAAGAGCCTCGACTACGGCCAGTCGTACTGGCTGATGGACCAGGTCATGAGCGGCGAGCTCGGCGAGGCGCGTCTCGCGTCTTTCCTGACTGCGATGGCTATGAAGGGCGCCACGGTCGATGAGATCCACGGCCTCGCCGATGGCATGCAGGACCATGCGACACACGTCGATCTGCCCGGTCGTGCCCTCGACATCGTGGGCACGGGCGGAGACGGATACAAGACCGTCAACATTTCGACGATGTCCGCCATCGTGCTCGCCGCGATCGGAATTCCGCTCGTTAAGCACGGTAACCGTGCCTCGACGTCGAAGTCGGGCTCCGCTGACGTTATCGAGGCACTTGGCGTCAACCTCGACCTCGATGCCGACGCGCTGCGCCGCGTCTTTGATGAGGTTGGCATCGCGTTCCTCTTCGCGAACAAGATGCACCCCTCGATGCGCTTTGCGGCCCCCGTGCGTCGCGCTCTCGGCTTCCCCACGGCGTTTAACGTCCTGGGCCCGCTGACGAACCCCGCACGCGTCCAGGCGTGCGCGATCGGTGCCTCACGTGAGGAGAACGCGCGTCTCATGGCGGGCGTGTACGCGTCGCGCGGGAGCAGCGCGCTCGTCTTCCGGGGTGCGAACACCGGCCTCGACGAGCTGACGACGACCGACGCGAATCAGGTGTGGCTGGTGTCCGGCGGAGCGGTTGTGGAAACTGAATTCGATGCGCGCGAATCCCTGGGTATGGTTTCCTCCTCGATCGAGGATCTCGCCGGTGGCGAGGCGGCCGAGAACGCCCGCGTCGCCCGCGACGTGTTGTCGGGCGGCGGCGCGGACGCTGTTCGCGACGCTGTCGCCCTCAACGTCGGTGCCGGCATCCTCGCCTGGGAGGGCCTGGACAACCCCGTGACGCAGGCCGACTTTGAGCAGCGTATGCACGGTGCCGTCGAACGCGCCCTGGCGGCGTTGGACGATGGTTCGGGCACCCGACTTGTTGAGCGTTGGGTGGCTGCCTCGAACGGATGACACCCTCGCGCGCTAGGTGCGCACAGACACGGGCTGATGGGCGGTTGCGTGGGCCAGGAGCTCGCGCAGCCGCCCGTCGCGTAGCGGGCTGGCAACGGGTTGCGCCCAGGGCAGGGGCCCGTTCCATTCGACGAGGCGCGTTCCCTCGCGGCACAGCGCAGTGCACAGGAGCGACGTCTCCGCCCACGAGGCTACGGTGGCGGCCATCCCACCGGTATCGACGGGTTCCGTGGAGGTGAGGACATCGATCCACGGGGATGGGTCGGAGCGTGGGGGAACGACGACGGAGTTCAGATGACGCCCGTGCGAGGCCACGTGCAAAATCCAGCCTGGTTCCCCGCCATCGCGACGCGAGCCCCAGACGATACGCGGAGCCGCCAGGATGGGGCGCATGGTGGAGCGCTCGACGCCCGCGATGTAGGCGCTCAGCTCGTCGCGCGCTCGAGCCGCAGCCTCGAACAGCCGCTGCGCGGACAGCCGCTCCATGAGGGAGGTGAGCGCGTGGGGCACCGCAGCCGAGGAGGCGGCCACGGCCTCGTCGAGGATGGTGCGCGAGGAGTCGTGATCGGCCTGGGCGAGGACGCGTTCGATCGCTTCCGCAGCGCGCTGAGCGTGCGCGCGCGAGCCGAAGGGGCCGAGGGCGCGCGGCAGGTCGTCGAGCGTCACGGAGGAGACGACGCTGGGGTGGCCGACCTCGGCGATGACCCAGTGATGGGAGCCCTGACGCCTCGAGGCGGAGTTGTAGGGCGGCACGAGGGCCTTGATGTCGCGCAGTTCCCGGATCCTTGCCTCGAGAATCGAGGCGGTCGGATAGGGGCGCACTGCCGCGGCCAGGGATACCATGCGCTGCACCTTGGGGCGCTTCTCGCTCTTCGTGTAGTAACTGCTCACGCGGGATTTCAGCGACGAGGCCGACCCCACGTAGAGGGTGTCTCCCGCGGCGTCGATGAAGTGATAGACCCCGGGGGAGGTGGGCAGGTCCGCGACGAAGTCGGGTGTTGAGGGACGCCTGGCCGGAGCCTGGTCTGTGAGTGCTATGAGGTCTTCGACGTCGGTGGCCCCGGAACCGGCGAGCAGGTCGATGAAGCCCAGGAGGATCTCAGCCGTCACGCGGGCGTCTCCGAGAGCTCGGTGCTCGGGAACGGTGGTGGTACCGAAGTAGGAGGCGACCGTGCCCAGCTTGTGGTTGCGCACGAGCGGGCGAGGCAGAGCGAGCCGCGCGAGCGCCAGCGTGTCGACGACGCGAACGCGAGGCCACGGGCGCGCGCACGCGCGGGCCGCTCGGCGCAGAAAGCCCACGTCGAAGGACGCGTTATGCGCGACGAGGACGGGGGAGTCCTCCGTTCCGAGGCCTGACCACTCCATGAAGCGTTCCAGGACGGATGCGATGGGGTCCGCGTCGGCCACCATGGCGGGTGTGATGCCCGTCAGAGACGTGATGAACGGGGGAATTGGTCGCGAGGGCTTCACGAGGGAAGAAAACTCGTCCACGACCGCTCCGTTGCGGACGCGCACAGCGCCGATTTCCGTGATTTCCGCGCCCGCCCCCAGGCCGCTCGTCTCAAGGTCGACGACGACCCAGTGGCCGCTCGAGGCCGGTGTACCGACGGCGTCGAGGCTGGGTTGAAGCTCGACGGACGACGCTCGTGACAGGACCTCCTTGACCACCGATCGAGCGAAAGGACGGGCTGACTCGCCGGGCGCTATGGTTTCCCCACAATCGCGCACGGGAGTTCGTTTCATCATACAGTTGATACTAATTCGTTCGCGCGCTCGCGCGCCCGTCGAGACTTCAGGAGTGACAGTGGCGTTCTATCAGGCTCTCAAGGCGACCGGCAGCCCCGTTCTGAAGGCGGCTTATCACCCGTGGATCCGCGGCAAGGAGAACATTCCTGCCGAAGGGCCGGCCATCCTCGCGTCCAACCACAACGCCGTGTGGGACTCGGTGTTCTTGCCGATGATGCTCGACCGCGAGGTCGTTTTCATGGGCAAGGCGGACTACTTTACGGGCACCGGTCTCAAGGGGTGGATGACAAAGGAATTCATGCGCGCTGTCGGCACTATCCCCGTGGACCGCAGCGGCGGTCGCGCATCCGAGGCCGCGCTCAACGCCGGCCTCAAGCGCCTACGCGACGGTGAGCTTTTCGGAATCTACCCGGAGGGCACTCGCAGCCCCGACGGGCGCCTCTACCGCGGCAAGACCGGCGTCGCCCGCCTCGCGCTGCTGTCCGGCGCTCCCGTTATCCCCGTCGCCATGATTGGCACCCATGCAGCCCAGCCCATCGGCCAGAAGATCCCTTCGCGCACGAACATCGGCATGGTGATCGGCGAGCCCCTGGACTTCTCGCGCTACCGCGGCCTCGACAAGGACCGCTACGTCCTGCGTGCGATCACCGATGAGATCATGTACAACCTGATGCTTCTGTCCGGCCAGGAATACGTGGACCTGTACGCCGCCGATGTGAAGGCTCAGCTGGCCGCCGAGGGAGCGTTCGAGGGTCCCGTTCCCTCCAATGGTCGTCCCGCGCCCGGTGGGCGCACCGCCCCCGAGGTGCCCGTTCCGACTGCTCCCGAGGAGGAGCACGGCGAGGACGAGAAGGCCTCGTATAAGGAGTAACGGGGCCGGGCCATCCACCGATGGTTGGTGTTCGGAGCCGTGTTTTGTGGGACGGGCGTCCTTGGCGAAAGGTGATGTGGGCCAGGTAGAATGAACTGTGCCCTGCGCACGCGCGCGCGGGCCCGTACCTAACCAACCTGAGAAAGGTGACATTCATGTCGGTCCGTCGTGTTGCCCTGCTGACCGCAGGTGGCTTCGCCCCGTGCCTGTCCTCCGCCGTCGGTGGACTCATCGAGCGCTACAACGAAATTGATCCCACGGTTGAGATCATCGCCTACCAGAACGGCTACCACGGTCTGCTCACCGGCAACTACGTGCTGGTGGACGAGGAAGCGCGCAAGCATGCCGCCGTCCTGCACCGCTTCGGTGGCTCCCCGATCGGTAACTCCCGCGTCAAGCTGACGAACAAGAAGAACCTCGTCGAGCGTGGCCTCGTGTCCGAGGATGAGGATCCGCTGCAGAAGGCCGCCGAGCAGCTGCGCGCCGACGGCGTTGACGTCCTGCACACTATCGGTGGCGATGACACCAACACGACGGCCGCTGACCTGGCCGCCTACCTTGAGGAGCACGACTATCACCTGACCGTCGTGGGCCTGCCCAAGACGATCGACAACGACGTTGTACCGATCCGCCAGTCCCTGGGTGCATGGACCGCCGCCGAAGAGGTCTCCGAGTACTCCCAGAACGTCATCGGTGAGCACCGCTCCAACCCGCGCATGCTTATCATCCACGAGATCATGGGCCGCCACTGCGGTTGGCTGACTGCCGCCGGTTCGAAGCGCTACCACGACTGGCTGAAGACCCAGGAGTGGGTGCCCTCGATCGGCCTGTCGCAGGAGCGTTGGGACATCCACGCCATCTTCCTGCCCGAGATGAAGATCGACCTGGACGCCGAGGCCGCGCGCCTGAAGGCCATCATGGACGAGCAGGGTAACGTCAACATCTTCCTGTCCGAGGGCGCGGGCGTGCCCGAGATCATCGCGGAGATCGAGGCTGCCGGTGGCGAGGTCCAGCGTGACCCCTTCGGCCACGTCAAGCTCGACACGATCAACCCCGGCCAGTGGTTCGCCAAGCAGTTCGCCGAGAAGATCGACGCCGAGAAGGTCATGGTCCAGAAGTCCGGCTACTTCTCGCGTTCGTCACGCGCCAACGCCGATGACCTGCGTCTCATCAAGTCGATGACCGACCTCGCCGTCGAGTGCGCCTTCAAGGGCGAGTCCGGCGTTATCGGCCACGACGAGGAGGACGGCGACCGCCTGAAGGCCATCGCGTTCCCGCGCATCGCGGGCGGCAAGCCCTTCGACATCTCCGCCCCCTGGTTCCTCGAGATGATGGCCGAAATCGGCCAGACCGTCGAGCCTGCCGGCGAGTGAGTCGCTTCGCGTGATTCCTTCGTTCACTCCCGGACGCGGCGGCGAGCCTGTGCGTAAGCCTCGCTCCCGCCGCGTCCCCGAGCGTCTGTGGTCCCCCGAGTCCGGGGAGCGCGCTCCCTGGGACACGTGGCGCGGCCTGGACGCAGCCCAACAGCCTTCCTACGCGGATGCGGAACACCTTCGTGATGTGACGGCGCAGCTGCGCCGTCAGCCGCCGCTCGTGTTCGCCGGGGAGGTCGACGATCTGCGCA
>CABKMD010000045.1 GCA_902373435.1 uncultured Actinomyces sp.
ATCCTTGCTGCATTCCTGCCCTGGGGAGGTTCGGATGATACCGTCACGCGGAGGACCGGCCCCCAGCATACACGTTTTCGCCCCGCGCGCGCAGCCGCGACGAAGCGCAGCACATCACCACGGGCCTACCCCACCTCAAACGTACGACGGCGCCGATGGGCGGCGTCATCAGCAACAAAAACCCCGGAACCTCAATCGGTCCCGGGGTCTGGTGGCGGAGGATGGGGGATTCGAACCCCCGAGGGCTTGCACCCAACACGCTTTCCAAGCGTGCGCCATAGGCCACTAGGCGAATCCTCCGTGCACATCGTGCCGGACAATCATAAGCGACAAAAGGCCCTCAGCGCCAATCCTGGCCAATGGAGCAGGTCACAGCGCCTCGCAGAGCCCTTACAACGTGTTGCCGATTAAGTAGAGAAGCCCGACGCCCGTGACGAGGATCCCGTTGAAAATAAGGGCCGCAATGGCTTCGCGTGCACCGACGCGGCCGGGCAGGCTTTGCGCCTGCACGAGGGCGATAATCGCGAGGACAACCGAAACAAGCGCCGGAAGGAAGAAAAGTCCGAAGACGCTGACCCACAGGGCGGCCTTCGCGAGAGGATTACCGATCGGCTTGGGCGAGTTGTAGCCGCCATCGGCGAAGATCGCGACGACATCCACGTACTGCGTCCCGGGGAACGTGGACCCCGAGAGGTCGGCGCGGGGGGCGCGAAGGCGGCCCGGCGCGTATCCGAAGCGGTCGCCCGACGTATCCATCGACGACGTCTCCGGGGTCGCCCAGGGCACGCTCGAGACGGCGGGGGCGATGTTCGAGGAGGGCTGACTCATGCGCTCCACTATCCCATAGCGCGAGGGGCATGCACCACACTTTGCCCGCTGGAGGGGTTTACGCGTGGCGAAACCTGCCGACACGGGGGCGAACGCGCTACCCTGTTATTCCGACCGGTACGGCCATCCTGCCCATCAACTGATCGGATTTGTACGCTTATGAGCGAAACGAAGACCCCGCTGTTCCGTTGGAAGCTTCACGGTAACGGCACGTCCATTAACCCCGGCGACGTCGTCCTTCCGAATGAACGACTCTCGTGGCCGCGCACCGCTGGTATTGGTGCACAGCACGTGGTCGCAATGTTTGGTGCGACGTTCCTTGTTCCGTTGTTGACAGGTTTCCCCCCGTCAACAACGCTTTTTTTCACCGCGATCGGCACCCTGCTGTTCTTCCTCATTACGGCGGGCCGTCTGCCCTCGTACCTCGGTTCCTCGTTCGCGCTGATCGCGCCGATCCAGGCAGTGTCAGGAACCCTGGGAGCTCCCTACGCCCTCGGCGGCATCATTACGGTGGGCGCGACGCTCACGCTCGTCGGCCTGATCGTGCACTTCGCGGGCGTGCGCTGGATTGACGCTGTCATGCCGCCCGTGGTGACGGGCGCGAT
This sequence comes from uncultured Actinomyces sp., assembly GCA_902373435.1. Lineage (GTDB taxonomy): Bacteria > Actinomycetota > Actinomycetes > Actinomycetales > Actinomycetaceae > Pauljensenia. The sequence goes on from CABKMD010000045.1 coordinate 1,434, forward strand.
CGTGGCGCTCATCGGCCTCAACCTGGCGCCCGCTGCATGGAACTGGGTCAAGCAGGGTCCGATCACAGCAGTTGTGACGATCGTGTCGATCTGCCTCGTGACTGTTCTCTTCAAGGGCATTCTCGGCCGCCTCTCCATCCTGATTGGTGTGCTCGTCGGCTACGTGGCTGCAATCATCCAGGGCGAGGTCGATTTCTCGAGCGTCGGCCAGGCGGCGTGGATCGGCTTCCCCGAGTTCTACACCCCCGCCTTCTCTGTCTCAACCCTTGGCCTGTTCCTGCCGGTTGTGTTCATCCTGGTCGCCGAGAACGTTGGCCACGTGAAGTCCGTGTCCGCGATGACTGGCGAGAACATGGATGATCTGACGGGCCGCGCGCTCATGGCGGATGGCCTCTCCACGATGATTGCCGGCAGCGGGGGCGGTTCGGGTACGACCACATACGCGGAGAACATCGGCGTCATGGCGGCGACCCGCGTGTACTCGACGGCGGCGTACATCATCGCGGCTGGCGTTGCTCTGGTCCTGTCGATGCTGCCGAAGTTCGGTGCCCTCATCGCGACGATTCCCGCGGGTGTGCTCGGTGGCGCGGGCACGGTCCTGTACGGCATGATCGGCATGCTGGGTGTTCGCATCTGGGTGCAGAACCGCGTGGACTTCTCCAACCCGGTGAACCTGAACACCGCCGCGGTGGCCCTGATCGTCGCGATCGCGAACTTCACGTGGAGCATCGGCAGCATTTCGTTCGAGGGCATCGCGCTGGGCACGGGTGCCGCTCTGCTGATCTACCACGGCATGCGCCTGATCTCGAAGCTGCGCGGCACGAACCTGGAGGCCGCGTCGCCCGCGTCCGCGCCGTCGGGTTCGGAGCTGGAGGGCGAGGCATACTCGAAGCGCCACCGCTCCCCCGCGCCGCAGGCTGACGCCTGATCTGACGCGTTCATTGACGAGGCCGGGGCCCGGCCACTCGCTCACCGCACGGTGAGGGGTGGGTCGGGCCCCGGCCTCGTTTGTCCCCATAATTCCGCATGCAATTCCCCCAGCACGCCATGATCCTCGTCAGCACAATGCCCGGAATTCCAACGTTTTCAAGCGCACCCACAAAGTGACCGAATGAGAATTACCTGCGACATTTTAGAGGAGGGCACCAGCCGCGAGAGCGACGACGGCGAGAAGCGGGAGGAATCCCTGCTTGATCGCGGCGGAGCGCTTGTCGGGGGACGTAACGAAGAGCAGGACGGCGGCAGCGAACATGGAGCCGACGCCAAAAAGCGCGAGGGTCAGGCCGACAGGGCGCGATGCCAGAAAGTAGACGGCGATGCCAGCGAAGGCCTCGATGGCGAGGAAGAAGTTGTAGAAGCCCTGATTGAAGGCCATTTCCTTGGTGGCCTCCGCGAATTCGCGGTCCATACCGAAGACAGACAGGGCGCGCGTGGTCCACGCGAAGGACTCGATGTAGAAGATGAAGACGTGGAGGGCGGCGGCCAGGAAGGCTGCGATCATTCCGACAAGGAACATGGGGACCTTTCAGCCAAGCTTGGTTAGTTGTCCTTTAACCTACGCCCGATGCCGTCGAATCCTTGTCGCCAGGGCGGCACTTATGCTCACAACTGAAGGAGTGGCTCCTCACAGAGACGCGATGTGGCAACGATGCGACCTTCATTCTGTGCGCCCGCCGCGCCGAGCGCCGTCGGCCCCTCGCGTGTCTTGGCCCGGCCCTTTACCGCTCGTCGCCCGAGTCCCCCTCGCCGCGCAGCTCGTCGAGCATGCCCGCCGTGATGATGCCCGAGGGCAGGGCAACGACGGCAACGCCCATGAGCGAGGAGATCATGGCGATGGCGCGCCCCACGTCGGAGGAGGGGTAGAGGTCGCCGTAGCCGACGGTCGTCAGGGAGACGACCGCCCAGTACACGGCGTCGAAGAAGGTGTTGAAGGTTTCCGGCTCGACATTGAAGATAACGAGGGCGCTCACGAGGATGTAGCCGATGGCTAGGCAAAGGACGGTGAGCAGCGCCTCCCTCTGTTTCTCGAACACGGCGACGATGGCAGAGGTGCTCTTCGAGTAGCGAATGAGCTTGAACGCCCGCAGGGCGCGAAACAGACGGAGGACTCGCAGCGTGCGCAGCGCGTCGTTGATGGCATTGAAGACGGGCAGGATCGACAGCAGGTCGATAATTGCCATGGGGGTGAAGGGGTAGATCAGGAACGACAGCGCGCCCTTGCTGAGCTTCAGATCCGCCGTCGCCCATCGCGCCAGGTAGTCGGCGATGAACACGAGGACGCACGCATACTCGATTGTCTCGAGGACGGGGCTAGACTCCTTGAAGCACAGGGGAAGGAGGCTGGCGATAATGAGCACGGTCATGATGCGCCCGCACCACATTGCCACTCCACCATCGCCGTCCAGCAGAGCGTAGAGACGTTTCCGCACCTTTGACACTCCTCATTGATATGCGCGTCACGCGCCAAGAAAACGCACCCACCACTGGGTACTGACGTGCGCCGAGCGAGGGCCCCGGAGCTTGCCATTCGCCGACACCTCGCACTGTAGCACCGCGCCGATGCCCACCGACCACGCCCCACACGCAGGTTTCAGGCAGTTCGACAATCACACAACAACGTCCCATCACGTCAAAAACTCAGCGAGTTTCCCCTCACAAACGCTATACATGTCAATTATTTACGCGTAAGGTGGTGCGTATGGCAACAGATGCATCCACACTGTTCACGGCATTGATCGACACGGAAGTTCACGCCTGGAGCGCCGTTGAATCCACCCTCTCCGAGGCCGGAAACGTGCTGACACTCGGCCGCTTCCTGGTCCTGCGCACGGTCCGAGACACCCCCGCGTGCCGCATCCAGGAGGTCGCGGCGAGCCAGGGGATCACCCTGGGAGCAGCCTCGCGCCTCATCGATCGCCTCCACCGCGACGGACTGCTACACCGCGCCCCGTGCGAGCACGACCGGCGTGCGACCATCCTGACGGTGACGGACGAGGGCCTGGCACACTTCGAGGAAGCTTTTGCGATCGTCGAGAAGGAGCAGGAGCGGATCTTCGCCCCGCTCTCCGCAGCCCAGCGCGAGGAGCTGACAGGCAGCCTCGCGCTCATCGCCGAGGCAGTCAAGGAGAACGCATGATTCACTTCGACCACGTCTCCAAAACCTACCCGGGCGGAACGACAGCCGTCGAGGACTTTTCCCTCACCGTCAAGCAGGGCTCAACGACCGTGTTCCTGGGCACCTCGGGCTGCGGTAAGACGACGCTCATGCGAATGGTGAACGCGATGGTCACCCCGACCTCGGGCACGGTGTTCGTGCGTGGCCGGGACGTCGCGGGTGAGGACCCCGTGCGCCTGCGCCGCTCGATCGGCTACGTCCTGCAGGAGGGCGGCCTGTTTCCGCATCGCACCGTTGCGGACAACGTCGCGACGATCCCGCGCCTAGAAGGGGCCACGAAGCAGGCTTCCCACGAGCGCGCACTCGAGCTCCTGACGCTGGTTGGCCTGGATCGCGAGATGGCCGATCGCTACCCCGCCCAGCTATCGGGCGGCCAACGTCAGCGCGTGGGCGTGGCCCGCTCTCTCGCCAATCGCGCGGACATCCTGCTGATGGATGAGCCCTTCGGCGCACTGGATCCGATCGTGCGCGCGGAGCTGCAGCGCGAGCTGAAGGAGATTCAGCGCGCGCTGGGGACGACGATCCTCTTCGTGACGCACGACGTGGACGAGGCGTTCACGCTGGGTGACCAGGTCGCCGTCCTCTCGACGGGCGGCCACATCGAGCAGGTGGGGACGCCCGCCGAGCTGCTTTCCTCTCCCGCATCGCCCTTCGTCGCGGAGTTCGTGGGGGCCTCGCGCGCCGCTCGCCCGGTGCGCGTCGCCGGCCCGGGCGGCCTGGTCGTCGACGACGCCGGCACCCCCGTGGGCTCGCTGAGTCTCGACGAGGCCGGGGAGCGCCCATGACCTGGCTGTCCTCGAACTGGGGAGTCATTGGCTCCCTGACGCTCGCGCACCTGTGGATCGCCCTACCAGCGATCACGCTGTCAGTGCTGTTGTCCGTGCTGATCGCGCACTGGGCGGCCTTTTCGCGCCGTGGCGGCTGGGTCCTGTCTATCCTGTCGGCACTCTACGCGGTGCCGTCGCTGCCGCTTCTGATTGTCATTCCGGTGATCGTCGGGGTGGCGCTGCGCTCTCCCACCAACATGATCATTGTCCTGACGCTGTACGGCGTGGCTGTGCTGGTGCGCCAGGCCGCGGAGGGCTTCCGCGCGATCCCTCACGCGACACTGCAGGCCGCGAACGCGTGCGGCTATCCCCTCTGTCGACGTTTCGTCGAGGTGGAGCTCCCCCTGGCAACACCCGTCATCATCGCAGGCACGCGCGTGGTCGCCACATCGACGGTGTCGCTCGTGACGGTGGGCGCGTTCATCGGTGTGCGCTCGCTGGGAACACTGTTCACTGACGGTTTTCAGCGCGGCCTCATCGCCGAGGTCGTGGCTGGCTTGGTCGCGACGGTTCTCCTCGCGCTCGTCATTGATGCGCTGGTCCAGGGGATCGGCTGGGTACTCACTCCGTGGACGAGAAGGGGGCGGGCATGAACATTCTCCTTGACGCCCTGACATGGCTGACGGTCCCCGCTCACTGGCTGGGCGAGTCCGGGATTCTCATTCGGACTGCCGAGCACCTGGGCCTCACTCTCCTGATCGTGTTGCTCGCCGCCTTGATCGCGCTGCCGCTGGGCACGTGGATCGGGCACACGGGCAGGGGCCGGTGGCTGGTGAGCGCGACGGGCGCGGCCCGCGCAGTCCCCACGCTCGGCGTCCTGACGCTGGCGGGCCTGTGGCTGGGTATCGGACTGGCGGCACCGACGCTCGCACTCCTCGTCCTGGCGATTCCGCCGCTCCTGTCGGCGACCTACTCGGGCATCGCCTCGACGCCGCGCGCGACCGTGGACGCAGCACGCGCGATCGGACTCACGGAACCCCAGGTTCTCGCGCAGGTCGAGGTCCCGCACGCGGCCGGCCTCGTGGCGGCCGGCGTGCGCTCGGCGACCCTCCAGGTGATCGCCACGGCGACGCTCGCGGCCTACACGGCGAACTACGGCCTGGGCCGTTTCCTCTACGCGGGGCTGAAAACCCGCGATTACGCGCAGATGATCGGCGGCGCTATCATCGTCGTCGCCCTCGCGCTCGCGGCGGACGCGATCCTGGCTCTGGCGGCGAGGCGCCTGCGAGAGCGCACCCAACCCGACGCCGAGAAAACCCCGACCGAGGAGGAACGATGAGACGCACCCTGACACTGGTCGCCGCCTTCGCTTCGGCTGCGTCCGCCCTCTGCGCCTGCGGAACGGTCGAGTCGCTCGAGGGGCGCTCGTCCACGGACGCGTCGACCATCATCGTGGGCTCGCAGGACTACTACTCGAACGAGATTATCGCCGAGGCCTACGCGCAGGCCCTCGAAAGGGCCGGATTCAGGGTCGACCGCCAGCTGCGGATCGGACAGCGAGAGGTCTACATGCCCGAGATCGAGGCGGGGGCCATCGACATATTCCCCGAGTACACGGGCAACCTGCTGCAATACCTCGACCAGAACGCGAGCGCCCACACCTCCGAGGAGGTCTACGCGGCGCTGCAGACCGCTTTGCCAATGGGCCTGCGCGCCCTCGACCAGGCACCGGCAGCCGACCAGGATTCCTACGTGGTGGCGGCCGAGTTCGCCACCGAGCATTCACTGACGTCAATCGGCGACCTCGCGGGCGCGGGCACGCTCACGCTTGGCGGCAACTCCGAGTTGCAGACGCGCCCCTACGGACCCACGGGCCTGTCGCAGGTCTACGGCGTGACCGTCGGATTCACGCCGATTGAGGACTCGGGCGGCCCGCTCACCGTCAAGGCGCTGAAGGACGGCGACATCCAGCTGGCGAACATCTACTCCTCGGACCCGGCACTGGCCGACGGAACCCTGAAGGTTCTGGACGATCCGAAGGGCCTGTTCCTGGCCTCGCACGTGGTGCCCCTGGCCTCGTCGCGTGTGAACGACGCCGCCGCCGCGATCATCAACCGGGTGAGCGAGGCGCTGGACGCGCAGGATCTCGTCGAGATGAACCGGGCGTCGACGATGGAGCAGAAGTCCGCCTCGCAGATCGCCCGCGAGTGGCTGCTGTCGGAGGGCTTGGTCTCCTAATTTCTACCGATCAACTCGACGAGGCCGGGGCCGGGTGTGCGCGCACGCTCAGCCCCGGCCTCGCCTCATGCCTAATAGGTCACACATCGCGTTCTTTTATGTGACTCGCACCATTATTTGACCTACTTTTTACGTTTGTAATCAAAATGTAATGCGCACATGATGGACATCTTTCGTATCCTCCATGCCTCAGGGGTTAATCTCAGACCATACCTGAGGGCGTCGCCCCCAGTTCCACCCATCAACCAGGAGGAAGAATCCATGAACCTGAAGAAGGCATGGCTCGTCATCCCCGCGGCTGCCGCGCTCGCCATGACCGCCTGCGCCGGCGGCGGCTCCACCACCTCGTCGTCCGGCTCCGCCGACAAGGTCGTTACCACGAACGGCTCCGAGCCCCAGAACCCGCTCCTGCCCGGCCTGACCAACGAGAACGGCGGCGGCAGGATCCTGTCCGTTCTGTTCAGCCAGCTCGTCCGCTACGACACTGACGGCAAGGCCATCCTCGACGTCGCCGAGTCCATCGAGCCCAACGAAGACGCGTCCGAGTGGACCATCAAGCTCCACAACGACCGCAAGTTCTCCGACGGCACCCCCGTCCAGGCCCACAACTTCATCAAGGCCTGGAACCTGATCACCTCGAAGAACCAGCAGCAGGCTACATTCTTCAACTTCTTCGAGGGCACCGACGACGAGGGCAACGGCGAGATCACCGGCCTGACCGAAATCGACGACTACACCTTCACCGCGAAGCTGAAGAGCCCCACCTCGGACTTCATGTCGCGTCTGGGATACGTCGCCTACGCACCGCTCCCGGATTCCACGCTGGCCGATCCCGATGCCGGCGGCCAGGCCCCCGTAGGCAACGGCCCCTACAAGATGGCCTCGGCCGACGCGTGGGAGCACAACGTCAAGTTCACCGCCGTTCCCAACGAGAACTACGTTGGTGACGAGAAGGCCCAGAACGACGGCGTGACCTTCATCTTCTACTCGAGCCTCGACGCGGCCTACCAGGATCTGTCTTCCGACTCCGTGGACGTCCTCGACGCCGTTCCGGCCTCCGTGTTCGCCACCTACGAGTCCGAGCTGTCGGGCCGCACCGTGAACCAGCCCTACGCTGGCGCCCAGTACTTCACGATCCCGCAGTACCTCCCCCACTTCTCGGGTGAGGAAGGCCAGCTGCGCCGCCAGGCCATCTCGATGGCCGTCGACCGTGAGACCATCACGAAGACCATCTTCAACGGCACCCGTACCCCCTCCAAGGACTTCACCGCTCCGACGCTTGAGGGCTACGACGCCAACCTCTCCGGCAACGACGTCCTGACCTACAACCCCGAGAAGGCCAAGGAACTGTGGGCAAAGGCCGACGCCATCTCCCCGTGGGACGGCACCTTCACCATCGCCTACAACTCCGACGGTGGCCACAAGGAATGGGCCGACGCGACCGCTAACTCCATCAAGAACACCCTGGGCATCGACACTGAAGGCAACCCCTTCGCCGACTTCAAGTCTCTGCTCGACGCAGAGGACAAGGGTGAGATGACCGGCGCGTTCCGTAGCGGCTGGATGGGCGACTACCCGGCGCTGTACAACTTCCTGCAGCCCCAGTTCGCCACCGGCGCTGACTCTAACAAGGGCGGTTATTCCAACAGCGAGTTCGACTCCCTCGTGACGCAGGCCTCCTCCGCCACCAGCGCCGCCGAGGCCGCGAAGACCCTGGAGCAGGCTCAGACCATCCTGCTGCGGGACATGCCCGTCGTCCCGCTGTGGTACCCCAACGCTAACGGCGCATGGTCCAAGAACGTTGACAACGTCAAGTTCGACTGGAAGGGCCAGCCCGTGTACTACCAGATCACCAAGAAGTGATCGCACGAGGTTGACCTCTCCCGCGGGGCGGGCGGCTCGCGCCGCCCGCCCCGCGGGCATCTTCTCAGCAGCCACGAATACATCGTCGCAGCTCAGCGACGCACCGAAAACACGTATTGACGCGGCACACACTTTCACCTGAGAGCAGCACCCTGGGTTTGATCCGGCCGACAAATTGAGAGACTGATGCGCCATTTGCCCATTCTTTACCCTATGATGAGATCATAGTCGGCCTCACCCGCGAGGCACCGCCAGGGATCGGAACTTCCCCTCCCACGACACGAACACTAAAGGATTGTCCATGCTCCGCTACATCGGACGGCGACTCCTCCAGACCATCCCAGTCTTCTTCGGAGCCACCTTTCTGATCTTCGCGATGGTCTACCTGATGCCAGGTGACCCCGTCGCCGCACTCGGTGGCGACCGCGGCCTTTCCGAGACCGCCGCCGCGCAGATCCGCGCCCAGTACAACCTGGACAAGCCCTTCTGGATGCAGTACCTGCTGTACCTCAAGGGAGTCTTCACACTCGACTTCGGCACCGCGTTCAACGGCCAGAAGGTCACGTCCATCATGGCGACCGCCTTCCCGACGACCGCGAAGCTCGCCCTCTACGCCCTCGCCATCGAGACCTTCCTCGGCATCGGCATGGGCGTCATCGCGGGCATGCGCCGCGGCAAGTGGTTCGACTCCACCATCCTCGTGGTCTCCCTCCTGCTGATCTCGGTCCCCACCTTCGTGCTGGGCTTCGTCCTCCAGTACGTCCTGGGCGTCCAGCTCGCGATTCTGCCGACCACAGCCTCAGCCTCCGTCGATCTCCGGAGCCTCACCATGCCGGCCATGGTGCTCGGCGGCGTCTCCCTGGCCTACGTCATCCGACTGACCCGCCAGTCCGTCTCCGAAAACGTTTCCGCCGACTACGTGCGCACCGCGCGCGCCAAGGGACTCTCCGGTGGCGTCGTCATGACGCGCCACATCCTGCGTAACTCCCTCATCCCCGTCGCCACGTTCATCGGCGGTGACCTCGGCGCCCTCATGGGCGGCGCAATCATCACCGAGGGTATCTTCAACATCCACGGCGTCGGCGGCACCCTGTGGAGCGCCATCATCAAGGGCGAACCCCAGACCGTCGTGTCGGTGACAACAGTGCTCGTGCTGGTCTACATCATCGCGAACCTGATCGTCGACCTCCTGTACGCCGTGCTCGACCCGAGGATCCGCTATGAGTGACCAGATTCCTTCCGCCAACATCACCCGCACCCGCGCGGGCCAGGACCACTACGTCTCCGACGTCGACGAGACCGGCCTCGGTGCCGTCGACGCGGTCGCCGACGAGGGTGCCCCCTCGTCCATGTGGGGCGAGGCCTGGAAGCACCTGCGCCGCCGCCCGACCTTCTGGATCGCAGCGGCCATCATCGTGCTCGCCGCGCTCCTCGCCCTCTTCCCGTCGCTCTTCACCGCGACCGACCCGAAGTTCTGCGAGCTCTCCTCGTCGTTGGCCGGCCCCTCCGCCGGACACCCCTTCGGCTTCGACAAGCAGGGCTGCGACATTTACGCCCGCGTCGTCTACGGTGCCCGCGCATCCGTGTCCGTCGGCATCCTCACGACCATCGCGGTCGTGCTCATCGGCAGCACCGTCGGCGCACTCGCCGGCTACTTCGGCGGCTGGTTCGACGCGCTGCTCTCGCGCGTCACCGACGTGTTCTTCGCGATCCCGCTGCTCCTCGCCGCGATCGTGTTCATGCAGATGTTCAAGGGCTCGCGCTCCATCCTCATGGTCGTCATCGTCCTGTCCATGTTCGGCTGGACCTCCATCGCGCGCATCACCCGCGGTTCGGTCCTGTCCGCCAAGAACGAAGAGTTCGTGACCGCGGCCCGTGCGACCGGCGCATCCCGTGCGCGCATCCTGCTGAGCCACATCATCCCGAACTCGATGGCCCCCATCATCGTGTACGCAACCGTTGCACTGGGCACCTTCATCGTGTCCGAGGCATCCCTGTCCTTCATGGGTATCGGCCTGCCGACGTCGGTCGTCTCCTGGGGCGCTGACATCTCGTCCGCTCAGACGTCCCTGCGCACCAACCCGATGGTCCTGTTCTACCCGGGCGCGGCCCTGGCCATGACCGTCCTCAGCTTCATCATGATGGGCGACGCCGTGCGCGAAGCCCTCGACCCGAAGGCACGCAAGTGAGCGAAACGAACACCCCCCAGCTCTCCGACAAGGAGATGGAAGAGATCGTCGAACGAGCCGTCGCCCCTAGCGCGGCCCCTGCCTCGTCCGACATTCACCCGGATGACGCGCAGCCCCTGCTCAAGATCACGGACCTGGAGGTCACCTTCACCTCCTCGACCGGCATCGTCCCCGCTGTGCGCGGCGCGAACCTGACCATCTACCCCGGCCAGACCGTCGCCATCGTCGGCGAGTCCGGATCCGGTAAGTCCACGACCGCCGCCGCTGTCATCGGCCTGCTGCCCGGCACCGGCAAGGTCGCGGGCGGCACAATCGAGTTCGACGGCCGCGACATCACCCACCTGACCACCAAGCAGTGGGTGGAGCTGCGCGGATCCGGCATCGGCCTCGTCCCCCAGGACCCGATGAGTAACCTCAACCCCGTGCTCCGCGTGGGCACGCAGGTCAAGGAGGCCCTCCTCGCGAACAACGTCGTGCCCCGCTCCGAGGCCGGCAAGCGCGTCACCGCCCTCCTCGAGGAGGCCGGCCTGCCCGACGCGGAGCGCCGCGCCAAGCAGTACCCGCACGAGTTCTCCGGCGGCATGCGCCAGCGTGCCCTCATCGCCATCGGCATGGCCGCGCACCCCAAGCTGCTGATCGCCGACGAGCCGACCTCCGCCCTGGACGTCACCGTCCAGCGCCGCATCCTCGACCACCTCGGCAAGCTCACCAGCGAGATGGGCACCGCCGTGCTGTTCATTACGCACGACCTCGGCCTGGCCGCCGAGCGCGCCGAGCAGCTCGTCGTCATGCACCGCGGCCGCATCGTCGAGTCCGGCCCCGCCCTGGAAATCCTCCAGCACCCCCAGCACCCCTACACGAAGCGCCTCGTGTCAGCCGCGCCCTCCCTGGCCTCGGCGCGCATCGAGTCCGCTCACAAGCAGGGCATCTCGATCACCGAGGAAGAGCTCGTCGGTGCTGGCAAGGGCGCGACCTCCACGGACGCCATCATCCGCGCCGAAAACCTCACCAAGGAATTCGACATCCGTGGCGCCAAGAAGGGCCAGGACACCTTCCTCGCCGTCGACGACGTGTCCTTCGAGCTGCGTCGCGGCACGACCCTCGCGGTCGTCGGTGAGTCCGGTTCCGGCAAGTCCACCGCCGCGAATATGGTGCTGCAGCTTCTCAAGCCAACGAAGGGCAAGGTCTACTTCGACGGCGAGGACACCTCGCAGATGAGCGAGGCGGAGCTCTTCCGCCTACGCCGCCGACTCCAGGCCGTATTCCAGAACCCCTACGGTTCGCTGGATCCCATGTTCTCGATCTACCGACTGATCGAGGAGCCCCTGAAGATCCACGGCTACGGCACCCTGGAGTACGCGCGCGCCGAAATCAAGCGTGCCGAGGCCACGGGACGCAAGCCCGAGGAGTGGATGCGGGTCCTCGTCGAGGCCGCCGACGCGAAGCGTTCGCTGACCGCCGCCGAAAAGCGCGAATTCAACCCGAAGAAGCTGCGCATCGCGCGAGCTTCCGAGCTGCTCGACATGGTAGCTCTGCCGCGTAGCGCCATGCGCCGCTACCCGAACGAGCTCTCCGGTGGCCAGCGCCAGCGCGTGGCTGTGGCCCGCGCCCTCGCGCTCAACCCGGAGGTCATCGTCCTGGACGAGGCCGTGTCCGCCCTTGACGTGCTGGTGCAGAACCAGATCCTGTACCTGCTCAATGACCTGCAGGCGCAGCTGGGTCTGTCCTACCTGTTCATCACGCACGACCTGGCCGTTGTCCGTCAGATCGCCGACGACGTGATCGTCATGGAGAAGGGCAAGCTCGTCGAGGCCAACTCGACGGACGAGCTGTTCGACAACCCGGTCCAGGACTACACGCGCGAGCTGATCGAGGCCGTCCCCGGCCGCAACATTCAGCTCAACCTGTGAGCAACTGACACGCGTGGGGCCCGAGGCGCTGAGGCGCTTCGGGCCCCTCGCTGTGTGCTGTGTCTTTGTTCCGGGCGGTACGTGTTGTGCCGCCCATATTCTCTGCTTTGCTTGTGGCTCCGTTGGTGTTCCGGGCGCCGGAGGGCCCGGCCGTGGGGCCGGGCTGCTCGATGCGCCCGCGAGCCGTCCGCGCCGCGAGCTTCGCTCGGCGCGTCGTTTCGAAGCCCGGCCAGACCCCCCGCCCACGGGCGCCGCAGCCAGGCCCTCCGGTCCCTCCGGCGCCCTCCACACCAGTGGGGCCTGGTGTGCTGGCGTGTGGCCCGGCGCGTCGGCTCGTTGTCCGGCCAGGCCCCCCGCCCACGGGCACCGCAGCCAGGCCCCTCACGGTCCCTCCGGCGCCCTCCACACCAGTGGGGCCTGGTGTGCTGGCGTGTGGCCCGGCGCGTCGGCTCGTTGTCCGGCCAGGCCCCCCGCCCACGGGCACCGCAGCCAGGCCCCTCACGGTCCCTCCGGTGCCCTCCACACCGGCGGCGCTTGCGGCGATTGCTTCGCAGTTTCGCATGCAATTCCCTGACGT
>CABKMD010000046.1 GCA_902373435.1 uncultured Actinomyces sp.
GCCTATGTTCTGCGTCTCAGGATGTGGGTCCAAAGTCTCTGTCGGTCAAATTGCGGGACCAAGGTCCTTGAGAGAAGGGAGGGGCTTTGACCGCCTACACTGGTGTCAGTGCCCGTCCCACAAAGGAGAAAAAGTCCTATGTCTGCACCCCGTCCCGTTCTCGGAGTTGGCGTTCTTGGAGCCGGAACCGTCGGTAGCCAGGTCATTCGCATCCTGCAGTCCAGCCGCGAGGATTTCGCCGCTCGCTCGGGCGCTGACATGGAGGTGCGCCGCGTCCTCGTCCGCAATGTGGATGCCCCGCGTGACGCTCCGATCGGCCGCGAGCTGCTGACGACTGACCCGGCCGAGGCGATCGACAACATGGACCTCGTCGTCGAGCTGATCGGCGGCATCGAGCCCGCCCGCACCCTCGTGCTGCGCGCCCTCAACCAGGGCATCTCGGTCGTCACGGGTAACAAGGCCCTCCTAGCCGCGCATGGCCCGGAGCTGTACGAGGCCGCCGCTTCCCATGGAGCTGACCTCTACTACGAGGCCGCCGTCGCGGGCGCCGTTCCCGTCGTGTACGGCCTGCGCGAGTCCCTCGCCGGCGATCACATCACGACCGTGATGGGCATTGTCAACGGCACGACAAACTTCATTTTGGACGCGATGAGCACCAAGGGGCTCAGCTACGAGGATGCTCTCAAGCAGGCGCAGGACCTGGGTTTCGCCGAGGCCGATCCCACCGCAGACGTCGAGGGCTTTGACGCCGCGGCTAAGTGTTCCATCCTGGCATCCCTGGCCTTCCATACGCGCGTCGGCATCGACGACGTCGCGGTTGAGGGTATCTCCAGCATTACCAAGGAGGATATGGAGGAGGCCGCTCGCGTCGGCCACACCATCAAGCTGCTCGCCATCGCCGAACGTCGCATTGGTGAGGACGGTCGCGAGGGCGTCGCCATGCGGGTCCACCCCGCACAGGTTCCCTCCGATCATCCTCTCGCCTCCGTCGACGGCGCCTTCAACGCGATCCTTGTCGAGGGCGAGGCCGCGGGCCGCCTCATGTTCTACGGCCAGGGCGCGGGCGGCGCCCCCACTGCCTCGGCGGTCCTGTCGGATCTCGTCGCCGCGGCGCATCACCGCGCCTTTGGTGGGCACGCCCCGCGTGAGTCGGTCTACGCCCACCTGCCGATCCTGGATCCCGGCTCGACGCAGACGCGCTACCAGATCCGTCTGCAGGTCGAGGATCGCCTCGGCGTCCTGTCCGACGTCGCTGGCATCTTTGCTCGTCACGGTGTCTCCATCCAGTCCGTGCACCAGCGCAACGACGAGGTGCCCGGTGCCTGCGTCATCGTCGTGACTAGCCACCGTGCTCGCGAGGCCGACCTGCGTGCCGTCGCCCGCGCGCTCTCCGTGTCCGACGCCGTGCGCGAAGTGACCTCCACGATTCGCGTCGAGGGTGAGTGACGTGCGTCTGCGTGATGATTTCGTCGCGGTGAAGGTTCCCGCGACCAGTGCGAACCTCGGCCCTGGATTCGACTCCATGGGCCTGGCCCTCGATCTGTGGGACGAGGTGTCGGTCCATGCAACGACGGGGGCGACCTCGGTCGTCGTCGAGGGTGAGGGAGCCGGAGACGTTGAGCAGGGCGAGGACAACCTCGTCGTGCGCGCCCTGCGCCTCGCGCTCGACCGCGTCGGCGCACCCCAGGTGGGCGTGCGCATGCACTGCACGAATTGCATTCCCCATTCCCGAGGCCTGGGTTCCTCTGCGAGTGCCATCGTCGCCGGCGTGACCCTGGCGCGCGCGCTCATCGGCGACGCGGACGTTCTCGGCCGTCAGGAGATCCTCGAGATCGGCTCCCAGATGGAGGGCCACCCCGACAACGTGGCTCCCGCAGTCTTCGGCGGTGCCACTGTGTCCTGGATGAATGAGGGGACCTCGCAGGTCGGCAGTGTTCGCCTGACGCCGCCCGATGTGATTCACCCGGTCGCCTTCATCCCGGACTTCGAGCTGCGTACCGCCGCCGCGCGTGCTGCGCTGCCCGCGACCGTGCCCCACGGCGACGCGAGCTTCAACGTCGCACGCGGCGCACTGCTGGCCGCCGTTCTCTCGGGCAATGCGCAGGCGAGCGAGGGAGTGGACCTGCACGCGCTGCTCATGGAGGCCACGCGCGATCGCCTGCACCAAGAGCAGCGTCGGGCAGCCATGGAGCCCTCCCTCGCCCTCGTCGACTGGCTGCGCGGCGCCGGATTTGCCGCCGTCGTCTCCGGCGCGGGCCCCACGGTCCTCTCCCTGGAGGCCGTCGGCGTCGATATCCGCCGGGATGCCGCAGCCGCCGGGTGGCGAGTCGCCCGGATGGGTGTGGCTGCACAGGGCGTGCAGATCACCCGTGGAAGTCTCTCTCAGGTGGAATTCTGAGCGTTTGTGCGCTGTGAGTTTCTGCGCAAGCACCGCCAGCTGCGCCGTCTGATCGACAGCGGGCTGGCGGTCTTGCTATATTTTTTTCAGGTTGAGACGAATGTTCGACTTCGGCCTTCGCGATGCGCCTCTTTCGCGCATCTTCCTGATCAAGCTTTTTCCTGTGCTTGAGCAATCACCTCGCCCGCTGTGGGCACATTCCAGTAAGGATCACTTTGTGAGCAACGAAACCTCCGTCGAGACGACCGCGTCGCTGTCGGCGATGAAGCTGCCTGAGCTGAAGGCTCTGGCCGCCTCCCGCGGCCTCAAGGGCATCTCCCAGCTTCGTAAGTCCCAGCTGATCGAGCTGCTGAGCAACGGCGCCGGCGCCTCGACCCCGCAGGACAAGGCTCCCCGCGAGGATGCCCTTGCCTCGTCCAAGGAGAAGGGCAACAAGGCTGAGAAGCCGGCCGCCGACAAGCAGGCTGTACAGGCTCCCGCCTCCGACGCGTCCGGCGAGGCTCCGCGTCGCTCGCGCCGCCGCCGCGCGGTGAGCCAGGGTGCCGTCGAGCCCGCGCACGTCACCCTCGACCTGCCGCTGCCCGCCGCCGAGCGCACCGAGCACACCCCTGAGCCCGACACGACCGTCGTCGAGACCGTCCTGAACATCGAGCTGCCCGACGGCGACGACACCGAGGCCCGTCGCCCCCGCCGTGAGCGCGGCCGTCGTGGTCGTCGCGACCGCGAGAATCGTGAGAACCGCGGCGAGGGCCGCGAGAACCGCGAGAACCGCGGCGAGGGCCGTGAGAACCGCGAGGCTCGTCCCACACGCGGCGGCGATGACAACCTTGCGCCGATCGCCGGCATCCTCGACATCCAGGAGAACCACGCCTTCGTGCGTACCTCCGGCTACCTGCCCGGCCCGAACGACGTGTACGTGACGCTCGGCAACGTGCGTCGCTGGGGCCTGCGCGCCGGCGACGCGGTCGCCGGTGCCGTGCGCCTGCCCCGCGAGGGCGAGCGTCAGCGCCAGAAATACAACGCCCTCGTGCGCGTTGACTCCGTCAACGGCATGACGATCGAACAGGCACAGGCGCGCCGCGAGTTCGGCAAGCTCACCCCTGTTTACCCCTCCGAGCAGCTGCGCATGGAGACCTCCCCCAAGGCATACACGCCGCGCGTCATCGACTTGGTCGCCCCCGTCGGCAAGGGCCAGCGTGGTCTCATCGTCTCCCCGCCCAAGGCCGGTAAGACCATGGTCATCCAGCAGATGGCCAAGGCCATCGAGCTGAACAACCCCGAGGTGCACCTTATGGTCGTCCTGGTGGACGAGCGCCCCGAAGAGGTCACCGACATGCGCTCGATCGTCAAGGGTGAGGTCATTGCCTCCACCTTCGACCGCCCCGCATCGGACCACACGACCGTCGCCGAGCTCGCGATCGAGCGCGCCAAGCGCCTCGTCGAGCTGGGCCAGGATGTCGTCGTCCTCCTCGACTCGCTCACGCGTCTGTCGCGTGCCTACAACCTGGCTGCGCCCGCCTCGGGCCGTATCCTCTCCGGTGGTGTGGACGCGTCCGCGCTGTACCCGCCGAAGAAGTTCTTCGGCGCCGCCCGCAACATCTCCGAGGGCGGCTCGCTGACGATCATCGCTTCCGCGCTGGTGGAGACGGGCTCGAAGATGGACGAGGTTATCTTCGAGGAGTTCAAGGGCACCGGCAACATGGAGCTGCGCCTGTCGCGTCAGCTCGCCGAGCGCCGTATCTTCCCCGCGATCGATCTCAACGCGTCGGGCACCCGTCGCGAGGAGCTCCTCTTCAAGCCCGAGGAGCTGCGCATCATGTGGAGGCTCCGCCGCGTGCTGGGCACCCTCGATCAGCAGCAGGGTCTCGAGCTGGTCCTCGACAAGCTCAAGGAAACGCAGTCCAACGCTGAGTTCCTCATGCTCATCCAGAAGACGACGCCCTCCGAGTGATCGGTGGGTGAGAGCGGGGCGAGTGGCGAGAGCCGCTCGCCCCGCTCTCTTGCTCGGTGCACGCGTCGATACCGGCCAACTGATGAGGAGCTGTGCCAGACTTGGGGCATGGTGAACATAGTGCCGAACTCGATCAATGCGGAGAACGCACAGGAGGCTTCGACGCGCTCCTGGAGCGCTGTGCGCGGATGCGCGCGCCTCGTCCTGGGCCTCTTTCTCGTGCTGGTGGCTCCCGTTCAACTGGCGATCGCCTTCTACGATCAGGCCCATCACGGAATGGGCGACGCGGTTGACTGGCCGAATTGGACCGGCTGGGTCATGGTGCTGTGCGGAATTGGTGTGCTCTGGCGCGGCGCCGGTCTGCGACGCTCGGTGCATCAGAAAGAAGCGTTGATCGCCGAGAAATGGGCTGGCTTGGAGAGCCAACGGGCGCAGGTCGAGCGTACGTTCTCCACGCTCGTCGGCGGCGGGCACTATGAGAGCACACTGACGGCACGCGACGAGCTTGCCCGCGCCGAACGTGCCAGGGTCGGCTTTTGGCTCGCCGAGCACAGGTCGCCGGGTTTCTTCGCGTCGCTGAGCGAGGCGTCGGGTGGCGCGGAGGACGAGATCCTTGCGCAGATGGAACGCCTGGCGGACGCGGATACAGCGATCATGGCTGCGCGCGACTTTTTTGGCTTCGCGCCCGGGTGGCGCGACGTGTGGAAGACCGAGATCGGCCCGATCATCGAAGACTTGGACGTCCTTGACGACGTCGCGGACACCCTCGAAAGTGTCAATACGGACACGCGACTCTTGACGGACATCGAGGCTTTCAGGGAGCGCCTGGGGGATGACAAGGACACGGTGAGCGACCTTGGCAAACGCCTCGAGGACGGGCAGGTCGGTCCCGTCCAAGCACTGGACGAACTCGACCGGATCACGGGCGAGGCGCGAGCGCGCACCGCAGAGCTCATCGAGGCGACTCTCGCAGCCGATGCCTCGGCCCGTGGGCGGCAACGCTACGCTCGATGGAAGAACGCGGGTATCAAGCTCACCGCGGCTAACGCGGAGTACGACGCGGCCTACTGGAGCGAGGAAGCGGACACTGACATCGAGTACAACCCTGCAGCCACGATCCGACTGGTCGCAAACTCCGCAGGCGTTGACTTCGAAGGGCTGCCAGCCCCGGCGACTGGTGTCCTGAGCACTGGCCGCTCGCCCATCTACCTGCTGCCGATGTATCTCGATCAATACCTGAGCGACGATGTGGACCTGGCCGGTGAGGGTTCCTCGTCTAGCTGAGCGACAGATGATCGTTCCGTTATCCCGTCTCGAAACCGGTTGAATCGCCGAGCGTGAACCTGACCGTCGTGTCAGAGTGACGGTATGACTTCTGCGATGAACGAATCTGCAAACGAGGAGCGCGGACACATGACGGCGCGCGACGTGCGGCGCTCGGCTCTCGGTGCAGGGCGACTCCTGCTGGGTGTCATCATGGCGATCGTCGTGCCCGTGTGGCTGGGATTCTCCCTCGTTGATTACAGCCGGCCCACGGTGCCGGCAAGTGAACTCGTTACTCCGTCCGTCGACGTGTACGACGAGACGGGGAGCTTTGAGCCGATCGACGGGCGAACGCTGCAAGACGTCCTCGGTGGCGTCGCGTTCACGCGTCCCATCCACCTCGTCATCTTGTCGACCGATGATCTGGTGGACGACAATCTGGATGAGGCGACCCTGACGTATGCGCGGGCGGGGCACCAGGAGTGGATCTCGCCCAATGGGTATAGGTGGGCCGACGGCTACCTGATTCTGTCGGTGTCGCCGACCTATCGCAAGGTGGGGACGTACTTCGGCGAGGACATCGCCCCGGTGCTGTCCGTTCAAGAGGAGATTCAGGACGCCGCGAAGGATGACTTCCGTGCGGGCCGCTGGAGTGAGGGGATGGTCGCGGCGGCCACGAAGGCAGCCGCGTACATTCCGAACGAATCGGGCCGCAGCATTGAAAACAGAGTCGTGTGGCCCCACTGGATGGGATGGCTTATCTCACTCACGGGCATCGGTGTCCTCGTGCGCGGGCACAGCCTGCGTCGCACGGTGAGAGAACGCTCGGAGCGGATTGCCGAGGCGTGGGCGCAGATGGAGAATCGCCGCCCAGAGGTGGATCAGGCCTTCCACTCGCTCATCGATGCCGGTCACTACAGCACGGGGCTGACCGCGCGCTACGGGTGCGCCAACCAAGAGCGCGACAAGGTGCGCGAGAGAGTCTCCGTTCTGCGGTCCCCAGGTTTTTTCGGATCCCTCAGCGCCGGCGCAGCCAGCGAGAGGGAGGATCTGCTCGAAGATATCGAGCTGCTGTCGGCCGCCGATGACGCGATTGTCGCGGCCCGCGACTTTTTCGCGCTCGCACCAACGTGGCGCACCCTGTGGGACAACGAGGTGGGACCGGTCTTCGAAGACCTGCTGGCGGCGGATTCCATCTCGGTCAAGGTGCGCAACCGCGTCAAGAAGCGTCAAGTGAAGAACGCAGTGGAGGAGTTTAATCGCTGGACGAACGAGCAGCGGGACATCATCGTCGGACTCGGAAAGAGTCTGGAGTGCGCGGAGATCACTCCGGTGCAGGCACTCGACGAGCTGGACCGGATCGCGGCCGAGTCCTGGGTGTACCTGACGAAGCTCATCGGGCAGGCGCTCGTCGCCGATACGTCCTTGTCGGGGCGTGAGCGCTACGAACACTGGGAGAACGACAGGGGCGGCACCGTCAGCGCCAGCGATGTGCTCTACAAGGGCACGTACCTGAGCGACGGGCACTGCCACGAGTATAATCCCGCCTCGACGATCCGTTTGACCGCGAACTCCGCGGGCGTTCGTCTCACCGGCAAGGCTGCGGAGAGGACCGGTCGGTACCAGGCGAACAATGTGTCTGTCTGGGCGTACCCGACGTATCTCGATCGGTACGTCGACTACGACCCGTCCAGCTCCTCGACCAGTTCAGCAGACTACGGCTCATCCTCGGGTGGCTTCTCGGGCTCCGGCTCCTCCTCATCCTTCTGAGTCCCATCGGAATACCGGGCCAGGGATGGCCATCCGTGCCAGAGCGGAGGCATGATGTCTCAGGCAACGCAAACGATGAGTCATGCACCCCAGCATCCTCGTTTGGTCATGCGCAGCGTGCGCGGCTGTGCACGACTCCTGGCGGGTCTGGCCTTCTTTCTGGTGGCCCCCGTGTGGCTTGGCATAGCGGTCTCCATCGGTGCGACGCAGGCACTTGCGTGGCCCACCTGGTACGCGTGGGTGATGACTCTGGCGGGCATTGGCCTCTGGGTGCGCGGCTGGATGCTGCGTCGCGTCACCCGCGAGAACATGCACAAGGCCTGCGATGAATGGGAGGCGCTCGAGAAGCGTCACCACGAGGTCGAGCGTGCCTTCTGCCCGCTCCTTGGAGCCGGGAGCTACGACAGAGGTCTGAGGGCGCGCCTCGAGGCCGCTCAGGCCGAGCGAGACAATCTGCGTGCTCGTATCGCTACGGAGGCGTCGATTCCGTTCCTCGCTTCGCAAAGCGCCGCAAAGGCTCGGGAAACGCGCACGATCGTGGGGGATTTCCATGGCCTGATGGATGCGCACGTCGCGTTGATGGCCGCGTGCGATCTGTTCGCGCTCGCTCCTGCTTGGCGCGCGGTCTGGGACAACGAGCTGGGTCCGGTGTACGAAGACCTGACCGTCGTCGAAACCCTCACGGAAACCGTCCAGCGGCGAAGTTCAGATCCGACGGTCCTGAGCATCGCGGCATCCCTCACGGTGTGGCTCAATGATCAGCGCCTGGCCGCGAACGACCTGGGGACGAGTCTTGAGCGCGCACAGACGGATGCCGCCGAGGCATTGACCCAGCTCGATCGGATCGCCGACGAGGCCAGGGTGCGCCTGGTGCGCCTCATCGAGGCGGCTCTCGGTGCCGACACGTCCATGATCGGGCAGAGGCGTTACAAGCGCTGGAGGATGGGCGCGGGGGAGAAGCTGCGCGCCAACGAGACGCGCTACCTCGGCGCGTATCGGATTACCGGCGTGACGTACACCTACAACCCCGCCCAGGCGATCCGCATGACGGCGAATAGCCCGGGTATCAACCTCACGGGGAGTGCGGCCCACTCCGCCGCGATCTTCATGGCGTTTGGCGCGCAGCTCTACGTACCTCCCGCGTATTTCCACCGCTACCTCGTGTGGGACGGGACATCGCGGCACGGCTCCTCGCGGGCGAACTATCTGACGTCGGCCGCGAACGTCGGTCCGCGCAGGAGAGGGCGTTAAGCGCAGAGGCACGAGCCGGCCTCGTGCTCCCGAGGAGTGGCGGGCGCGAGCGTCGTTCCCGCGCATAACCGACGTCACGCCCGAGGAGACACTCTCTCGTTGAAGGGGGTGGGGGCGTGTGCGATAATGTCGTGTCGGCTTACCGGTTCACCGGCATGCCCCAGGCGCTTTTGGCGTGCTGGAAGGCGAGTCACCGCCAGATGCGGGGGACGCTGCATGTCCGGACCCGGAGCACTAAACGATCCAGGAGAAACTCCATGAAGCAGGGTATTCACCCCGAATACGTGGACACCGTCGTGACCTGCACGTGCGGCAACTCGTTCCACACCCGTTCCACCATCACCTCCGGTGAGATGCGCGTGGACGTGTGCTCGGCATGCCACCCGTTCTACACGGGCAAGCAGAAGATCCTCGACACCGGCGGCCGTGTCGCCAAGTTCGAGGCTCGCTACGGCAAGCGCGTGCGCCCCTCCAAGTGAGGGTGAGCGGCTAGCTCAACGGCGGTGTCGTTGGCCCTATGGCCGACGGCGCCGCCGCTTTGTCAACTGTATGGATCGAAGGAAATGGTGAATCGTGGCCGCGACTGATGAACTCGGTGCACTGGGCCCTCTGCTGCAGGAATATGAGCAGGTCGAGGCGCAGATGGCGGATCCCCAGACGCTTGCGGATCCGCAGCTGATGCGCCGAGTCGGTCGACGCTACGCCGAGCTTGGCCGCGTGAAGGCCGCCGCTGATCGGCTTGCCTCCGCCTCGGGAGACCTTGAGGCTGCGCGCGAGCTGGCCGCTGAAGATCGTTCCTTCGCCGACGAAATTCCCGCCCTCGAGGAAGAGGAAGCGGCTGCCCACGAGGCGCTCGTCAAGATTCTGGCTCCCCGTGACCCGGAGGATGCGATGGACGTCATCCTCGAGATCAAGGCGGGTGAGGGCGGCGAAGAATCCGCGCTGTTCGCCTCCGATCTGGCCCGCATGTACGCCCGCTACGCGGAGGCGCACGGCTGGAGCGTCACCGAGATGAGCGCGACCCACACGGAGCTCGGTGGTTTCAAGGACATTACGCTTGCGATTCGCGCGAAAGGCACCCCCGCTCCCGACGAGGGCGTGTGGGCGCACCTGAAGTACGAGGGCGGCGTGCACCGCGTGCAGCGCGTGCCTGTCACCGAGTCGCAGGGCCGCATCCACACGAGCGCCGTCGGCGTCTTCGTCATGCCGGAGATCGAGGACGACGAGGAGATCGTCATCGACCCGAACGATCTGCGCATTGACGTCTACCGGTCCAGCGGCCCGGGCGGCCAGTCGGTCAACACGACCGACTCCGCCGTACGCATCACGCACATTCCCTCGGGCATTGTCGTGTCGATGCAGAACGAGAAGTCGCAGCTGCAGAACAAAGAGGCTGCGCTGCGCGTGCTCGCCTCACGCCTCGCTGCCGAAGCGCGGGCGAAGAAGGAAGCCGAGGCCTCGGCCCAGCGCCTGTCCCAGGTGCGCACCGTGGATCGCTCGGAGCGCATCCGCACCTACAGCTTCCCGGAGAACCGCATCGCGGATCACCGTACGGGCTTCAAGGCTCACAACCTGGACGCGGTCCTGTCAGGTGCGCTCGACGCAGTGATCGCTTCGTTGCAGGAAGCTGATGAGGCCGAGCGCCTGGCCGCAGCAACGCAGTCATGATTGGAGGAGACATGGGGGCGTGGTCTGTCGTGCATGCACGTGCGTGGGCTCGTGAGCGCTTGGCGAGCGCTGGCATCGACTCGGTCGATGCGGACGTGCATGAGCTGCTCGAGTGGGCGTGTGACGCTTCGTCCCAGTGGGACCTCCCGGTGGAATTGAACGAGGAGCAGGCGGAGAAACTGCGCTCGGCGGTGGGGGAGCGGGCCCTGCGCATTCCCCTTCAGCACGTGACGAGTCGCATGTTCTTCCGTGGCTTGACCCTGGCCGCCCGCCCCGGTGTGTTCGTCGTGCGGCCGGAGACCGAGGTTCTTGCCGGCCTCGCGATCGACGAGGCCACATCGTTCGTTGCCCGACGCGGCGAGGCTCGCGTTGTCGATCTGTGCGCCGGCTCCGGCGCGATTGGTCTGGCGGTAGCCACCGAGACCACCCGCACGGAGGTGTGGGCAGTCGAGAAGGAAGCCGAGCCCTTCGCACTGGCCTGTCAGAACCGCGACGCTGTGGGCGTTCCCTGCCTTCACTTGGTGCGCGCAGATGCGGCTGATCCGGCGACGCTCGCGCACCTGGACAGCATGGTCGACGTCGTCGTCACGAACCCGCCCTACGTTCCCGCCGATGAGATGCCCACGCAGCCCGAGGCGAGTGCCGACCCTTACGTCGCCCTGTATGGGGGTAGCCATGACGGGACCGAGATCCCCGCGCGCATCGCGCGCCGCGCGTTGACCCTCCTGCGCCCCGGTGGTGTCCTGCTGATGGAACACTCGCCCACGCAGGAAGATGCTATGGCGGCGATAGCTGCCGAGCTCGGGATGACGGAGGTTTCGACGCTGCCTGACCTGGTTGGCAGGCGTCGTTTCCTGAGCGCCCGCGCCCCCGAATCGGCGAAGCCCACGGTATCCGTGACACAATGAACACGATGAGTATCGAGACGATCCTGAGTGCCGTTCCTTCCCTGACCGAGGACGACCTGGCGCGCGCCCAGCGAGAGCTGCGCGACGGCCATCTTCTCGTCGTCCCCACGGACACGGTCTACGGCATTGGCGCGGACGCGGCCAACCCCGACGCCGTCGCCGAGGTCCTGGCTGCCAAGGGACGCGGACGGCAGATGCCCCCGCCCGTGCTCGTCGCGTCCGTCGACGCGATCGACTCGCTGTGCGTCGATGTCCCCGAGGCCGCTCGCGGCCTTGCGCGCGCCTTCTGGCCCGGTGGACTCACCCTTATCCTGCGTGCCCGCCCCGACCTCGGGTGGGACCTGGGTGAAACCGGCGGCACCATCGGCGTGCGCATGCCGAACCAGAGCGCACTCCTACGCCTCCTGCACGACTTCGGACCGATGGCCGTCACCTCCGCGAACCTGACCGGTCAGCCCCCAGCGACTTCGGTCGAGCAGGCCGTCGGATACTTCGGAACGCGGGTGTCCGCCTACCTCGACGGTGGTCCCACCCAGGGTTCCACGGCCTCGTCGATCGTTGACTTCGCGCACGACGCGCCCCGTGCGCTGCGTCTCGGGACCATCTCCCTGGATGATCTCAGCGCCGCCGCCGGCGTGCCCATCGCCCCCGTCGAAGGGGCCGCTTTGTGAAGGTCTATCTGCTGGTGGGTGCCATTGCAATGGCCCTGACGATCCTGCTGACCCCGGCCGTGCGCTGGGCGTGCCTGCAGTTCAACATCTTGCCGCCCCTGCGTGGCCGTGACCTGCAAAAGAAGCCCATCCCGCGCCTGGGCGGCGTCGCGATGACCATCGCACTGATCGTCACCATGCTGCTTGCCTCGCGGATCCCCTACATGGCACCACTCTTTACGACCACGGTTCCGTGGGCCGTCATGGTCGGCGCCGGAGCCATGTGCGTCCTCGGCATCATCGATGACATCATCGAGCTGGACTGGATGGCCAAGCTCGGTGGGCAAGTCCTTATCGCGGGTGGCATGGCCTTTGGCGGCGTCCAGCTGGCCTCGTTCCCGATTTTCGGCCTGACGCTCGGTTCCTCCCGACTGTGGCTCTTCGTCTCCGTCTTCTTCATTGTCGGCATCATGAACGCCGTCAACTTCATCGACGGGCTCGACGGCTTGGCCTCCGGCATGATTGCGATCGGCGCCGGGTCCTTCTTCGTGTACTCCTACATCATCACCCGGCTCATGGGCGCGGCCTCCTACGCGACGACCGCCAGCCTCATTGTGATCGCGCTGCTCGGCGTGTGCGCCGGATTCCTCTGGTTCAACTTCCACCCCTCGTCGATCATGATGGGCGGAGGAGCGGAGACCATGGGCCTTGTCCTGGCCGCCGCCGGCATCATCGTCACCGGCAAGATCGATCCCTCGCTGCTCGGTCGCCAGCAGATGATTGTGTCTGCGCTGCCGCTCATCCTGCCGCTCTCGGTCATCTTTATGCCTGTCCTCGACCTGGTCGTTACCTCGATTCGCCGCATGAGCCGAGGCAAGAGTCCCTTCGTCGCCGACCGCTCCCACTTCCATGATCGGCTGCTCGTCGCTGGGCACTCTCATCGTGGGGTCGTGGCGATCCTGTGGATATGGACCGCCATCGTCTGCGTCCCCGCAGTGGGTCTCCTCGTTTTCCAGTGGTGGAGCGTCGCCCTCGTCGCAGTCATCGCGGCGGCTATTGGCGTGGCCGTGACCACCCGTGAGTTCCCCAAGGAAGAGTCTGCCCACGAGGAGGTTTTCGCATGACCTACGCGCTCGCTCTCGCCATGGTCGTCGTCATCGTCGCGGCGCAGTGGATCTTCACGTCGCGCGCCCTGCGCTCGCCCTCCTCATTCATGGGGTGGGTGACCGGCGGATACGTCGTGAAGATCGCTCTGCTCGTCATCGGTCTGTACGTTCCGCGCGCCCTGGGCATGGACGTCCGGGTGGCCGCAATAGCCACGATCATCGCAATAATCGTGTCCTCGACCGTCGAGATGATTGTCATGATGCGTAAGCGCTCGATGAACGTGGACGCACCGCGCGACACTCAGTAACCCTTGCGCGCGCTAGGCCGCCCTTTCCTGTATTAGAATGGTTGAGTTGCCCCGGCGGCAGAAATAAACCAATGGAGTTGAGATGAAGGAGGCACATTTAGTGTCCGATCATGCGCCTGCTCGCCGCACCGCGTCCAAGCCGCGCTGGTATTGGGTGAGCCTCGCGATCCTCCTCATCGTCATCGCACTCACCGCCTACCCCGCGTTCACCCAGCACCCGCACCAGCCTGCCCTCGAGGACTTCTTCCCGCGCGTCCTTTTCGGTGAGGGAACCTTCTTCGAGTTCAACCGTCTGACTCTCGCCCGCGTCATCATGGGGTTCCTTGTCTCGCTGGTTCTCGTTGCGGTCGCGCGTAAGCCCAAGCTGGTGCCCACCCGAGGCCAGATGGCCGTCGAGGCGATCGCCGGTTACATTCGCGACAACGTGGCCCTCGACATGCTCGGCCCCAAGACCGGCCGCAAGTTCTCCGGCTTCATTGGCTTCCTGTTCTTCGGCGTCCTCGCCATGAACATCGCCGGTATTATCCCCGGCATCAACATCGCGGCCTCGTCGGTCGTCGCCGTCCCGATGGTCTTCGCGCTCATCACGTACGTGACCTTCATTGGCGCGGGCATCGGAAAGCAGGGCGTGGGTGGCTTCTTTGCCTCGCAGCTTTTCCCACCCGGACTGCCCACCCCGATGTAC
>CABKMD010000047.1 GCA_902373435.1 uncultured Actinomyces sp.
CACCAACCATGGCAATTACCGCCGCCAAGAAGCTGAGCGATTTTAACGGCTTTATTAAGCCCGAACTGGCGGGCCCGATTTTCGACGAGGCCGCCAAGGGCAGCGCCGCAATGTCCCTGATCCGCAAGGTCCCGCTGGGCGCGTCTGGCCAGGCTTTCCCCATCGTGACGAGCAAGCCGACCGCCAATTGGACCGCTGAGGGCGCGCAGAAGCACACCACCGAGGCGGGCCTCGGCCTGGTGAAGATGGAACCCAAGAAGCTCACCGCCATTGCGGTGGCCTCGCAGGAGGTTATTCGCGCGAACCCCGGCGGCTACAGCGAGACTCTCGCGGGCCTCCTCGCCGACGCGTTCGCCCGCGCCTTCGACCTCGCAGTGTTCCACAACAAGGGCGGCGACGGCAACGGCACCGGCCCGTTCGAGACCACCCTCGCCGCCACCACCAAGGATGTCACCCTGGGCGCCGCCGCTGGCACCAACACGTACGACGACCTGGTGAAGGCCATGTCCCTGAACCTGCAGGGCACGCCGAAGAAGCAGGTCACCGGCTTTGCTTTCGACACCGGCTTCGAGATCGACCTCCTGAACGCGAAGGACACGGCGGGTCGCCCGCTGTTCGCGGAGGCCGCCTACACCGGCGCCGTGCCCGCCCTGCGCTCGGGCTCTGTCCTCGGCCGCACCACCTACATGCACGAGAACGTCGGCGTCGACAAGACCGTCGGCTTTGCCGGCGACTGGACGAAGGCCGCTTGGGGCACCGTTGGTGGCATCACGATGGACGTGTCCACCGAGGCCTCGGTCACCATCGGCGGTGAGCTCGTGTCCATGTACGAGCAGAACCTCGTCGCGATCCGCGCCGAGGCCGAGTACGGCTTCGCGCTCGCTGACAAGGAAGCGTTCGTCAAGATCGCGCGCAAGTGACAAACTCTGTCGTCCACTTGACGAGCCCGTCGGGTGACCACATCGCCGTGCCCGCGAGCCAACTCCAGTACTGGGAGCGGCTCGGGTATGTGCGGCGCGGCCCCGGCGGGCCCGCCACCCCCACCGACGAGTGAAAGGCGGCCCCGCGTGGCCTACGCAACCGTCATCGACGTGGCGACCACCCTGGGCCGCCCCATCACCGACCAGGACGAGCAGAACCAGATCGCCAACTGGATCGCGAAAACCGAGCGCATCATCAGCGCCCGCCTCGGCAACCTAGACAACCTGGACAGGCAGATTCTCGCCGACGTCATCAGCGAGGTCGTCGCCCGCCGCGCCCGCAACCCGGACGGCAAGCGGAATGAGCGGATCGACGATTACAGCTACACGTTAGATGCCGCCGCATCCGCCGTCGAACTCACCCTCACCGCCGACGAATGGGCACGCCTGTCTCAGGACGGCTCCACCTCGGGCGCATACATGCCGGTCCTGACCCCCGCGCCCTGGCTTGGGGGCCGCGACGCCGACACCACGCCGGCGGGAGGCTGGGCATGAGCGCACGCACCGCCGTCCTCGCGGGCCGCCGCGCCGCCGAAGCCCTCATGACCGACCGGGCGACCGTCACCCGCCCAACCGTGACCACCGGCCCCGACGGCCTCGACGAGCTACACGAAACCCCCGTATGGGCGGGACCCTGCAAGGTTCAGACGTATGAGGCGCACGAGACCGCGGCGAACGCAGCCGGTGCCCTCGTCACCATCCAGCGGTACTCGATCCACCTCCCGCACAGTGTGGACGCGGTGCGCGTCGGTGACCTGATCCGCGTCGCAGGCTACCTGAGCGTCTTTCGCGTCACGGGCCTGTTCGACAAGACGCACGTCACCTCACGGCGTTTCCAGGTCGACGTCGAAACCAACGGAGACGACCTCCTGTGACTGGTATCGAGATTGACACCACCGAAGTTAGGCAGATCGCCGCCGACGCAACCCGCCTCCCCGGCGAACTCTCACGTTGGCTTAGGCCCGCCGTGAGCAAAGGCGCTCTGAACATCAAACACGCCATGCAAGCCGACCTAGAAGCCTCTGGCAACGCTGGCATCCGCCACGTCGCACGGTCCATCTCCTACGACCTCAACGACGGTGGCAACACCGTAGAAGCTGAGATCGGCCCCGACAAGCCGTCTGGCGCCCTGGCCAATATCGCCTACTTCGGCACCTCGAGGGGCGGCGGCCACACCCGCGACCCCATCGAACCCCTGAATGAGGAGGCCGAAGCCTTCCAAAAAGCCGTTGCCGACATTGTGGAGGACCTATGGGGCTAACCCTTGACATCATGACGCAGATGCGCGAACGACTCGCCACCCTCACGTCGGCGGGCGCAGCAGTGAAGGCGTTCGTCGGCGACCCGCCCAGCAACCCCGGCCTTCCCTTCGTGTTCGTGTGGGGACCGCCCACCCTGGCCACGTCCGAAGCGCTGGCCGGTTGCGGCGGGGATGTTGACGTGCGCCTGCACGTGCAGGTCGTCGCACCCACCACCGCAAACGTCCTCGCGCTCGCGGACGACGTGACAGCTCGGCTGCGCGGCTGGTCGCCCACCGTCAAGGGGTGGCGCTGTTTCCCGCTCGCGCACGTCGGCGTGACAGACGTGCGCGCCGACAACAGCACGGTCGGCGCGCCCGCGAACCGCGCGCCCCGCTACTGCACCGTGACGTTCCGCGCACAAGCCACCACCGAAACGAAGGAGGCCTGAATGGTCACCGCCTACAACACCCGAACCGGTGCTTGCCAGGACATCCCCGAGCACTGGATCGGACACCCGATCTGGGGGGCGGACTGGACGCTCACCCCGCCCCCCGAGGCCAGCGAACCCATGTGTTGCAGCCAGGAGGACGAACCCACCGACGCCCCCGCGCATGGGGACGACACCACCGACACCACCACCGAAGGAGCATGACAATGGCAGGTGCAAAGACCCTCGCCGATGGGCGCATCACCCTGTGGGCGCTCACCACGAAGCCCGTGAACATGGCCGCCCCCAAGCTCACCGAAATCAAGGCCGGCAAGAAGATTTCTTGCCGCATCATGAAGAGCGACTACGCGCTCGGTGCCGACTCGGACACCGAGATCACCGAGCAGGAGATGTGCAAGACCGGCGAAGGCAAGGCCCCCGGTCCCACGTCTTACGCCGGCAATATTACGGTGTTCCGGTACCTCGACGAGGCCGGGAAGCCGGTCACTGAGGATGATTTCGTCTGGGACCTCATCAAGAAGAAGGGGTCGACCGTTTGGCTGGTCGAGCGCGAAGGCCCCATCGAGACCAAGGAAATCGAGGCCGGCGACATCATCAGCGTGTATGAGGTCGTCCTCGGTACGCCGACCAAGCCCAGCGACCGGTTCGCGGGCTACATCAAGCGCGCCGCGAAGCTCAACGTCATGGACGCGGCGGAAAACGTCGAGGTCGTCGCCTGACACATAGCCCCCGCCCGGCAGGTTCCAACAATGGGCTGCCAGCGCCTGCCGGGCGGGCACCCCCCACACAGGCAGCCCGAAAACACGAAGCTACACACATAGGAGCATTGACATGGCAGCCCACGACGAAGAGCTCAGCATGAGCGCCCTCACCCACACCGACCCCGACACCCCGATTACACCCGAGACGTTCGACCTCGCCGCCTGGATCGCCGGAGTCACCCCCGTGCAGCGCACCGTCACCCTGTACGCGCGCGGCGACCTGTTCGCCGACCTGTCCGCCCTCGAAACCAGGTACGACGAAGCTAAGCGCGCCGCCAACGTCGACGACATGCGCGCCCTGAAAGAGCAGATGCGCGAAGTCGCAGACCAAATCAAGGCGTCGGCACTCGACATCACCGTGCAAGGCAGGTCCGCCGAATGGGTGCAGCGATTCCGCAAAGACTGCGAGGCTCGCGGCATCGACGGCGATCAGGCCACCCTCGAGCAGCTCGCCGCCCAGATCGTCGCCCCCGCCGGCCTCACCGTGGACATGCTCGCCACCCTGCGCGACCGCGTCGAACCCCAGGTCGTAGCCCTCGTGCAGGCCGTCGCCACTGTCAACACCATGAAGCCCACCATCTCAGTCCCTTCCTGACGGAGTGCCTGGACCGGCCCGCCGGCGCGTGGCTGGTCCGGGCGCTCCGAAGCGCGAAAAAGTGGGGCCGACGCCCGACCGAGTTCCTGGGCGTGCCCGCCGACTCGTGGGGTGAAATGGACAGCACGCTAGCGGGCGCGCTCGACATGTACGAGGACACAAGGGTCGGCTCCTACGGCTACCCCAAGCGCCTGACCGAGGGCGACTACGAGGGCTATTTCGAGGTTGAAGAACGCCAAGACAACGCTCAAATGGCCCTCGACCTGTGGCGCAAGAAACACAAGGAGGGCCCCGCGCCCGGCATGGTCCCGACGGTGGTTTTCACCGGCACCGAGGACTAGCCGGACGGGGGTGCCCCGGCACATAGCGGCGCGAACGCGCGGAAAGGCAACAGCCCATGACTGAACGCAGCATTAAGGTCACCCTGCGCGCAAACGTCGCCGACTTCAACAGGCAGATCAAATCCGCATCGACGAGCCTGGAACAGCTCGCCGCGAAGGGCGACCCGACCGGCAAGGTCGCCGAAACAACCATGGGGCGCCTTGCCCAGTCTGCGCAGCTTCAGCGCGCCGCCTGGGATACGGCCTCGACGGCCATGATCGGGTACGGGGTCGCCGCGGCAGGCACCGCCGGATATGTCGTCAAGTCCTTCGCGGACTTCGACCAGGCCATGAGCAACGTACAGGCCACCACCCACGAGTCCGCCGAAAACATGGACCAGCTCAGGGAGGCTGCGATTCAGGCGGGCGCGGACACTGCGTTCAGCGCGTCCGAAGCCGCTGGCGCAATCGAAGAGCTGGCCAAGGCCGGTATCTCGACCGCTGACATCCTGAACGGCGGCCTCAAGGGCTCCCTCGACCTGGCCGCCGCTGGCGGCCTGGGGGTCGCCGACGCCGCCGGTATCGCATCCGTGGCCCTGACCCAGTTCAAGCTCAGTGGATCAGACGTCGGCCACGTCGCCGACCTCCTCGCCGCTGGCGCTGGTAAGGCCATGGGCGACGTGTCAGACCTCGGAGCCGCCCTCAAGCAGGCGGGCCTCGTCGCCTCCCAGACCGGCCTCAACATCGAGGAAACGACGGGCGCGCTGTCTGCCTTCGCGTCGGCGGGCCTCCTCGGCTCGGATGCGGGCACGTCTTTTAAGACCATGCTCCTGAACATGACGCCACAGTCGAAGCAGGCAGCGAAGTACATGGAGGAGCTCGGAATTCACGCGTACGACGCCGAGGGCAAGTTCGTTGGCCTCGCCAATTACGCGGGCCAGCTCCACGACAGCCTGTCCAAGCTCACCGCTGAGGACCGTCAGGCCGCCCTCAAAAAGATGTTCGGTCAGGACGCGATCAGGGCCGCGTCGATCCTGTACGAGCAGGGCGCGCAGGGCATCCAAGATTGGATCGACAAGGTCAACGATGCGGGCTATGCAGCGGAAACCGCCGAGGCGCGCATGGACAACCTAAACGGTGACCTCGAAAAGCTCGGCGGGTCTTTCGAGACCCTGTTTATCAAGAGCGGCTCGGGCGGTAACGACTTCCTGCGCACGCTCGTCCAGTTTGCTGAGCAGGCCGTCAACGCGTTCAGTGCCCTACCTGCCCCCGTGCAGCAGGGAGCGCTCGGCCTCGCCGCTTTCACGTCCGCCGCGACGCTCACAGCGGGCGCTGGAATGAAAATCTTTACGACGATCACCGACGTTCGCACGGCTTTGTCGTCTCTGAATGGCTCGATCCCGTTTATCACCCGCATTGGCAGCGGTTTTGCGTCGATGAGCGCCGGCCTCGCTGAGACCCGCGCCGCTATCGGAGGCTTCGGCACCGCGTGGGTCACGGCGCGCGCCAACGGCGTGTCTAACGTTCGTGCCCTGTCGCAGGCTGCGGCGCCCGCACTGGCAGGAATTGCGTCATCTGCGAAGGGCGCAGGGTCGGCGCTCCTGGGTGCTTTCGGTGGCCCGTGGGGCCTGGCAGCCACAGTCGCGTTAGGCGCACTCACGAGCGCACTCTCTGACTACCAGGCGAAGCAGGCGCGCGCGACGGCCATGGCTCAGGAGTTCGCCGAAACCCTCGACGCAGTGTCTAACTCAGCGTCAGGGGCGACCCGGTCGGCGGCTCTGAAACGCCTGAACGAGGACACCCGGACGTTTTGGGGCGGACACCTCTCCGGCGCGTCAGCGTTCGAGAAGCTCGGCGGCGACATCAACGACTATGTCGACGCCGCCATGGGGTCTGAGGAAGCGAACGCGCGTGTTCGCGCGCTCCTGGACAATGTGCGCAAAACGAACGACCGAGGCCCCGGTCTTAGCTCATGGGGAAAGGACCTCGCGGACGCTGAGCGTGATGCTCGCGCTGCCCTTGACGAAACCCAGTCCGCTATGGGCAAGGCAATTGACCTGAATCAGCAGGCCGAACGCGCGGGTGTCGCCCACGCGGGCGCGCAGGATCAGCTCGCCGGGGCCGCGAACCGGGCAGCTAAGGCCATGGAGGACCAGGCCAAGGCTACGCAAGACCTGATCGACGCCCAGAAAACCCTACAGGACATCATTTTGGGCGAGCGCGGATCGTGGCGAAACCTGTACGACGCCATTGACGCCGCAAACCAGGCGGTCGCAAAGAACGGCCAGACCCTCGATATCACCACGGCGGCGGGCCGTGCCAACCAGGCCGCCCTCGACGACCTCGCCAAGTCAGGCTGGGAACTCGTCGAATCCATGGAGAAGAACGGGGCGACCATGGAGGATATGCAGGCCGCCATGCAGTTGACGCGCGACAACTTCATCAGCGTCGCGCAGGCCATGGGCTTGTCCGCCGATGACGCAGCCGCGCTCGCTGACCAGCTGAACCTCATCCCGACGAATATCGAGTCGCATGTCACCGCCGAAACGCAGGCCGCAAACGCGAGCGTCGACGCGTTTATCGCCTACGTGCAGGCGCAGAACGGCGGCACAATCACAATCAACGCCGTCAACGACAGCGCGATCACGACGATCCTGGAAACCCTCGGATACGCGAAGAACCAGGACGGCACGATCACCATCGACGCGAACAGCGACCCGGCTATCGCTCAGCTGGTCGCGTCGGTCGGCCAGGTGGACGCGGCAACCGGCACGGTCACCATCGACGGCAACAACGACCAGGCGAACGCCAAGCTCGACGCCATCAAGGCCGCAATCGACGGCTACAGCCCCTATGTCAACATCAACGCTAATGACTACGTGTCAGGCAAGATGGAAGGCATCAAGGCCGCCTGGAATGGTCAAACATGGTATGTGAATATTGTCGGCCAATACAGCCAGTCGGGCGGCCCGTCAGCGCAGGCCGACGGGTCGGTCCTGCACTTCTACGCGGGCGGCGGCTTCCACAGGGAACGTCACGTCGCGCAGATCGCCCCGGCGGGCGCCTGGCGCGTGTGGGCAGAGCCCGAAACCGGGGGCGAAGGCTACATTCCGCTCGCCAAGGCCAAGCGCAAGCGCAGCGAGGCCATTCTCGGGGAGATTGCCAATATCTTCGGCGGCACCTACATTCCCGGCAATGCGACGCCGTACGCGACGGGAGGCGTTGGCGGCAACGCGGCGGGCGCGGGCGCAGCGAACATCCACGTGACCGCGCTCGTGACAAACCCCTGGACGGGTGAGCAGACCCGCGCGTTCGCGCGAACCGAGGCCGTCAAGGTAGTGAGGAGCGTCCAATAACATGGCAATCAAGGCCTGGATACACAAAGAGACGGGCCTGCCCTGTTTCTACCTGGACGGCCCCGACGCGGCCGCCGCCGTGTACGACGGGGACCGTCTCATCAACCCAGCCGACACGGCGAACCAGGCGGCGGCGTTCTGCGACCCGTTCGCACCGCCCGGCGTGGCGACGACCTACACGGTGGGGACGCAGCGGTTCACGCTCACCCGCCGCGGCGAAGGCTACGCCGTCACCAGCCTCGACTCCCGTCACCGGGCCGTCGTCTCCTACATCGGGGACGACACCCGCGAATACGACACGCGGGCAACCGCGACGGACATCAACGCCCGCCGCACCCCCGTCATCCGCTGGGCGGGCGTCGCCGCCGCCTACACGGGCAGGCTTGAACTCCTGGCCTACGCTGAGGACAGCGAGCGCCTCGCACGCATCATCGAAGCCCGCCAACCCGTAATCGCCGTTCACTCACACGACGCCTGCGACCTCAAGGACTGCGACATCCCCGCCGTGCGCATCCTCGCCGTCACGCACGCGACCAGCCAACGCACAGGCCGCCGCGACCGGCTCCGCCGCCAATGGACCCTCGACTATCGTCAGATCGACCTGGACGAAGCCTCGGGCCTCCTCGGCAACGTACACGTCGTCACATGGGGAGCATGGGACGCGCGCTCGAAATGGCGGGGCCGTTCCTACGTCGACCTCCTGCGCGAGTTTGCGGGGATGCCATGAGGGGCGGGCCGAACTCCGCGACGCTCGCCGCCCCGACCACCATCGACGTGCATGTCTCCTCGGTCCTCGCCGGCCGTGTGCTCGCTGAGGACATCCCCGTCGTCAGCGCGCGGCTCGAAGCGTCGACGGATCGCGCGCCCCGCGAACGCCTCACCCTCGAGGCCCCCTACGGGTGGGTGCCACGGGACCCTGGCGACCCGCTGAACAACTACGGGCAGCGCCTCCACGTGGTACAGGCGATCACCGTCGGCGGAGTGACCACCCGAGTGAAGGTCGGTGTCTACCAGATCGACGCGTGGGAAGAAACCAGCGGCGGCGGGGTGTCCGTCACCGCCTACGACCTTCTGCAGCGGTGCGAAAAGAACCCGATGGATTGGCCGTCATCCCCGCCCGGCGGCGCGACCGTGTCGAGTGAGTTTCAGCGCCTCGCCGGGGCGCCGGATGAGGGCGGCCTGCAGGTCATCGTCGACGACGGCGACCAGGCGATCCCCCGCACCTTCGAGTGGGGCACATCCCGCACCGAAGCCATGGGGAAGCTCGCCGAAGCGTACGGGCTCGCCTGGACGGTGCGCCCTGACGGAGCGTTACACGTGTGGAAACCCCGAGTCGGTGTGGTGTCTGAGACGTACACGGGTCGCGACCTCCTCATCGCGGTCGCCCGCAAGAGCGCTGAGCGCCGCCCGAACCGTTGGTTCGTCGGCACCACCGGGGACACGCCCGAAGGCGGCGGCGACCCGCCCCACTACAACGGTGTTGCACCCCTGTTCGACGCGCCCTACCAGCCGTCCGTCTACGGCGTGGTCACCGAGCGCAGCGAAATGCAGATGGCGGACCTTGAGGGTACGGTCCAGCAGGCCGCCGAAACCTATCGGGCGAAGGCGCTCGCTTCGAGGGGCACTCGCAGCCTCGCCCTCGCCGCTGATCCGCGCATCGAACTGTGGGACACGATCAGCGTGGAGACGGGCGAGGAGGTCGTGACCGGCACCGTGACCGGCTACTCAATTGATCTGGCCAACTCTGACGCGCAAATGCGCGTTGACCTGGAGGTTTACGCAAGTGTCCACGCCCGATAGCCTGTCTGATTGGCTCGACCTCACCCCAACCCGCGCTCCCGCGCCTCACACGGGGCCCGTGCACGGCACAGTGACGGGCATCGTCGACCAGGCCGCCGGCCTCGTCGAGGTCACCCCCCACGGCGCGTCCCCCGGTACCAGCGTCGTCGTCCCCTCGACCGCTGGCATCACCTGGCAGGGCGCGCCCGTCCGCCTCGACCGCGACAACACCGGCGCTGCCACGCTCGCGCACGCCCCCACCGTCACTGCCCCTACCGGCGTCGTGACGGTGCCCGTGGGCGAGGCCGCGAAGGCCGCGCGCGACGCCGCCGCCCAGGCCACCGCCGCCCTACAGGGCGCGCAGGCCGCCATTGAGGAGACCCGCGACGACCTCACGAGGAAGATCGCGGAAGCCGCCGCTGCGCCCATTGACGGCTCCCGTATCAAAGCGGGCACGGTCACCGCCCGCGAGATCGTCGCAAGCGAAGCACTCTACAGCAAGCTCGCGGCGTTCGATACCCTCACCGTCGTCGACAAAATCCGCGCCGAAAACGCGGTCATTCCCGGCGAACTGATCGCCGCCCGTATCACCGGCAAGTGGATCAGCGGTGCGCAGCTCCGTGGTTCGGAGTTCATGCTTGGTGGGGTCGGCGCAGCCCGCACCCAGCGGGGCGACACTGTGATGCGCTGGCGGCCCGCCCTCCTCACCGACTTCGTCACCGGCGAAAACCCCTTATCGCGCACAATTTGGCTAGGCACGCGCCCGGCTTTCGAGATCGCCAAACCCGGCCCCTTGGGGCCCGAGTGCGTCGAAACCACCTCCACCCCCACCACCGGCAAAGCTGTCCGCGACCTGCGAGTCACCCTCACCCTAGAGGCCCCAGCCGGCGCAGCCGTCATGGCAGCCTACATGGTCGGCCTCACCCCCGCCGTAATCGACACCTCCACCAGCCAATCCACCACCCGCACCCTCACCCTGAACGTCGGCGACCTCGAAACCACCGACGACCGCCAGATTAGGATCACCGCCACCTGGCCGACCACCACCCCAGAAAACGCAAGCCCATGGCCGATCCGCCTCACCCTCACCAGCTGGACCGAAGCCTACTCCGAGCCAGTGTCCACACGTATCAGCTTGACACGATCGGCTCAGAACGTGCAGATCCAGCTCGCCGACGGCAACGGCAACGACGCGGCGCTCACACCAACAGGCCTCGCCTATTGGCAGACCATCAAAGGACGCCGAACCCTCGTCGCCGAGCTGCCCTGGGCCGCCCTCGCCGACAAACCCACACTGTGCTGGGCATCTGGTGAAGTGCGTGTCACGGTTTTCAACACGAGTGCTTGGACTCGCTTGCAGTTACTTTCAGGCGGTAAAAAACTGTGTGAGACAGGCGGCGTGTGGGAGTTGATGGATGGGGGCCAGACTGTAACCCCGCCAAAGCCCGGCATTTACCAGATCACCGCGTGGGCGGCGGTTCAGTCGTCGTCATGGGACGGCACGGTCCTGCTCGCGGTGTCAACCGCCCGTAAAGGAACGGTGTACTCGCCGACCGCCGATTTCGGGACCGTCTACGCCTACGCACAGGGCGCACCCGCCGAGTATATGACAGTCACGGCGACGGGCATGATGCGACTAGGCGAAGGTGAACGCGTCGGCATCGTTCTGACATCGACACAGTCCGGCAACGCAACACTCCGCGACTACCGCTTCACCGCGACATATCTGAGACCATAAAAGGAGAACACCGTGACCATCGAGAACTGGAACCGCGTCCGCACACCCGAAGCGGGTGAGGACATCCTCGCCACCTGGCCAAAAACCGCCGGATCAATCAGCCACATCATCCACGTCAGCACCTACGACGAGGCCGTGACAGTCTGCAACGCCGCCGCCCGCGCAGGGCAGCCACCCACGCAGGCCCGCCCGATCTACTTTGACATGTCAAACCACATCCACAAGTGCGAGGGCCACAAAAACGCGCACGGCCAGTGGGAAATCACCCGCCTAACCCCCATCATCACCTACGGGTCCACCGAGGGCAGCTGGCTCGTCGGCGGCAAGGAGGGGGTCCCCACGCAGACCTCACGCGTCGAACAGCACGGCCGATGGACTGGCTATGCCCAATACGAAGGCGTGCCAGGCGCGAAACGGTGCGTCACCCCATATATCAGATTCCCCGTCGCGTTCCCCGAGGACTGCGTCCACATCGGAATCACATTCGCCTACGGGCACATTCTCGCTGACGTGGACGCGCACATTCCTACACGGTGGGCGGTCGACACGCTCAGCCCGACCGTGTTCCGCCTGACCTTCCCCGACCGCGATATAGCCACACCCGTGAGCTTCACCTTCCACGCCACCGGCTACTGACAGACCCCATGACATTTCGCGCCCTCGGACACGCCCGTCCGGGGGCTTTCCCATACCCAAGAGGAGAAACCAATGGAACCGACAATCGAGCAGCTCATGGCCTCGATGACGCCCGCGACGGACACGCCGCCCGACATCGTCGACCCGATCTGCATCCCTTACGAGGAGGTTTCCCGATGACCATGACAGCAAGCACGGCCCTTGCGTGGGCAGCGGGCGAAATCGGCTACACGCGGTGGGACGACCCCGAGGAAGGCTCCCGCTACGGGCGCTGGTACGCCACGAAACATGGCTCATACTACGGGATGAGCGGTGTACCGTTCTGCGCGATGTTCGCGTCCTGGTGCCTGACCGACGACGACGGCACATCTGTCATCCCCGGCGGCGACTTCGCATACGTGCCCTACGGTATCAACGCTGCCGCGCGCGAGGGACGCCTCGTGGAGCCGATGACGCAGGCCGCCCCCGGCGACCTGGTCTGCTTCGACTGGGATGACGACGGGATCGCCGACCATGTCGGCATCGTCGAAGCCAACTACGGCGGATGGATTCAGACCATCGAGGGCAATACGTCCTCCGGCGCTGCTGGCTCGCAGGGCAACGGCGGTGGAGTCTACCGCAGGTCCCGCGACTGGGACTCTGTGTGCGCCGTCATCCGGCCCTACTACTCCGACGCGCCCACTGGCTCACCCGGTGGCTACACGGACATTACGGGAATCCAGCGCGCGGTTGGTGCGGACACGGACAACGTGCTCGGCCCTGATACGACGCGCCGCGTCTACGCGGTCGTCGCAGCCTCCCGATGGGGAGGCCGCCAGTTCCCCTTCGGCGTCGAGTACGTCCAGTCCGTGATCGGGACCGAGGCTGACGGCATCTGGGGCGACGCCTCGGACGAGGCGCACGACCGCGTCGTCGGCGCTATGCAGCGCGCCGTCGGCGTGGACGACGACGAAATCTACGGCCCCATCACAAATGGGGCGATCAATGCCGCGCTCGCGGGCGCGGAGAAGGGAGAATGACCATGAATCAGCTCCTCCTTGGCCTGCAGGCCGATCCGTTCCTGGTGACGGTCGTCGTCGGCCTCATCTGGCCGGTCGTCCAGGCGGTGCTCGACCGCCCGTATTGGACGCCTCGACACCGCAAGGTCCTGCTCGCGGTCGTCGCTGTCGTCGTCTCTCTCGCCGTCTGGGTCTCGGGCTCCTACCCGGCGACCTGGCAGCTGTTCCTCGCGCAGGCGTCGGTGTTCCTGGGTATCGCGTGGTCTGCTTTCCAGGTGCTCTCCGCCGTCAAGATCAACGGCGTGTCCCTGATTGACTGGGCGGGCGCCCTGACCCCCGGCGGCGAAACCGTGGACGAAGTGCGCAAGTACTCCGACCTTAACGCCTGGCTGGCCGCCCGCGACGCGGCCCGTGGTTCGGGCGGTGACCGTGCCCAGTGACCGGCATCCTCACCGACCCTAAGGTCCTCGAGGCCGTCAACGGTCTGGTCGCCGTCCTGATCGCCGGGCTGGGCGGCGCCGCCGCCGTGGGCTTCGCGCGACTGAAAGCCAGCATGGAGTCGCACCTGCAGCGAGCAACCAAGGCCGCTGAGGAAGCGAAGGCCGCCGCGCAGTCCGCCGACGCGCAGGTCAGCAATGACCACGCGACGAACATGCGCGACGACCTGGACACGGTGTCGCGCACCGTGCAGGCAGTCAGTGAAGCGGTCGACCGCGTCGCCGCTACGCTCGACAGCCACGGCGACAGCCTGTCGGACATGAAGGCCCGGATCGACCGCATCGACGAGCGCGGCAGCCGCATGGCCGCCGAAATCCACGACGAGCGCACGGCCCGCGAGTCGGCTCAGCAGATGATCGACTCGCACGCGCACGACACGCACCTCGCGATCTACGAGCGAATCGAGGCGCTAGAAGCGCGCACACCCAAGTAACCCGCCACGCCCAGTTACACAGAGTGAGGACAAGGAATGACCGCCACCATCAAGGGCCGCGTCCAGTCACCGACCGGCCAGCCCGTCACCGTCACCATCACCGCAACCCCCAACCCCAACCC
>CABKMD010000048.1 GCA_902373435.1 uncultured Actinomyces sp.
AGCGAGGCATCCCGCCCACCCGCACATCCCGCGGGACCGGATGCGCCAGCCCAGGCCTCGTCGATAGCGACGACGAGGCCTCCCCTCCCCCGACTGCCCGTCGGCCGCCTCGCGTTCCTGCTCCTCGCGGGCATCGCGCTCCTGGCGGGACTGGACGCTTCCCTCGTGCGGCTGGGAGCCATCGCGCCCGTGGCGTCGACGAGCCTGGGGACCGTGCACGGACTCCTCATGATCTACGGGTTCCTGGGCACCGCGATCTGCCTCGAGCGCGCAGTCGCCCTGCAATCCGACGGGCGGCGCAAGTGGGCGTACGCCGCTCCCTTGCTGACCGGCGCCGGAGGCATCAGCGCGGTCCTCATCTCCCTGAACGAGGCCGCGCGCGAGACGCTCGCAAACCTCCCGATCCCACGTTTCCTGGCCGCCCACCTGAGCGGATTTGCGCCCGAACGCATGATGCCCGGCTTCCTCATCACCCTCGGCATGGCGCTGCTGACGGCCATCTACTGCTACGTGTGGGCGCGCCGGCAGGCCACCCACGCGGTTCTCATCCAGCTGATAGGCGCACTCATCGGAGCGGGCGGCATCCTCCTGTGGTGGCGAGGCCTCGAGACGCCGCGCGCGGTGCCATGGTGGCTGGCCTTCCTGATCGTCACGATCGTCGGCGAGCGCGTCGAACTGGCACGCCTCGCCTTCGCGTCCGGCTCCACCGAGCGGCGCATCACCGCCGAGAGCGCCGCACTCATGGTGGGCCTGACCATCGCGCTGTACTCCCCCGCGATCGGATACCCCCTGATCGGCCTCTCGCTCGGTATCCTCATGGCCGACACCGCCTGGCACGACGTCGCGCGCGGCACCGTGCGCATGAGCGGCCTGCCGCGCCTGGCGGCCGTGTGCATGCTGAGCGGCTACGCGTGGGCGCTCGTGCCCGCGCTGATGTGGGTCATCGCCCCGCCCGCCTTCGACGGATACGGCTACGACGCGTCCGTCCACGCGATCACGATCGGTTTTGTCATCTCGATGCTGCTGGCCCACGCGCCCGTCATCATCCCGGCGGTCGCCCGGCGCGAGGTCCCCTACCACGGCGCGATGTGGGTACCCTTCGCGTTCCTCCAGGTTTCCCTGGCCCTGCGCCTCCTCGCGGGCGCGCGCCAGACCGCCTACCCGTGGCGCCTCGGCGGCACCCTCGGGGTGGTGGGAGTGTTCCTCTTCGTCGCCACGACGCTGACGGTGACGATCCGCCGGGCGCGCGCGGCCTCTCGGGAAGCCCGATGAACAAGCCCCGCGTTCCCCGCACCGACCGCGCGACCACCGTCTGGATGTGCGTAGCGGCCGTCGCCGCAGCGGTCACGATCATCGCCCGAGGCCGCATCCCTCAGAACCTGTGGACGATGATCCACCTGGTGACCCTCGGCGTCCTGTCGAACGGGATCTTCCAGTGGTCCTGGTACTTTACGCGCGCACTCGCCCACCTGGCCCCAGACGACCGACGCGCGGGGCGCGACAACACCGTGCGCATCACGGCCTTCAATCTCTCCCTGTTGCTCCTCATCGGCGGTATGTGGTCGGGCTTGTGGTACGCGACCGTCACGGGTGCGACGATCGTCAGCGCGATCGCTGCCTGGCACGGGTGGGCGCTGCTCACCGCCGCCCGCGAGCGCCTGGCCTCGCGTTTCGCGGTCATCATCCGCTACTACATTGCGGCAGCGTTCTTCCTGGTGGTCGGCGCGACGCTGGCGGGTTTCGTCACGGTGGCCATGTTCGACGCTGACGCTCCTGCATGGCTGGCCGAGGCCCGGGATCGCCTGACGGTCGCCCACGCGCTGGCGGGGATCGCCGGATGGGTGGGCTTGACGATGGGCGGGACCCTGGTAACGCTGGGGCCGACCGCAATGCGCACGCGCATGGATCCGCGAGCCGTCTCCTTCGCGACGAGCGCCCTGCCCCTGTGGGTGGCCGCGCTTCTCGTCGCCGGCACCGGCGCTGTGGTCGGGTCGATGCGCGTCGCCTCGGTGGGTCTCCTCATCGTCGTGGG
The DNA here is from genome assembly GCA_902373435.1 of uncultured Actinomyces sp. Classification (GTDB taxonomy): domain Bacteria; phylum Actinomycetota; class Actinomycetes; order Actinomycetales; family Actinomycetaceae; genus Pauljensenia. The sequence goes on from CABKMD010000048.1 coordinate 2,033, forward strand.
CGCGGCCGCCCTGGGCGTGGGCGTTCCGCTGGTCCGCGCGGCGCTGACAAAGAGCCCCGCCGAATACGGCGCATGGTCCCTCATGCTGGGCGCCGCCTGGATTCTCGTCGCCGGCGCCGGGGCTTGCCTGCGCGCCTTCGAGGCGGCGGACGCGACCGGCCTACGATCAGCGTTCCTCGCGTGGATGCCGATCCTGGGTGCGGCGGGCCTCGGCCAGCTCTTCGTCGGCGCGCTCACCTACCTGATGCCCGTCATTATCGGCGGCGGCCCATCCGCGGTGCGCGTCGGCGTCGGCGTGCTCGAGGCCATAGCCCCCATCCGGGAGACGGCTCGCAACGTGGCCGCACTCCTCGCGCTCTGTGTCGCGTCCCTGAGCGGGACCTCCGCCGAACGCCTCACTATTGCCGCGTGGGTGGTCCTGCTGGCCACCTACGTCGTCGACATCATCCTCATGGGCCGCTGCGGCGTGGCCCAGGCGCGCATCAAGCGCGCCGCCGCTTCATTCCCCACCACACAAGGAGGCCGCCGTGGCTGACCTGCACCTGTCCACTTCGCCGTCGCCCGGAGGCAAGAAGCCGAAGGCATCCGCACCGACAGGGCCTGCGACGGGAACCCCCAAACTGCGCGTGAGCCCGACGGGCAACCACTCGCCCGTGAGTCGCACGGCGGGCGCGGTCATCGGCGTCGTCTCCGTCGTGGCGCTCGCGCTGGCGATCTTCCTGTCCAACCCGTCCGCGCCCACGACGCGGGGCACGGGAACGGCGTCGGGAACCACGACCTCGTCCGTGACGTCGACGGGACACACGACCCGCGTGTCGGTGGGCGTCGAGGGCATGGCGTTCACGCCCAACCACATCGAGGTGCCGGTCGGCGACCGTCTCATCATCGACTTCACGAACTCGGGGGATCAGCGCCACGACCTGGTGTTCGAGACGGGCGTGTCCTCCGGATCGCTCGCCGCGGGCGAGACGAAGGAACTCGACCTCGGCGTCATCGCCGGGGACGTCGAGGGCTGGTGTTCCCTGCCGGGTCACCGCGAGATGGGCATGACCCTGCACGTGCAGGCCACGGGCACGTCCTCCTCGTCCTCCTCGGGGACATCGGCCTCGGGCAGCCACGCAGGCCACGGGCACGACCACGGGCAGGACGCCGCCGCCGGACCAGCCACCCCGACGGCCCTGACGGACTACGCGGCGACCATCGACGCACGTGACCCGGCGGTGCCGCCGGCCACGAACGAGACCGAGCGTCACTACACCTTCACGGTCACCGAGCAGACCGTCAACGTCACAAGCTCGCTGACGCGCGAGTCGTGGACCTTCAACGGGGAGGCTCCCGGCCCGATCCTGCGCGGACACATCGGCGACACCTTCCACATCACGCTCGTCAACAACGGGACGATGAGCCACTCCCTGGACTTCCACGCGGGCCTCGTCGCCCCCGACAATGTCATGCGCTCGATCGAACCCGGGCAGACCCTCGAGTACACGTTCGTCGCGAAGAACGCGGGCATCTGGCTGTACCACTGCTCGACCGCTCCCATGTCGATGCACATCGCGAACGGCATGTTCGGGGCCGTCATCATCGACCCGACCGACCTCGATACGGTCGACCACGAGTACGTCATGGTCGCCTCCGAGCTCTACCTGGGCGCGGACGGGCAGAGCGCAGACGCCTCGCTCCTGTCGGCCCTGGCGCCCAACGCAATGGCCTTCAACGGCGTGCCCTTCCAGTACAAGGCACACCCCATCCAGATCAAGACCAACGAGCGCGTGCGCGTCTGGGTCATGGACGCGGGCCCAAACCTGGCGACCACCTTCCACGTCGTGGGCGCCCAGTTTGACACCGTGTGGCGCGAGGGCGCTTACGTCATCCGAGGCGGAGGAAGCGGCGGCGGCTGGGGACAGGTCCTCAACCTGGGTGCCGCCGAGGGCGGATTCGTCGAGTTCACACCGCTCGAAGCCGGCCACTACGCCTTCGTCAACCACGCGCTCTCCCTGGCGGAGAAGGGCCAGCACGGCGTCTTCGAAGTGACCGACTGAGCAGCCCCCGCTCCCCGGCCACGGCCTCGTTTCCCACGGACGAGGCCGTGGCTTTTTCGCGGCGTGCCCTCCCATCGCGGAAGTTCCGAATGGTTACGTACGCCCCATTCCGTTTGCCTTTCGGGACACTGCCCCGACGATAGAATAGATGGGTGCTCGGCACCTATCTCGCCATTCTGCGTTACCGCCAGTCCTGGAAATTCTCCGCGGCTGGCCTTATTCTGCGCATGCCCATGTCGATGGTGGGACTGTCAACGATCCTCATGGTGCGCGCCGAGTACGGCAACTACACGCTCGCGGGCGCGGTCTCTGCCGTGGGCATCATCGTCATGGCGATCTGCGCGCCCATCCTCGCGCGCCAGGTCGATCGCCACGGTCAGCTACGCGTCATGGGGCCCGCGTGGATCGTCTCCACTCTGTCGATGTTCGGCCTCGTCACCGCTGTCTTCGTGCACGCCCCCGAGTGGTTGCTCTTCATTCCGGCCGCCCTGGTGGGCGCCATGTGGGGCGCACCCGGCGCGCTCGTGCGCTCGCGCTGGTCGACGATCCTGCACAAGCCGGGCCAGCTGCCGACCGCCTACGCCCTCGAATCCGCCGTCGACGAGTTCGTCTACATCGTGGGCCCCGTGCTCTCCACCGTCCTGGGCACCGCCCTGCATCCGGCCACCGGCCTCATCATTTCCATGGTCAGCCTGGCGGTGGGTGGCGTGCTCTTCCTGTCGCGCCGCGACTCCGAGCCCGCGATCATTCCGTACGATCCCAGCGCCCCGCGCGAGTCGGTTATCCGCAAGCCCGTCGTCCTCGTCATGGCCGCGACCTACATTGGCATGGGCATGACGTTTGGCACGATGGAAGTATCGATGGTCAGCTTCACCGAGGAGCTGGGCACCCCCGCGCTCGGCGGCATCCTCCTCGCTCTCTTCTCGATCGGGTCGCTGACTGCCGCCCTCGTGTACGGCGCGCGCACGTGGAGGCACCCCACCTGGCAGCTCTTCGTGATCGGTGTTATCGCGATGGCCGTCGGCATGAGCCTCTTCCCCGTGGCATTCAACGTCTGGACGATGGCCGTCGTTATCCTCATCACGGGGCTGACCTGTGCCCCCACGATGACGAACGTCAACGTCATCATCCAGAACTCCGTTTCCCCCGCGAAGCTCACGGAGGGCCTGACCTGGATGTCGACCTCGATCAACCTGGGCACCTCGCTGGGCACGGCGCTCGCCGGACCCGCGATCGACGCGATCGGCGCGCGCGGCGGCCTGTTCACCATGTCCGGGGCGGGGTGGGCGATGGTCCTCCTGATGCTCATCGGCCTGCCCGCGCTGCGTAGGAGCACCGCGGCCACCCCGAAGCCCACGCTGCCCCTCGACTGAGGACGGATTCCCCTTCGGTTCCTGCGCCCATAGAAGCGCGAAGCCCTATGATTGCCCTCATGCGCCTCCGACCGCCTCTCATCGACGACGAATCTCCTTCGCTCGCGCTCGCCCTGACGGCAGGCGTGGGTGAATTCGCGTCGTCTCTGCTGGTCGCCGCCATGTCTCAGGGCTGGTACTACCCGGGCGTCGTCGGATTTGGCGGCATCGGCTCTCAGCGCAGCGCCCGCGTCCTCGGCCGCGTCCTCATGGCGCGCGGCGACGATGGGCGTTCCTGGCTGCAAACCCGGCGCGGATGGCGTCAGTTCTTCAACGCGCAGGTCCCCCGTCAGCCCGTGCTCGTCACGGTCGGCAACGCGCGCCGACTCACCTTCGCGGACCGCGGCGGATTCGTCGACATGACGGTTCTGGGCCACGGCCTCGAACCGGGCTGGCACGACGCGACCATTCAGGTCTTGCACGCGGGCGACGTCCGCGCGCTCGGCCTGTCCGAGGACAACGCCGCCAAGCTCGCAACCACCCTGCGCACGGCGACCCCGCTGCCCGCCCCGGCCTCGGCGATGTACGAGCGCCCCCGCAAGGGCCGTATCCGTGCCGGCCGACCCGCGTGCGTGCGTGTGCGCATCGTGTCGGATCGCGAGTATTTCGGCGTGGTCTCGGACATCGACGACACTGTCATGGTGTCGATGCTGCCGCGCCTGGTCACGGCCGCGAAACATGCCTTCCTGGACCGAGTATCCTCGCGCGAGGCCGTCCCCGGCATGGCGCACCTGCTGACGACGCTGACGACGTCGTCGGCCTCGTCGGAGGGTGTGCCCGAGGGCACCCACTCCCCCATCATGTACCTGTCCACCGGCGCATGGAACGTCGTGCCGACCGTACGTTCCTTCCTGGAGCGCTCCGGCTACCCGGCCGGCGGCTTTCTGATGACGGACTTCGGCCCCTCGAATACGGGCTGGTTCCGCTCGGGACCGGAGCACAAGCGCCGCGAGCTGCGCCGCCTGGCCCGCATGTTCCCGCACATGCGCTGGCTCCTCGTCGGCGACGACGGACAGCACGACCCGGAAATCTACGCGGAGTTCGCCCGCGAGTTCCCCCAGTGCGTTGCGGGCATCGCGATCCGTTCCCTGTCCGAGATCGAGCAGTTCATGGCGCACGGCAGCTTCGAGGCCATGGTGCCCGACGCCCTGTGGACCGTCCCCGAGTCCGTCCCCGTCTGGTACGGCTCGGACGGCGAGACACTCCTGGAGAACATTCGAGGCCGTGGCACGGCCGGGCCGCTGACCGGCCGCTGACCGCGGCACTCTACGCTCAACGAGCGCCGCAGAGAAGCGAAAAGACCGCCCACTCGGGGCGGTCTTTCCTTCTGTCTCAACCCTGTTTCGTGCCCGGCATCGGTCGGCACTTCGCGGGCTGCTCAATCGAGTCGTTGGACTTGAGCACTCGCTGCACGTCCTCGGCGCTCATCGCGTCATCGTAGAAGGTGCCGAGTTCGACCTTGACGGTGGCGCCCTCCGCGTCGCTCAGGCGCACGTGGGAACCGGGGAAGAATCGGGCCACCGAATAGGCGGCGTCCACCGAATCCGCGCCTGCCGTGATGCGCACCCTTCCGGTGTACTCAACGTCCGAGTTGGCGGGTTCCTCGGTCTGGAAGCCGGCGGTTTGGAGCATATCCGTGGCCTTCGAGGCCAGGCCCTGGTGCTGAGTCGTGTTGATGACCGTGACGGTGACCTGCGAGGGCACCACGGGCTTCATATCCACCGTCGGACACGGGATGTCGCCGGTCTCGGCGTACTTGACCTTCACGGAGAAATCATTGCCGAAGGGGACGGGAACGATTCCCGTGAACACGAGGGCGGCCGCCACCGCAGCCACTATCATCGCGATGCCGATGACAGCGAACGTCGTGTTCTGGCGCTGCTGACGCTCGCGCAAGAAACGCTGACGCGGAGTGAGGGCAGGGCTGGGCGCGTTCGGAGTACTCACAGCATCCACCCTAGCTAATACGGGCGGTCCGAGGCCAGACAACGCCCCGTCAGGCACATTACATCTCGCCCCCGCTTCCCCTCGGCGATACAGTAAGGTCACCCTGAGTAACGGGGAGATTCCACGCGCTACCACCCCTCGACGGGCACCAATGTGCGTAGGTCCCCCCGGCCTCTTTGACCCCTCCGATCAGGAGTCCCTGCACGCCGCGTGGGCGAACCTGATCCTGGGCCCCATCGAGAAGGCTCAGTAGGCTCCCGCAGACGAAAGGGGCGGGCCCGAGGAAATCCTCGGGCCCACCCCTCTTATGCGTGTGAGTTCAGTCGTTCCAGCTGAACTTCTGGGGGCCGATCTCGCCGGTCGTGCCGGTCATCCAGCCGCCGCGCGCCAGCGCGAAGGACTGGCCGGTCTTCGTGTTCCAGCAGCTGATGCCATCCTGCGTGGAGTGGCAGGCGAAGTCGCCCTTGGTCGCCGCGGCGCCGTACGCGAGGGCGTTGCCACCACCGGGCACCGCACTCTCGCAGGACTGGCCCGCCTTGTCCTTCGAGGCACTCAGGACGCCGACCTGGCTACCGGAGCAGGAGGCATACCCGTCATCGGCCCAGTCGGATTCCTTGATGCCGCAGCTGACGCCGTCAGCGGTGAAGGAGCAGGTGATGTTGCCGGACGGGGACGAGAAGGAGTCCACGGTGATCGCACCGGCGGGTGCCGGGTACTTGGCTGGCTCCTCCGTGGTCGCGCTCGGCGAGGGCGTCGCATTGGCGGGTGCCGAGGAAGACGTCGAGGGGGTCGCGGCCGAGCCCGTGGCAGGGCCCTCGTATCCGCGTGTGAAGACGTAGGTGACAAAGCCGAGGAGGATGACCGCGATCAGACCCAGGATGCCCAGGACGAGGCCCATCATCGGGTAGCCACGGCGTTCCTTCTCTTCCTTCGGCGCGAATTCCTGCGAAGCACTGGGCTGCACCTGGTAGGAGGTGCCGGCACCCGGGTAGGCCTGCGGCGTGGGCTGGGGGCGCGCGGGTGTGCCCGACGCACTGGGGTAGGACGAGCCGGAGGACACACTCGGGTAGACGGCGGTCGCCTCGGGATCCTGCGCCCCCTTGCTGCCCATAATGGAATGACGCTGCACCTGGGCGACGACCTGCTCGCGAGCGCCCACCTGGGGCACGGGAGTATTCGTGCCGACGACGGCGGAGTAGGGGGTGGTGCGCTCGACCTGCGAGTAGGAGTTCACGCCACCCTGGCCGAGCACGTACATCCCGGACTCGGAGGTACGGATCGACGAGCCGGCGACCGCGCCGGACACGTCTCCGTGCATGACGAGGTAGCCGTTGGAGTCGATGTAGCCGTCGTAGTCGTCGCGGGCCTCGAGGGCCGCGTTGACCTGCGGGTCATTGAACTGATGCAACCAGTCGAGCAGCCCACGGTAAGCGTGCGGATGCGCGGCCACGGCCGGGCGCAGCTCGGGGTAGCGATACGCCAGCTGGCGCAGCGCTTCAGCGTCGATCGACGGATCCTGGGCAGCCGCCGCAGGGTCGTCGAAATGCAGCTCTTCAGCCATCGAAACTCCAGACTTCACGGTCACGAGGTTGTTACACAATACCGCGATCAGGGGTCACAAGTGAAACCTTCCCCATATTTTTCCCAACATGCGGCGCTGTCACTTGACAAAAATTCTACGAGTCTCCACGGAAGATAAACCTGTCAAAGTCCAGCGTTTCGATGTCCCGCGCGAGGGAGCGAACCTGGTCGTCCCACCCCGGCCTCGTCGCAGAAAAGCCGTCGGGTGTGCCCAGGTCGCGGGCCTGCTGGAGGGCAAAGCTCCTCGCCCCCATCTCGCGCGCCCGCGCCGCGACCTCGAAGCCGTCTCCGGGACCGTCCGGATAGACGGTCAGGCGCACTTCGTGGTCCACCTCGGGGTGGGCCAGGACGATGCCCAGCGACTCCCACGCCCGCTCGCCCGCGCCACTTCGGCGGGCCACGGCCTCGTAGTTGTCGGGGGTCGCCTTCACGTCAATGCCCACCCAGTCGACGAGGCCCGCACCGAGCAACTCCTCAAGGCGACGCGGGTAGGGACCCGCGGTGTGCAGACCAACGCCGAAGCCGAGCTCGCGCACGCGCGCCATCGCCGCCCTCAGCGCGATCTGGCGGGTGGCCTCGCCGCCCGAGAACACGACGCCGTCGAGGAGGCCACGCCTGCGCGCCAGCAGATCCTCGAGCGCGCCCCACGCGACCACGCCCGGGATACGCGGGTCAATGATCGCACTGTTATGGCAGTACGGGCACGCCCACGGGCACCCCTGTAGGAACAGGGACGCCGCGAACTTCCCCGGCCAGTCCACGGTCGACATCGGCACGAGGCCGGCGATCTGTAGGTCGTCCGGCGTCCACTCGCGCGCACCCCGCCCCTGGGCGACGCCGGGGACGCCCAGGCTCAGCGTACCCTCCCGGGTTGCCCCGGCCTCGTCACCATGGGGACGGGCGCTCACGTCAGCGGCTCCCCGCGGGAGGGAAGGCGCTGACGAGCTCACCGTGCGCATCCGCGGCGCTCTCGGAGAACATCTGACGCTCGTGGTACTCGCCCTTCTTGCCGATGTTGAAGGACTGGACCGGGCGGAAGTAGCCCATGACGCGCGTCCACACCTCGCAGGCCTGCGGCTCGGCGTGGGGGTGGGCGGCCGCGCACTTGTCGCAGGTGAAGTGTTCGCCGGCCAGGTACCCGTGGACCGGGCAGATCGAGAAGGTCGGCGTGATCGTGATGTAGGGGACCTTGAAAGCGGTGAGGGAGCGGCGCACCATCTCCTTGCAGGCCTCGCCCGAGGAGACGCGCTCGCCCATGTACAGGTGCAGGACCGTGCCACCCGTGTACTTGCCCTGCAGGACCTCCTGATCCTCGAGGGCCTGGAAGGGGTCGTCCGTGTAGGCCACCGGCAGCTGCGAGGAGTTCGTGTAGTAGGGCTCTTCCGGCGTGCCCGCCTGGATGATGTCGGCGAAGCGCTTACGATCCTCCTTCGCGAAGCGGTAGGTCGTGCCCTCCGCGGGGGTGGCCTCCAGGTTGTACATGTGGCCGGTGGCCTCCTGGAGCTGAACCATGCGCTCGCGCACCCGATCCAGGATGCGCACGCACATGTCGAAGCCGCGCGGGTCCGTCAGGTCGTAGGCGTCGTCGCTGAAGTTGCGCACCATCTCGTTCATGCCGTTGACGCCGATCGTCGAGAAGTGATTATCGAGCGTGCCCAGGTAGCGCTTCGAATAGGGGAAGAGGCCGTGGTCCATGTGGTACTGGATGGTCTCACGCTTGATTTCGAGGGACTTCGAGGCAAGGTCGATGAGCTCGTCCATACGCGCGACGAGGCCTTCTTCATCGCCCTTGTAGAGGTAGCCGAGGCGGGCCATGTTGAGCGTGACCACGCCGATCGAACCGGTCAGCTCCGCCGATCCGAAGAGGCCGTTGCCGCGCTTCAGGAGCTCGCGCAGGTCCAGCTGGAGACGGCAGCACATCGAGCGGATCATGTGCGGGTCCAGGTCGGAGTTGATGAAGTTCTGGAAGTAGGGCAGGCCGTACTTCGCGGTCATGTCGAAGAGGGCGTCGACATTCTCGCCCTCCCAGTCGAAGTCGGGGGTGATGTTGTAGGTCGGGATCGGGAACGTGAAGACGCGACCGTCCGCGTCGCCGCCCGTCATGACCTCGATGAACGCACGGTTGATGAGGTCCATTTCCCGCTGCAGGTCGCCGTAGGTGAAGTCGACGACCTCCTCGCCAATGAGGGGGTGCTCGTCCGCGAGGTCGTCCGGGCACGTCCAGTCGAAGGTCAGGTTCGTGAACGGGCACTGGCTGCCCCAGCGCGAGGGCACATTCAGGTTGTAGATGAGCTCCTGCATGCACTGCACGATGTCCTCATACTCCATGTCATCCAGGCGCACGAAGGGTGCCATGTAGGTGTCGAAGGAGGAGAAAGCCTGGGCGCCCGCCCACTCGTTCTGGAGGGTGCCGAGGAAGTTGACGATCTGGCCGCACGCCGAGGAGAAGTGGCGCGGCGGGGCCGAGGCGATCGCGCCGCCCACGCCGTTGAAGCCCTCCTGGATGAGGCGCTTGAGGGACCATCCTGCGCAGTATCCGGCGAACATGTCGAGGTCGTGGATGTGGTAGTCGCCCTCACGGTGCGGTGCGCCGATCTCGGGGGTGTAGACGTGTTCGAGCCAGTAGTTGGCGACGATCTTGCCCGCCGAGTTCAGGACGAGGCCACCGAGCGAATACCCCTGGTTCGCGTTGGCGTTCACCCGCCAATCTGAGCGGTCGAGGTACTCCTGCACGGTTGCGATGGCGTCGACGTCGTAGCGAGGTGAGCTGGTCATGTTCCTTGTCCTGTCTTGATTCCGTTGTGTGGCGGTGGGTGCCTCTGGCCCTGCGCTTCGGTGGGCGGCGGACCGGTACTGCTGGTTGGTCGTATGATCGACACGTCGCGGACATTCCGCCCTCGTGGGGCGAGGCCGTGGCACTGTGGGTGGAGGTGGTTTGCTCCGCCCGGTGTCAGGCTCCCCTAGATGTAGGGGAACGCGACCATCATTCACTAGATGTAGTGCTTGATGTGAACAGTGACCACTATATCTGGTGTCATACGGCGCCAGAAGCGCGACGCGCGCGGCGAGCAGTTCCGCTCGTCACACGCGCCCTTGTTCGACATCCATCGGGGACCAAAGTCCCGTTGCGGGCCGAGCGCGACTACCCGCTGCAACGACCTGCCAGCCCCCACGCACCGCGAGGCCGCGACCGGAAAACCGGCCACGGCCTCGTCGATCGATGCGGATCAGATGAGGAAAGGCAGCTTCTTCACGAGCCCCAGGCTCTTCCACCACCCGCCCAGGCCGAGCGTATCGCCCGCGCTGGTCAGCGGGATCAGGATGAGAACAAGCGCGTCAACCAGGTGCTCGTTGACAACCGGGTTGAGGGAGCCCCACACCCACGGGGCGACCGCCGCATACATGAAGCCCAGCATGACGACGCCCGCGACGGCAGCGAGACGCGTGCCAATACCCAGCAGGAATGCCAGGCCGATACCCAGCAGGCCGAGCATGAACAGCCAATCCATCGCAGGCACGGCCAGCGACTCGAAGAAGGAGGCCAGCGGCTTGCCGGTCGTGGCGCCCGTCAGGTAGCTCTGCGCGGGCGTGCCGCCGTTGATCCACGCGCGCGACGGGCCCGTCGAATAGTGCAGGCCAAACGTCTTATCCAGGAACGACCACAGGAAAATGAAGCCGACCGCGATGCGCAGCAGGGCCAGGACGAAGCGCGCGGGCTTGGAGGTAACGACGGCTGATGCGGGACGAGGCATGTCGGTCCTTTCGGGACGGAACTGCGGCTGGGCGTTGTACGGGCGTCGACGGCGTGCCACCCGTCTCCCCATTATCCACTGGCCAAGCCCCACAACGCCAGGGACGGGCCATCGAAGCAGCCCAGTTGCAGGACGTCATGAGGCCAACGAGCCTTCGAGCACACGACTGCGCCACGCCGGGCGCGGAACAGTTTCCGACCCCTTCGCCGAAATCGCAGACCGCTTCGCCCACAACAACCCATTGTCAGCATCTTTCTCCAAGACGGTCTGCACTTTGTGCACCACACGACCTCGAGTCGCGACCCCACCGGCACCCGGCGGGGGAATTGCACGACATGAGGGTCCGACACGCCGGCGACACGCTGTGCGACTGCCTCGTGTAGTGCAAAACCCCCACCACTGCCAGTATGGAGGGCGCACGCCGCTTACAAGACCGGGCGCAGTGCCGGTTGGCGCGAAAAAACTCGCCCAGCACACCTGAAAACAGCATTTTTCGCCCATTTCGAGCCTGCGGGGCGAACTATTTCGCGCCTCAATGAAACCGTCACCGCCTTTGCTAGCTCATTCACGGGTGCGCATGAAACCAGCGACGCCTTTGCTCGCCCACAATGCCGCAAAATCAAGCATTTCGCGCGAGCAAAGGTGCCAACGGTTTCACCCCACCACGAAGACCGGGCCGCAATGGTGCCAGCGGTTTCAGCCCGGCGCTCATACACGACCGCAATGGCGCCAGCGGTTTCAGACCAGCCACACGCTGCACCGAATCGGCAAGCAATGCACCGGTTAACACACCATTGCACTAGCTACTCAGCAGTGCATTGCCAGCCCAAGTAGTGCAATGCCCCTGAGGAACAAGCACGATCGCGGAGATGAGCCCCGCCCCACAATTCCGCATGCAATTCCAACCCATCCCGTCCCCACACCAACGCGGAATCCGCAGAATTCCAACGATCAGGCTTCACACCATGAAACATATTCGAGGGAATTGCATGCGAAACTGCCGAGACGATGGCGGGGCCTGGCCGGACAACGAGCCGACGTGCCAAGCCACACGTCAGCACACCAGGCCCCACTGGTGTGGAGGGCGCCGGAGGGACCGGAGGGCACGGGCGGGCTT
>CABKMD010000049.1 GCA_902373435.1 uncultured Actinomyces sp.
CCCCTCCCCCGCGATGGAGGCCGACGAGTACGCCGCCAAGTGGGGCACCGAGGTTTCCGAGGTGAGCATCGCTCGCATCGAGAACGTCCTCGAGGGCGATGGCCTGCCGCACGGGTCGAGCGAGTTCATCGCCATCACCCAGCTGGAGGACGTGCGTTTCCAGATCCACCGCGAGCCGGTTGACGCCCCCTGGCTACAGATCGAGACCCGCATCGAACCCGAGGGCGAAGGTCACACCGAGCTGTCCCTCCAGGCTGTCGCCAACCGCTGGAACACCGAACACCTCCAGCCCACCGTCATCCCGATCGAAGACGAGGACAGGTGGGTCCTCGTGGCCGCCTCGCGTTTCTTCGTGGGCGAGGGCCTGTCGGACCGCCAGATTCACGCGATGCTGCGCCGCGGCCTGATCATTGGCCTGTCGGCGGCTCAGGAGCTGCCCGGCCTGCTGGCTGAGTCTGCCCAGTAGCGCCAGCCGCACTTCCAACGAATAGTGCCCCGTTCCTCCGTCTGGGAGGAGCGGGGCACTCTCGGTGGAGTGTGCGCCGACTACATGCGAAGGCGCGGCGCGTACCGCGTACGCGGGAAGGCCACGGGTCGCATAGGGGGCTCGAATCGACCCGCACTACCGAGAGTGCTCCCGCATGTCGATCGCCTCATCGTCGTGACGATCGCCACGACACAAAAGTAACGCAGGAGTCGTAGGTCACATGCATGTTTCGTTGAGACATTTTCTCATTTGCCACGTTGGGAAACGATCAAACGTGCAGCGCCGATCGCGCGCGACACCTCGGCATACGTGAGCCTCCCCGAGCGCATGGCCCGGGGAGGCTCACATCAGCAGGTCAGGGTCAGCTCGGGGCCCCCACACGCAGCGTGGGGATACCCAGCGACACCGTATTGTCGGGTTCGTCCGAGGCCTGACGGGCCTCCCACGCGTCACCGGCGCGCGTGCGACGCACCTCGAACAGGCCGCTCTGCACGCCCGAGTCTGCGATCAGGTGGTGCGGTGCGCCGTAGGTGACGGTCGCGCGGATCATGTCGCCCGGGCGCGGGCGGTCGACCTCCGCCAGCCCCTCGGGCAGGGCGACGTGCACGAGGCGGTTGTCGCGAGCGCGTCCCGAGATACGGTGCGTGGCACCGTCCTTACGGCCATCCCCCTCGGAGACGAGAACCTCGACCTCGGTCCCTATCAGCGCGGTGTTGTCCTCGGCGCAGATGCGATCCTGAAGCTTGATGAGGCGCTGGTAGCGTTCGAGCGCCACGTCGTCGGGCACCTGATCCTCGCGGTCCGCGGCGGGCGTACCCGGGCGCGGCGAGTACAGGAACGTGAAGGCGGAAGAGAAACGAGCCTGTTCGACGACGTCGAGGGTCGCCTGGAAGTCCTCTTCAGTCTCTCCCGGGAAGCCAACGATGATGTCTGTCGTGATCGCGGCCTCCGGGATGGCCGCGCGCACGCGATCCAGGATGCTCATGAAACGCTCGCGGCGGTATGAGCGGCGCATCTGGCGCAGGATCGCATCGGAACCCGACTGCAGGGGCATGTGCAGGCTCGGCATCACCGTGGGGGTCTCCGCCATCGCGGCGATCACGTCATCCGTGAAGGCTGCAGGGTGCGGCGAGGTGAAGCGCACGCGCTCGATGCCCTTGACGCGCCCCACGGCGCGCAGCAGGTCGGCGAAAGCGCCGCGCTCACCGAATCCAACGCCGTAGGAGTTGACGTTCTGGCCCAGCAGGGTCACCTCGATAGCGCCCTGCGAGGCGACGGCCTCGACCTCGGCGAGAATGTCGCCGGGGCGGCGGTCACGTTCCTTGCCGCGCAAGTGCGGGACGATGCAGAACGTGCAGGTGTTGTTGCAGCCCACAGAGATCGATACCCATGCGGCGTACGCGCTCTCACGGTGAGTGGGCAGGGTCGACGGAAAGACCTTGAGGGATTCCTCGATCTCGACGGCGGCAGCGCGGTTGTGCTCGGCGCGACGCAGGAGCGCCGGGAGCACGTCAATGTTGTGTGTGCCAAAGACCGCGTCCACCCACGGGGCTTTCGCGACGATGCCGTCGCGCATCTGCTGGGCGAGACATCCGCCGACCGCAATCTGCATGCCCGGACGCGCACGCTTGACGGAAGCCAGCTGGCCAAGGTTGCCAAAGAGGCGGGTCGCTGCGTTTTCACGGACGGAGCAGGTGTTGATGACGATGACGTCGGCGCCCATGTCGCCGGCGTCGGTCGCGCGGGCAGCAGCCTCGGGGACCTTCTCAACGGGGACTAGGCCGGCCTGCTCCAGCAGACCCGCCATGCGTTCGGAGTCGTGTTCATTCATCTGGCAGCCGAGCGTGCGCACCGCGTAGGTGCGGGGCACAGTGGTGCCGTCCTGCGTCATCGTATTCATCGCACTGAAGTCTAGTCGCCCCTCACCAGGGCGGCGAAGTCGAGCACGTCACGCACAAGGGCCAGGGCGGCGTCAATAGCGCCCGCACGCACGGCAGCGCGATCGCCCTCCAGGTGCAAGAGGCGATGCTCCTCCCCCGCCGGGTAGACGCACGCAATATGCACGGTTCCCGCGGGGAAGCCATCAGAGGGGCCCGGGCCGGCAACCCCGGTCGTCGATACGCCGATGTCGGCGCGGAACAGCGTCCGCGCCCCTCGGGCCATCTGGCGAGCGACCTGCTCGTCCACTGGGCCCGTCGCCGCCAACTGGCTCTCGCAGACGCCGAGCACCGAGGCCTTGGTATCGACCGCGTACGTGCACGCACCCCCGCGTACGACGTGAGAGGCACCGGGCACGTCCACGAGGCGCGCGACGAGCCCGCCTCCCGTCAGGGATTCCGCCGTCGCGACCGTCAGGCCGCGCTGGGTCAGATCCACTATCAGGTCAGTCAGCGCCTCGTCACTCATTGCGGTTACAGTCCCCATTGCCAGGCCTCCTCGGCTCCGCCATCCTCATCTCCCCACGAATCGAGGGCGTCGCGCACGGCGGCAGACGCGACGGACGGCGAATACCCCTTGCGTGCGAGCATGGAACTCAGTCGACGGTAGGCGGTTTCGCGAGGGATGCCGGCGAGAGACCGCCGCTTACGGGCCACCAGCTGGGCCGCGCGCTCCGCCTCGTCGTCCCGATCGATCTGAGAAAGGGCGTGCTCGATCGTCGAGGAGTCCAAGCCCTTGCGCACGAGGACCTCGCGCAGGGCCCGACCGGACGCACCTGTCCCCGAGAAACGCGAGCGGACGAGCGCGTCCGCATACGCCTGATCATCGACGAGGCCGACGGCCTCAAGGCGGTCGACAACCTCGACGGCAATCTCCGCGCTAAAGCCTCGCCCTTCGATCGCGCTAGTCAACTCCGAGCGAGAGCAGGCACGCGCGTCGAGCTTGCGCAGGGCAACTTCGCGCGCCGCCTCAATCGCCGCCGTGCCCGTCAGGGCCGCATTGCGCTGACGGGCGCGCGCGAGCCTCTCACCCGGGGAGGACCGCCGCCGGCGTTCCTCCCCCAGCTCGGGATGATCTTCGGGATCCAGATAGCGGACCACGACTCAGAAGCCCGCGTCTTCATCAGGATCGATGTCGGGCACGTCCTGGGACGCCTGGTCCGGATCCGGGGCCTCGCCAATACCCAGCGAGACGAGGATCTTTTGCTCGATCTCGTTAGCCAGTTCGGGGTTATCCACGAGGAACTGACGCACGTTCTCCTTGCCCTGGCCCAGCTGGTCATCCCCGTAGGTAAACCAGGAGCCGGACTTGCGCACGATACCGGCCTCGACGCCCATGTCGATGATCGAACCCTCGCGCGAAATGCCCTTGCCGTAGACGATGTCGAACTCGGCCTGCTTGAAGGGCGGAGCCATCTTGTTCTTGACGACCTTGGCGCGGGTGCGGTTGCCAACGGGGGCGCCGGCCTCCTTGAGGGTCTCGATGCGGCGAACGTCGATGCGCACCGACGCGTAGAACTTCAGAGCCTTACCACCCGTCGTGGTCTCCGGGGAACCGAAGAAGACGCCGATCTTTTCGCGCAGCTGGTTGATGAAGATCGCGGTGGTTCCGGTCGCGGACAGAGCACCCGTGATCTTACGCAGGGCCTGGCTCATGAGGCGGGCCTGCAGGCCGACGTGGGAGTCACCCATCTCGCCTTCGATTTCCGCCTTGGGCACGAGCGCCGCGACGGAGTCAATGACGATGATATCGATGCCACCCGAGCGGATCAGCATGTCGGCGATCTCGAGGGCCTGCTCACCCGTGTCGGGCTGGGAGACCAGGAGGGAGTCCGTGTCCACACCAAGGGCGCGGGCGTAGACGGGGTCGAGGGCATGCTCAGCGTCGATGAAGGCCGCATTGCCGCCAGCCTTCTGGGCGTTGGCGACGGCGTGCAGGGCGACCGTCGTCTTACCGGAGGACTCGGGTCCGTAGACCTCGATGACACGGCCGCGCGGGAGGCCGCCGATGCCGAGGGCGACGTCGAGAGCAAGGGAACCCGTGGGGATCACCTGAACGGGCGGGCGATTGTCATCACCCAGGCGCATGACGGAGCCCTTGCCGAACTGCTTATCAATCTGCGACAGGGCGACCTCGAGAGCCTTATTGCGATCGTTGGTCGCGGGCTTTGCGGCGGGTGCTTTACGGGCTGCCATGGTGTTCCTTTCGTCTGCGGCCTCTCCGGCCTGCGGGTGTCCTGGCCTGGAATGCCACCCCTCTCCGAGGCGACATGACGAGTATGCGACCGACCATCGTCATCTGCGTCCCGCGCACGTCACCCCTGTGGATGACACGCGTCGGAGCGTCGTCGCCCACAAGCTTAAATGGAACACATGTTCGACCGCCGACCGACACGCCGCCCTCCAATCAGACGGACATCGATCACACCGACGACCCGAGTCGGTCATCGCCCCGCTCACGCGGATCCACGCGATGAATCCAGCGCGCGTCCTCGCGCCCGGTTTCCTCGCACAGGGTCGCCCACACCTCGTCCGGTTTGACGCCAGCGGACAGCGCATCGCGCGCGGTCGCCCCCAGCGAGGCGAGATAGAGGTCGGAGACATACGAGCAGCCGAGGGTCGACCCGAAGGTCGCCTCGACCGCCTCGTAAAACTCAGAGTGCTTCACGCGTCAGGAAATCAGCGTGACGGGCACGATGTCATCGGGCACCGCGTCGGGAATAACCGCGCCGTCGATGATCGCCATACGCTCGGAGACTTCGCGCAGCACGAACCACAGCGGCACGCGTAGAGCCGAGGTGATCGCCTCGAGCAGCTCCGACGAGGCCTCCTTCTGGCCACGCTCGACCTCGGACAGGTAGCCGAGGGAGACCTGGGCCTCCGACGAGACCTCGCGCAGGGTTCGACCCTGGCGCTGGCGGATGCCACGCAGGACATCGCCCAGTTCGCTGCGCAGCAGCGGGGTTTCGCTCAGTGTCTTTTCCATATCGTTACTGTAGCCGTTCTGTTTCGAGGGACGCATTGTCAGTTCGCGCATCGAAACGCCGTGACGTTCCGCTTTCATTCCTCGGATTGCATTCATACCCGTTCAACGCGAGCCATTTCGCGCTTATTCCACCGATGAGTCGATTAGTCTATGGATTGCGTCACCCGCGCTCAACTCCGGATGTGCTGCCCCGCCGTGCTGCGACGCGACGGCGCTTGCTCCTCCGGAGCATCGTTGTCACGGGAGGCCACCACGGCCTCGACAGCACCCGCCCCGCGCATGAGGCGCACGCCCTCGACAACGTACATAAAGCCCGAGTAGAGCGTGAGCGCAAGCGCAACGCCCGCGAAGATCTGGCCGAGGCTGATCATGATAACGACCCACCCCTCGTTCGCCTCGTTCATCGCCTTGAAGTGCGACCACGGGATCAACAGCATGCCGAGAGCCACCATCTGCATGAAGGTCTTGAGCTTGCCCGCCTGATTCGCGGACACGACGACGCTGCGGCGCAGGAAGAAGGCGCGCATTGCGGTGATGCCCAGCTCGCGCAGGGCGATGAGAATCGTCAGCCACCAGGGCAGGAAACCCTGGTAGGACAGTAGGCAAAAGCCGCACAGGGTCAGAGCCTTGTCGGCAATGGGGTCGGCGATGCGGCCGAAGTCGGTGATCTGTCCCCACGAGCGCGCGAGCTCCCCATCGAAGCGATCCGTGATCGCGGCGACGGCGAAGACAACGAACGCCGCCCACAGTGCTGTCCACGACTGACTTTGCAAGCCAAGGACCACAAACACTGGCACGAGGACCAGGCGCAAAACGGTCAGCGCGTTGGGTAGGTTCACCATGGGAACCTTGCTGTTACGCTGCACGCGCGACACGTTCTCGCTCATGACCGTTTCCTTCCCTCTCAGCGGCCCGTGAGCTGCCAAGCGTCCTCGTTGTCCTCGGGCTCCTCGTCGACCCAGTCGGGCGAGGATCCACCAAAGTTATGACCAGAGTACGGGTCAACCCCACTGCCGTGCGAATCGCCGGCACCAGCCGTGCCCATATCGTGACCCAATGCGTACGTCGCATTGGCCGGGGACAAGGCCGTCTCCTCTCCCATAACACCCGCGGCGGCACCGTTGGCCGGGCTGGGCGCCCCCTCGGGAGCGGTCGGAGCGGGCGCGTGGGCTGGCGTGGAGGCGGGCTCGGCGATGCCGGCGGACTCTCCGCGTAGCATCGCGAGAACCTCGGGCAGCTGTTCGGGGGTGACGAGCACCTGGCGCGCCTTGGACCCTTCGGAGGGGCCGACGATGTCGCGCGACTCGAGTAGGTCCATGAGGCGGCCGGCACGGGCGAAGCCGACGCGCAGCTTGCGCTGGAGCATCGAGGTGGAGCCAAGCTGGGTGGACACGACGAGCTCGGCGGCCTGCAGCAGGTCTTCGAGATCGTCTCCGATGTCTTCGGCGACCTTGGCTTCCTTCTTTTCCGGAACGACGTCGTCGCGGTAGTGCGTCTCCATCTGGCTCTTGACGTGGGAGACGACCTGGTGGATCTCGGATTCGGAGACCCAGGCACCCTGGACGCGCATGGGCTTGGAGGCACCCGCAGGCAGGTAAAGGGCGTCGCCCTGACCGATGAGCTTTTCGGCGCCGGGCTGGTCGAGGATCGTGCGCGAGTCGGTCAGTGAGGAAGTCGCGAACGCGAGGCGCGAAGGGATGTTGGCCTTGATGAGGCCGGTGACGACGTCGACGGAGGGGCGCTGCGTGGCGAGGACCAGGTGAATACCCGCAGCTCGAGCGAGCTGCGTGATGCGCTGAATGGAGGCTTCCACGTCGCGCGGCGCGACCATCATGAGGTCGGCGAGCTCGTCGACGACCACGAGCAAGTACGGGTAGGGGTGCAGCGTGCGCTCCAACCCGGGCTTGGCCTGAACCTGTCCGGCGGCCACCGCCTTGTTGAAGTCGTCGATGTGCTTGAAGCCGTAGTCCGACAGGTCGTCGTAGCGCGCGTCCATCTCCTTGACGACCCATTCGAGGGCCTCGGCGGCCTTCTTGGCGTCGGTGATGATCGGCGAGATGAGGTGTGGGATGCCCTCGTAGATCGTGAGTTCCACGCGCTTGGGGTCAACGAGGATCATGCGCACCTGCTGAGGCGTCGCACGCATCATGATCGACGTGATCATGGAGTTGACGAAGGAGGACTTACCGGAACCGGTCTGGCCGGCCACCAGCATGTGCGGCGTCTTGGCCAGGTTGGTGACGACGTAGCCGCCTTCGACGTCCTTGCCGACGCCGACGACGAGGGGGTGCTGGTTGCGGCGGGCGGCAGCCGAGCGCAGGACGTCGCCCAGGGCCACGTTTTCGCGGTCGGCGTTGGGGATCTCAATACCGATGGCACTCTTGCCGGGAATCGGCGCGAGGATACGCACGTCGGCGGAGGCCACGGCGTAAGCGATGTTCTTCGACAGGTTGGTGAGCTTGTCGACCTTCACGCCGGCGCCAAGCACGACCTCGTAGCGGGTGACTGTCGGGCCGCGCGAGAAGCCGGTGACGCGCGCGTCGACGTTGAAGTCCGCGAAGACCTGTCCCAGGGCTGCGACGACCTGGTCGTTGACGGCAGAACGCGTCATGTGGGGCGGTCCGGAGACCAGGAGGTCCTCCGACGGCAGCGTGTAGCTGATCGAGTCGTCGAGGTTGGGCTGGAAGGCCCCCTCGGGCTCGTCGGTGATCGGCGGGGGCGTCGGCTCGTCCTCGGGCTCCGGTTCGGGCTCGGGCACCTGCACGGGGGCCACGGCGGGACGCATTTGGGTGAGCATCTCGGTGGGTGCGTCGGGCGTCGTGGTACGAGGCCGGGGCGCGGGAGCTGGGGCTGGCGCGGGGGTGGCGATGGCACCGGATTCCAGGAGACGGGTCTCCCCCACGGATTCCGTGTCGGTCGCTGTGCGGAAGGACTCGTCCCCGTCGTATTCGTCGAGGAAGGCGTCGTCTCCCGCCGCGAGGTCCTTGCGGCCGCGGCGGCGCGTTTCCTTCGCGGGATCACCGCCGGCCTGATTCGTAGCCTCGGCGTCACCCTCGGGGCGCTCACCGCTCAGGTGGGCAGCGATGTCGCGCAGACGCGCAGGAACGTCGGCGACGGCGGTCCGAGTGGCAAGGAGGATCGAGTAGGCCAGGAGCAGGATCATGAGGGCGCCCGCACCCCAGCCGGACAGCAGCAGGGTGAGGGGGCGTGCAACGAACCAGCCGAACAGGCCACCCGCCGCCTCGATGCCGGGGTCGGTGCCCATCGCGGGGTTTCCGCGCGAGATGTGGACCAGGCCGGTGAGCGCGGCGGTGATGCCGATGCCACCTGCCACGTGGTGAGGCAGCGCGGATCGTCCGGATCGCGCGGAGACGAGTTCGACGGCCAGGGCGATCAGGGCGAGAGGAAGGACAACGGAGAAGATGCCGAACAGGCCGGCGGAGGCATGGTGGATCGCGTGCCCGGCCTCACCGGAAATCTGGAACCATTCGCGCAGCGCGATAACGATGGCCGCGGCGACAGCGACGAAGGCCGCAGCATCACGCTTGACCTGCGAATCGGTTGCCTTCCACGCACGCAGGGCACCGACACCTGCGCGGCCGAGCGCAGAAAAGAAGCGGGCCAAGAAGCCTGGCTGCGTCACTTCGGGCTGGGGCGCTTGGGCGGACTTGTTCGAGCCTCCCTTGGCGCGCGGGCGCGCGGGAGCCTTACCGGACGAAGAGCGTGGAGACGATTGTGCCATGATCCTTCCACCATATCGCCCGCCGCGGCCCCACTCTGCCAGGCACGCCGCGCGAGATCAGCGCAGGATGTTCGTGACGACCCCGGTTTCGAGGACGTTTTCAACCTGATCGCGCATGGGGACGGGCAGAGCCGACTCGTGGGAGATGGCAAGCGCGGCGCCCGCGTTCGCCATGAGGCACGCGGTCTCCAGGTCGTAGCCCATGGCCAGGCCCGCACACATCTCACCAATGTGGGTATCGCCCACGCCCGCGGTGTCCGCAATGCGTGACCTGAAAGCGGGGATCGAGATGACGGGCGCATCCGCGAACTTCTGCAGCTCACACCCACGATCCCCCACGCGGCGAACCGTGGCCGCGTCGGGGCGCATGTAGGCACGGATCGTAGAGCCGTGACGGTTGGCATCAAGAATGCCAGCGAGAGTTGTGGCCTCCCAGCTGCTCATCGTCACCACGTCAGCGCGGGGGAAGATCATCTCCCACGCCTCAACAGGAACCTGGGCGACCGCCGGAGACACCGAGACGACGAGTGTCACGAAGGGCGGTAGCGACGCGGCCCATTGACTCAGCTCGGAAGCCGCGTGCGCGCTCGTCATGTCGGAGGCAGCCACGTGGACCACGTCCCCCTCACGCAGTTCGATGCTTGCAAGGGAACCGCGCGACGGTTCCGATTCGACGCCGGCCGTCACGACCGAGCGCATCGAGCCATCCTCGACGATCAGCTGGATGACCACGCCAATGTCACCGACCAGCTCGGGGGTCAGAACATCGACGCCGGCCTCGACCAGGAGCTGACGAACTGCGAAAGAGTTCGGGCCCGTGCCAAGCGGCGAGGCAGCAGCAGTCGGCACACCCATGGCCGCAGCGGCGCACAGGGTCGTGAAGCCGCCGCCGGGACGCGAACTAGCCGCATCCGCGTGAACAGATCCGCCACGCTCCGGCACGTACGCGATGTGCATCGGCAACACAAGAGCGACGGAGTGCGTCGAAATAAAACGACCCGACACGTAGATTCCTTCCTTCAAGCGCGCGCTACCGCCCAGCGCGCCAGGGCCGCGTCAATGAAGAATGACTGCCTACTGCTCGGTCACGACCGGAACGATCATAGGACGACGACGCAAGCGTCGCGCAACCCAGCGTCCAATCACTCGGCGCATCGCCTGCTGCAAGACGTAGGGGTCTTGCCCGCCGGGAGCGGCCGCATCCTTGAGAGCCTGCGTGACGTCGGGGAGGATCTCCTCGAACACCGAGTCGTCCTCGGCCATGCCGATCGCGCGGATTTCCGGGCCGGCCAGGACCATACCCGAGTCGTGCTCGACGACCGCAAAAATCGAGATGAAGCCCTCCGATCCCAGGGTACGGCGGGTCTCCAGCTCATCCTCGGAGATCTCTCCGATCGATCGGCCGTCCACGTACACGTACTCGCAGGGCACGATACCCGACACGCGCGCGACGCCATCCTTGAGGTCAACCGTCACGCCGTCCTCGGCCAGGACCACGTTCTGCGGGCCGATGCCCGTCTTGACGGCCAGCTGACCGTTGCCCACCAGGTGACGGACCTCGCCGTGGATGGGCATGACGTTCTTGGGCTGAACGATGTTGTAGCAGTAAATGAGCTCGCCGGCGCTCGCGTGACCGGACACGTGCACCTTCGCGTTCTCCTTCGACACGACGCGCGCACCCAGGCGGGTCAGGTCGTTGATAACGCGGTACACGGAGTTCTCGTTGCCCGGGATCAGTGAGGAGGCCAGCACGACCATGTCGCCCGGCTCAATCGTCACGGTGCGGTGCGATCCCACCGACATGCGCGACAGGGCGGCCATCGGCTCGCCCTGCGAACCGGTCGCCATGTAGACGCGCTCGGAGGGCGGCAGCTCGCCGATGCCCTTGAGATCCACGATGACGCCCTCGGGGATCGACAGGTAGCCCTTCTCTTCCGCGATGCGCATGTTGCGCTCCATGGAGCGGCCCACGAAGGCCACGCGACGCCCGTGGTGGGCGGCCGCGTTGATGACCTGCTGGACGCGGTGCACGTGCGAGGAGAAGGAGGCGACGACGATCTGGCCGGTGGCCTCGCCGAACACCTGCTCAAGGACCGGTCCGATCTCGCGCTCGGGGGTAATGAATCCGGGCACCAGGGCGTTCGTGGAGTCCACCATGAACAGGTCGACACCCTCCTCGCCCATGCGGGCGAAGGCACGCAGGTCGGTGAGGCGGCGATCCAGCGGCAGCTGATCCATCTTGAAGTCGCCCGTGATGAGGACGTTGCCCGCGTCGGTGCGCACAAAGACCGCGAGCGCGTCGGGGATCGAGTGGGTGACGGAGACAAATTCGAGGTCGAAGGGGCCGACGGTGAGGCGGTCACCCTCGGCGACGACGTTGAGGCTCGGGTCGGGCAGGCGGTGTTCGCGCAGCTTGGGGGCGACGAAGGCCAGGGTCAGGTCAGAGCCGTAGACCGGAATGTCGCTGCGCAGCTTGAACAGGTAGGGCACGGCGCCGATGTGATCTTCGTGGCCGTGGGTGAGGACGAGGCCGACGACGTCGTCCATGCGTTCTTCGATCCAAGAGAAATCCGGCAGGATCAGGTCGACGCCGGGCTGGGTCTCCTCGGGGAAGAGGACGCCACAGTCCACGACCAGGAGCTTGCCCCGGTACTCGAGGACGTTCATGTTGCGGCCGACCTCGCCGAGACCTCCCAGCGGGATCACTCGCAGTGCGCCATCTTCCAGGGGCGCGGGTTCGCTGAGGTTCTCGTACAAAGACTTCATAGTGCCAGTCTGCCACGTTGGCGCTGCTTTACCCGCATCGGGAGACATGTTGGGCAGGTCGGGCCCCTCACATTTGAGGTGTTCGGTGGACGGTGAACCGTTAACTCTTGCGCAGATGGCCGTCCTCCATGGCGTAGCTGCGGTCCGCGAAGCGCTGCGCCTCGGCCTCGTGCGAGACGACGAGGACGGCTGCTCCCTGATCGGCGGCGTCACGCAGGAGCGTGAGGACGGTGGTCGCATTCGCATGATCGAGGCCAGCGGTCGGCTCGTCCGCGATGACGATGGCCGGGTTCAGGAGGAGGGCGCGCGCGATCGCCATGCGCCGCAGCTCACCGCCCGACAGCTCGGTGGGTACAGCATCGGCGAGGCCTTCCAAGCCCACGGCGGCCAGCAGCTCGCGGGCACGTTCGGCGGGCGCCTCATCCCGGCTATAGAGGATCGAGGGAAGCAAGACGTTGTCGAGGACCGTCAGGGCTCGCAGGGCCGTGTGCCCCTGGGGGACGAGGCCGATGCGCTCATTGCGCAGGCGCGAGAGCTCCTCGTCGCGCAGCGAATACAGGTCCGAGCCGTCCAGCCGTACGTGTCCTGCCGTCGGCGTGAGAATGCCGGCAAGCATGTTCGCCAGGGTGCTCTTTCCGCTGCCGGAGTGCCCCGAGACGACGGTGAGTTGGCGTTCCTCCAGTCCGATATCCAGCGGGTGGACGGCCGTGAAGAGGCGCTTTCCCCCGCGGGCTCGGGCGAATTCCTTCGTGAGTCCCGTTGCCTCGATGATCATGTCATTCCCCTTCCTTGAGGGCCAGGCTGGCGTCCATTGTCGTCACGTACCGAAGCGCTATCCAGGAGGAGACGAGAGCAACGAGGCCCACTGAGGCGAGCGCAGCCAGCGCGAGCAGTGCCAGAGTGGGCAGCGACGGAACGAGGAATCCCCCTCCCAGGCTCTGGCGCACGAGGCCTGAGAAGGACACGAGGAGGACACCGGAGATGATGATTCCACCAACGCCGCCGAGCGCGTTGACCGCGAGCGCTTCGCGGATGATGATGCGCGAGATCAGCCGACGATGCGCACCTACGGCGGTGAGGGTTGCGAATTCTCTCCTGCGCTCGACGATCATCAGGACGAACATGAGGGTGATCATGAGCAGGCCAGCTCCCCACGCGACGGCGATCAGGATGGTGACCGTGCGCGACGTCGTATCGAGGGACTGGGCGATGCCGCTGACGAGCTTCGTCGAGGTGACGACCGAGACGCCGGGTACCTGCTGGCGGATCTGCGCGGCCACGGCCTCGGCGTCGTATCCGGGGGCCATCTTGACCATAACCGAGGAGATGATGCGGTCGGTGTCGAGCGTCGAGTACTTGTTGAGTCCCTTACGCAGGGAGGAGTCGATGACCTTCTTTGCGGTCTCGAAGTTCATGTAGACCGCGTTGTCGAGGGTCGATCCGGTTGGGTCGAATTGGCCGACGACCCGCAAGGTGTTGTCGAAGAGCTGGAAGTTGTCGGGGTCGTTGGCGAGCACGTTGGCGCCGACGATCACCTCGTTCTCCCCCAGCTGCGCCTGTCCAACGGAGTCATCCATCCACGGCTGGATCGTGAAGTCGGTAGCCGGATCGTAGGCGATCACCTGGTAGCGCCCCGAGCAGCAGCTCGCCCTGGCCGAGGCCAGGAAGAGCTGGGAGGAGGCGGCTTCGACACCGTCGACGGCCGCGACGGCGTCGCGCGTGGACGCGTCCATGTAGAAGTACGACGGTTCAGCGCCCACGAGGAAG
>CABKMD010000050.1 GCA_902373435.1 uncultured Actinomyces sp.
ACGAAGGGGGGCGGCGCTCGATTGAGCGCCGCCCCCCGTGCAACCCGCGTGAGCGGCTAGGGAACTTGCTCCTCGAAGATGTTACCGACAAGTGCATGGACATCGATGCAATTGGGATCGGGGCGATGTCTGCCTTCGGCATAGGCGAGTCGAGCAGCAGCTGAATCTGCAAGGCAGATGGCTTGGATAACAATGACACGACGCAGTCCTGCGGATACTTCACCACGTTCGTGAGCGACGGCGGTAACACGAGCGAGCGTTTCCGCACGTCCGGGTGCTCTCGATCTTCACGGTACTCGTCGGGAATTAGGTTGAAGCGATGGGACTTTGGTAAAGCAACGAGAGGAGAAATAGGCGGGATTTTCTCATTGAGGATTGCATGGTAGCTTGATTTTTCAATCGCGTGGACGTACACGGAGTACTCCAACGAATCGAATGCGGCGCTTCTCTCTTTCTTATCGGAATGGATGTCAAGCAGATAATCCGCTGGGAAGAACTCAACTTCCGCAACTTCAAATGGATCCAAAATTCTGTAGGCGAGAGTATCACTGCGCTGACCTCTGAGATGTCGGCCGATTCGAGTTCCAAAGTCCTCCGTTGTTTGACCAACATAAATTGGCTCACCGTCGAAGTCGTAAAACGCATACACTCCAACACACTTGCCCAGTCGCTTATTGGTTATCGGCTCAACAAAATTGAGAGCTGCGGATAAGTGTGCGCGGAATAGTTGCACGAAACGCGTAGGCATCGTGCGCTTGAGCGGTGGCTTCATCTCAGAATCTGTTGAACCGTACGAGGCGATTCCTGTACTAGCCATGTGTGACTACCTCCAGGGATGGGGAACCCTGGCTGAATTCCTCGCGGACTAGGGGCATGAGGTAGTTTTCGCCCAGCCAGGCAACGACAGGGATGGCAACTGCGTCACCGAAACCAAAACGGATTTGGTTATCCGTGGCATCACCGAACTTGTAGTCGGGAATACCCATGAGAGAGGCATATTCATGTGGAGTCATCCAGCGAACGGCAACGTCGCCTTTGCCAGCTTTGATAACAGCCTGTCGTGAGGATCCGCCCCGAGCAGTTCGTAAACAGCCAGCGATATCATCGGGTCGGATCTCCCATACGGGCTTTCCCTGACGTGTACGCCGATAAGCGGTACGGTATGACACCTGCTTCGACGTGCGTAGAGAATCGAGTCTGGCTGCTTGAAACGGGGAGAGTGATCCCAGGAAATCTGCAGTGCGGCTAGCGCTCCACCAATGCGGATCGTCCTCGGGCAGATGATCGGCAAGTGCGGTGAAGCCTTCAGTGAGCCGTGGAGGTAGAGAGGGAAGCGGAGCGCGGTGAGTGACGAGGGTGGGGTCCGAATGTATCCATTCGAGCCATTCGGGACGTATATCTGAGGAAGCATCGTCTGAGTCGGGCGGAGTTAGAGCACCCACAAGGAACATGCGTGGCCGTGACTGTGGAATGAAATGCCTGGCGTCGATAGACAGAGCATCGATGGAATATCCAAGTGAGTTAAAGGCGCGGATTGCTGCAGTCAGATCATCACCTGAATGTGAGGAAGCTAGGCCGGTGACGTTTTCGAGGACTGTGACGGGAGGGCAACTATCGCCCATCTCTTCAAGAATCCGCATGAAGTGCCAAAATGTTCCTGATTGTCTGCCGCCAAGACCATCACGGTTGCCAGCCAGGGATAAGTCAGTGCAAGGTGAGGAAGCCCAGGCTACCGCGCTATCGATTGGCAAGTCGTTGCCATGGACGTCAGCAATGTCGCCAATGTGATAGTCAGTGTCTGAACCGTATTGGGAGCGGTACAGTTGGTGCTTCTTGGCTTCGTAGTCATTTGCCCAAGCGATTGTGAATCCTGCTTGTTCAAGCCCTGCGCGAGCAAGACCGATGCCTGCAAAAAATTCCAGTGCAGTTGGACTTTTGCCTGAAATTAAGCGAATAGTTGCTGTCATGGTAGTCCTTCCTGATCTGGGTGTTCCAAGGGTACATCGGCCCGTGCACATCTGTGGCAAACGAAGGGGGGCGGCGCTCGATTGAGCGCCGCCCCCCTCAACCCGCCTCAGGCGGGCCTTGTCAGCGTGTTCAGCCGTTCAGGGCGTCGGACACGACCTGCTTGGCGGCCTCCTGGACCTTGGCCAGGTGCTCGGCGCCCTTGAAGGACTCAGCGTAGATCTTGTACACGTCCTCGGTGCCCGACGGGCGAGCTGCGAACCACGCGGACTCGGTCGTCACCTTCAGGCCGCCGATGGGCGCGTCGTTGCCGGGCGCGCGCACCAGCTTCGCGACGATCGGGTCGCCGGCCAGCTCGGTCGCGGTCACGTCGTCCGCGGACAGGGCCGCGAGCTTCGCCTTCTCCTCGCGGGAGGCGGCAGCGTCGATGCGGGCGTAGGCGGAGGCACCGAAGCGCTCGACCTGCTCCTCGTGCAGCTGGGAGGGAGTCTTGCCCGTGACGGCCAGAATCTCCGAGGCGAGAAGCGCCATGATGATGCCGTCCTTATCGGTTGACCACACGGTGCCGTCCTTGCGCAGGAACGAGGCTCCCGCGCTCTCCTCGCCGCCGAAACCGACGGTGCCGGACAGCAGGCCGGGCACGAAATACTTGAAGCCCACGGGCACCTCGATCAGGTCGCGGCCCATGGCGGCCACGACGCGGTCGATGAGCGCGGAGGACACGAGGGTCTTGCCCACGGCCGCGCCGGCGTTCCAGCCGGGGCGGTGCGTGAACAGGTAGTCGATGGCGACGGCCAGGAAATGGTTCGGGTTCATCAGGCCGTCGGGAGTAACGATGCCGTGGCGGTCCGAATCAGCGTCGTTGCCGGTCGCGATGTCGTAGGGGGTGTTGCCCTCGGCGTCGGGGGTCATGGCCTCGCGCAGGGACGCCATCGCGTAGGGCGAGGAGCAGTCCATGCGGATCTTGCCGTCCCAGTCCAGGGTCATGAACGGCCACGCCGGGTCGACCTCGGGGTTGACGACGGTCAGGTCGAGGCCGTAGTGCTCGCCGATGGCCGCCCAATAGTCGATGGACGCGCCGCCGAGCGGATCGGCGCCGATGCGCACGCCCGCCTTGCGGATGGCCTCGATGTCGATGACCTGATCCAGCTGCGAGACGTAGTAGTCCAGGTAGTCGAAGGGCGTGATGTTCGGGTCATGCAGCAGGTCTGAGCCGGTGACGCGCGGAACGTCCTTCCACTCGCCCGAGTCGAGGAGCTCGTTGGCGCGCGCCGCGATCCATCCGGTCGCGTCGGTGTCGGCGGGGCCGCCGTGAGGCGGATTGTACTTGAAGCCTCCGTCGCGCGGGGGGTTGTGGCTGGGGGTGACGACGATGCCGTCGGCCAGGCCGTCGCCCTCGGTACGCAGATTCGCCGGCGCGCCGTTCGCGCCCAGAATCGCGACGGATACGGCGGGGGTCGGCGTGTAGGAGCCGCGCGAGTCAATGCGCGTATCGATGCCGGCGGCCGCGAGGACCTCCAGGGCGGTACGCCACGCGGGCTCGCTCAGGGCGTGGGTGTCGCGGCCGATAAACAGAGGACCGTTGATGCCCTGGGAGGCGCGGTACTCGATGATCGCCGCGGTGATGGCGATGATGTGCGCCTCGTTGAACTTGGCGTCCAGCGAGGAACCGCGGTGGCCTGACGTTCCGAACGCGACGCGCTGTCCCACGTCGGTCGGGTCGGGCGTGATGTCGTAGTAAGCGGAGATGACATCGTCGACGTTGATGAGGTCTTCAGGTAGGGCACGTGTGCCAGCTCGTTCATGCATAAGAACAGTGTTGCACGTTACGTCCCTGTGTGGGTAGCACCGTCCCACGGCGTGGACTTTTCCTTGTTTTCTCTTGTTCGAGGTCGTGGCCGCTCGGGTGGAAAAGGCCAGGTGAGAGAGTGCGTGGCGCCGACCTCGTCCATGGGAGACAGAGGGGTGACTGCACGTTTTCCCCAAAACGGCACCGAGCGACTATCCTATGAGATGCCGGTCACCGCAGACCGTGACTGTCTTGTCAGGAGGAACATCGTGGGATGGTTTGATTCCATCGAACATAACCGTTGGCTGAGCGGCCACATGCAGGCACTCATTGAAGAGGCAGAAGGCGCGATCGTCGCGACTGGTTTCGCGCATCTCGACGCCGACGGGAAGCCCGACCCGACCCGATCGATCGACTTGGCCGTCACGGGTCGCATGGCCTACGTGTTCTCGCTCGGCGCCCTCATGGGCCTGCCCGGCACGCGCCGCTACGCCGACCATGCCGTCAAGGCGCTCACCAACTACTTCACCGACCCGGTCAACGGCGGCATGTGGTTCGCGATCAAGCCCGAGCCCGACGCCGAGGGACGCGGCGTGCCGTGGGACGAGGACGCGCGCGTCAAGTCGCAGTACCACACGGTGTACGCGCTGCTGGGCGTGGCCGCCGCGACCGTCGCCGACCGCCCCGGTGCCCACGAGCTGCTCAATCGGATGCTCGAGGAGCAGAAGGAACTCTGGGCCGACGACTACGGCCTGGTGTGGGATGAGTACGACGAGGCTTTCAACGAGCCCGTACCCGTGCATACCCTCGGCACCCTCATCCACACGATCGAGGCCTACATGGCCGCGGCAGAGGCCACGACCGAGCCCGAGTGGCTCGATCGCGCCGAGAAGATGACGGCCTTCGCCTACAAGATCGCCTCCAAGAACGGCTGGCGAGTCCCCGAGTACTTCGATGAGGAGTGGAAGCCCAGTCCCGAGGCGGGCAAGCTCCTCAACGACGGGCGCCGCTACTACGAGGGCTACGTGACCGGCCACTCCATGCAGCTCGCGCGCTTCGCCCTGCAGGTGCGCGCGGGACTGCGCTCGATGGGTTGGACGGTGCCCGACTACCTTCTCGAGATGGGAACCGAGCTCTTCGAGCGCGCCCGCGTCGACGGGTGGCGACGTACCGACGGCAACCCCGGCTTCTCCACCGGCGTCAACGACGAGGGCGACCCCATGCCCGGCGAGGACGAGCATCAGCAGTGGGTCGTCTGCGAGGGCGTGTGCGCGACCGTCGCAGTACGCCGCGCCATGCTGGATGACGGCTCCCGTGTCTCCGACGTCGAGCACTTCGAGCACTGCTACCGCTCCTTCATCGACTACATCCACGACTACCTCATCAGCCAGCCCGGCCGGTGGGTGCGTCGCCTCGGTCCCCGCAACGAGAATGTGCAGCCCGCTAAGTCGTCGCGCTGGGACGTCTACCATGCCGTCCAGGCGACACTCGCGATTCGCCTGCCGCTGTGGCCGCCGACGGCCCCCGCGCTGTCGCGCTGCCTCCTCGATCGCCCCGAGGAGTCGGCCCCCGACAAGAAGTCCTGGAACTTCTTCGGGCTGCGCGGCTGACGCCTCGGATTTCTGATGGGCTCGGGCCCGGGGATGCGAGGGTCGCATCCCCGGGCCCAGTCCTGTAGGATGATCCGCGTCTGGAGGGCTGTCTGAGTGGCCGAAAGAGACGGTCTTGAAAACCGTTGTGTCAGCAATGGCACCGGGGGTTCGAATCCCTCGCCCTCCGCCGAGCCGGCCGCCCACGGGCGTCGCGGCGGGTGCACGTTCGCGCTCGCGGCGAAAATGCCTTAAAGTAGTCGGCACTGGAGACGTCGCATAGTCCGGTCGAGTGCGCCTCCCTGCTAAGGAGGTAGGGGTGCATAGCCCCTCGCGGGTTCAAATCCCGCCGTCTCCGCGCATAACCCCCGCGCTTCACTCGAAGCGCGGGGGGTTTCGTATTGTTCGGCTCGTTTGGCGGGGGGACCTGTCGAGTGTTTCCGCAGCTTATTTGCTAGTTGGTTAGGTGTGCATGCGGTGCGTGGGTGGTGCGCACACCTGGGGAATAGTGAGTAATCCCAGAATCGTCAGGATGTTAGTGTGATATATCGCTAAAACATGAGGCTAGCTATCACCTAATTCCTATTACGATGGTCATAATTTGACGATGTGGAGGATGTGCTCCCGATAATTATTGAAAAATCTATTGTTGCTGCACGAAAACGTGCCCTGACCAATAGTTCAGATAAGTCGTTATATTGCTGTATACCCGAAATATTAACGAAATATACCGGTGTAGTTGCGGCTCAGGTGATAGTTGCTAAGTATTGTCGTGCACTCTGCTCCTTCGCTAACCTGGGAAACTAGTTTTGTCCACTTTCTACCCCAAGAAGGAAAATTCGATGTCTCGACTGCTTCCGTTCCGCGTCCGTGTGGGCGTTGCGGGTGCTGCCAGTCTGGCCGCTCTCTCGCTTCTCATCACGTCGCTGACACCTCTCGCCATGCGAGCCAGCGCCGCCGACGAAAGCACGCAATCGCCCGACGTAGCAACCTCTCAGGAAGCTGCCGCCGAGGCTGGGGTTGAAGCTCCCGCCGCCGAGGTTGCGCCCGAGGAACAGCCCCGCACGCGCCGTACTCGCGCAGTCGCGGAAGACCGTGCGACCCTGGCTCTGAACGTTGCCAACGACTCGGAAACCGTGCGCAGCCACGACGAGCAGATCACGACGATCAACTTCTCCTGCTCCTCGGTGAGTACCCCCTGTAAGCAGGCGGAAATCGAGCTGACGCTGCCCGGCCCCATCACGCCGGACGGCCTCAAGCTCATCGAGCCCGGCTACAACGTCATCCCTGTCACCGGTAGCAGCGTTACCAAGACGATCACCTCGACCGAGAAGAACCCGGACGGCACGCGCGTGCAGCGCTACATCTTCAAGCTGAAGGATCCGCTGCCCGCCGGCACCTCCGACCGTATCCAGGTCAACTGGTACTACAAGTACTACGATGCGCCAAACAACTCGACGACCACCCAGAAGGTGAGCTTCAGCGCGCTGAACGCTGAGAAGGTCGACAACGAGCTCACCACCACGTGGACCGCCAATACCGACATCGCCATCCAAAAGAGCGGTCCCACCACCAAGGCGAACTACCCCGCAGTTG
Source organism: uncultured Actinomyces sp. (assembly GCA_902373435.1). Taxonomy (GTDB): domain Bacteria; phylum Actinomycetota; class Actinomycetes; order Actinomycetales; family Actinomycetaceae; genus Pauljensenia. The sequence goes on from CABKMD010000050.1 coordinate 6,940, forward strand.
GTGGCGAGGCGACCTACAAGCTGCGCTACGGCTACCAGCAGATCGACACGGACGACCCCAATAAGGTCGGTTACCGCTGGGACGGCTCCGCGAAGAAGAGCGGCGACCTGAACGGCCTTGGTTTTGTGGGCGTCCAGAACATCAAGGTCGTGGACCGGCTGCCCGCCAAGGCCGTCTTCGTCACGGCCTCTGACGGCGGCGTCTACGATCCGGGGACCCACACCGTCACCTGGTCCTACGATCGCTGGTTCCGGCAGAATCCGATCGAGTCGAGCGTCACCGTCAAGTACCCCGAGGGCACGGTCACGCTCGATGACACGGTCACCAACACGGCGACCATATCCGCCGAGGTCATGAACGACCCGAAGACCACGCTCACCAAGAGCTCCGAGATCACGCACGGTTTCGCCGAGCGCAAGGCCGGTGGCAGCATTTTTAAGACCGGTAACGACTGGGGGTACCAGATTCGAGGCGGACTCTACCCGTGGAATTTCATCGGATACAACAACGGTAACACCACCCTTCACTTCCACTGGGACGACACCCTGCCCTGCACCTGGTCTACCCAGGACGCCAAGGCTGCCGGAGGTTCTTGCGACAAGCCCACCATGGTGAGCCCCTACCGCTTCACAGTCTTTAATGTGCCCGGATATGTGGGCAAAGGCGGCTGGACCCTCGAGTACTGGACCAACAAGGGCAACCACGCGACCGTCAACTACACGGAGACGACCGACTTCACCCTGCCCGAGGGTGAGTGGATCACCCGCTTCACCATCGACACCGACGCCGCTCCCGGAACCGGCCCCCAGGCGCGGCTGTACGGCACCCTTCCCGCAGACTTTCCGACCAAGGAGCCCGCGGACTTCGCCTCGCACTACAACACCGTGCTGCCTCCGGAGAAGTACTACGACTACCAGGCTTCCCCGGACTACGTGCGCTTCCAGAACTGTGCCGCCGGTACGGTGACCGATAAGGACACCGGCACCGTCGTGGCCTCGAGCGACAAGCTCTGCTCGTGGATGCGCGTGCGTGATGAGTTCCCGAGCGTCCAGGTCTCCAAGGACGTTCGCACCAACCCCGTGGTCGTGGGTAAGCCTGCCACCTTCTTCATCAACGGCACCGCTAAAGCGAAGGCCAATGGTGGCACGCCCACGCCGTTCACGATCGTGGATCTCCTTCCTGAGGGCTTTGACGTCGACGATCCTTCGGCGATCGTCCCCGAGAAGCGCTCCACGCTGAAGAACCCCGACGGCACCCCTTACGACCTGAGTAGGGTCACGGTGGAAATCGAGAAGAACTACAACAACTCGGGCCGCACCCTCATCCGCTGGAACGTTCCGGATCCGGTCGAAGGCAGCCTGTACTCGACCTTCAACGTCAACGTGCTCGTGACCGCTCCCCCAGGTAAGAACACGAATGACGCTATGGCGTTCATGCCCGGCGATGGCGCGAAGGCGACGGTCGAGGATAAGAGCCTGCGCAACACGAACTACTGCAACGGTACACGCACGCTTGATACCTTCGACGTGAACAAGAATGGTTCGACGACGGATTATGTGTGTAACACGGCTGCGAGCTTCAATGTTGCGACGACCCCATCGATGAATATCGAGAAGGAAGTCAAGGGCAACAAGAACGCTGACTTCGTTCCGGCCGGCGAGATCGCCGAGATCGACCCGGGTTCCGACGGTGCCTACCGTTTCACGATCGCCAATGCGGGTAACACGCCGCTGACGAAGGTCGTGGCCTACGACATCCTGCCTTATGTGGGTGACGTGGGTGTTGGTCCTGCTTCCTCGCAGGCTCGTGGTTCGAGTTGGAAGCCGAACCTGAACTCCACAGATTGGGTGTTTGAGTCGGTGAAGCAGAAGCCAGGTCGTGATCCCGAGGTCACGGTTGTTCCGGCCTCGGATATCACGATCCAGTACTCGACGGTTCCTAACCCCTGCCGCGGCGAGGTCCTCTCCGCGGGTGGTGCCATGAACTCCGGTCCCTCCGGTTGTACCCCCGACGCGTGGGGCGCTGCGCCCGCGAATTTGGCGTCTATTACGGGTTTCCGCCTGGTGATGAACCGTGACATCGAGCCGGGCGAGAAGATCCACTTCGTCGCGACCATGACCTCGCCGGTTAACGCGAACCTCGTTGCCTGGAACTCCGTGGCCATGTCCGGTGGCTCCATGCAGAACGGCAAGGTCTCCTACCTGCTGCCCAACGAGGCCCCCAAGGCCGGCATCGACGTCTCCTCCGACGTCGAGCTGAAGAAGACGGTTGCTCGGGCGAAGATGAACGGTGACGAGCCGGTTCGTGATGCTAACGGCGTCATCGAGACGGTTGACTCTGACGAGGTCATCATGCCGGGTGACTACATGCTGTACAAGGTGAACCTGAAGGCCAAGGGCCCGGCGGTTGCCTCGGGCATGAATGTTGCCGACGCTCTGCCTGAAGGTGTGGAGTACGTGTCCTCCGAAACGCGCCTGTGTCAGGACGGCGCGACGAACCCCTGCACGGGCCCGGTCTATGCGACCGCCACCTACGACCCGGCGACGGGAACGTGGAGCGCGATGGAGTCCGGCATTCTCGATACGAATGTGAATGTTGGAGGTGTGGAGACGCTGTACGTCCTCGTGAAGGTCAAGCCCTCGACAGAGGGTTTGACCATCACCAACACGGCGTCCCTGGGTGAGTTCGATCAGATCGACTCCAATAAGGACAACAACACCTCGAGCGCGACCTTCACGGTCGGCGGTACGATCGCAGGCGCTATTTATAACGATGTCGATGCCGGGTGGTCCTTCATTGACAACACCGATAAGCCTTTTGAGGGTGTGACGGTTCGTCTGCTGGATGCGGATGGTAATCCGGTGAAGGACTCGTCCGGCGCTGATATCACTGCGAAGACCGACGCTGACGGGAACTACCTGTTCAACCGCCTGCCGCTTGGCTCCTACAAGGTCGAGGTCGTCCCGGGTGACGCAAAGGTCGACGGAACCGACGTGAACCTGTCCGACTACAAGCAGACCTACGGCTACGGCTCCTCCTGGGATCGTACTCAGGTCGGCCAGGGCAAGCTGGTGACGCCGAATCCGATCGAGCTGACCGCTTTTGATCCCACCGCCACCTATATTGACTTCGCGTTCGTGAAGCCCGCCTCAGTGGGTAACTTCGTGTGGTTCGACGCCAACAAGGACGGCATCCAGGACGCGGATGAGGTCGGCGTTGCCGGCGTCACCGTCACCCTGACCGACGCCGTCGGTAACCCGGTCATCGACCTGGATGGCAACCCCGTCAAGCCCGTGACCACGGACGCGGGCGGCAAGTACCAGTTCGCCAACCTTATGCCGAACGTTGAGCACCTCTTCGCGCAGCCCCGCGAGCTGAACTACAAGGTCACCTTTACGCCTCCCGCCGGCTACTCCGCGACCACGAGCCGCGCGGCTGCGGATGGCGGGAAGGACTCCAACGGTATCGAGAGCGAGGTGACGCTCACTGAGGGTCAGAACGATGAGACCGTCGACTTCGGCCTCGTCGCCGACGGCACGATTGGTGACACGCTGTTCTGGGATGTCAACAACAACGGTGGTTCTGTGCCTTCGGGTGCGGATAAGCCGTTGGCCGGTGTGAGTGTGAAGTTGACGTACACGACGCCTGCGGGTGTGGAGAAGACGCTGACCACTGTCACGGACAAGAACGGCAAGTACTCGTTCAAGGATCTGGCTCCCGGCGATTACGTCGTCACTGTTGACAAGGCTTCCCTTGCCGCCGTGTGCCCCGAGTGCACTGCTCAGACTCATGCCCCGTCGGGCGACCTGACGGCCTCCGAGGGCCAGGAGCTCTCCCTCACCTCCAAGGTGACGCTGAGCCCCGGCGCGATGACGAACAATGACCAGGACTGGGCCTTCACCGGCGTCGCCAACACTGCGATTGTGAAGGCGATTGCTGAGCCGGCCGAGGTTCCGGCGGGTGGCTTCACCCCCGGCACGTCTGTCACTTACACGCTGACGGTGACGAATGAGGGCCCGAGCCCTGCCACCGGTGTGATTGCGCAGGATAAGCTGCCCTCTGGCGTGACTTTCGTGTCCGCTGAGGGTGACGGTACTTATGATGCTGCTTCTGGTAAGTGGGATCTGAGTGATGAGGTGATTGAGAAGGGGGCGACGCGTACTCTGCGCATCACCGTCACCATTGATGCGTCGGCTGCTGGTTCGGTTGTGACTAATACGGCCACGATCGAAAAGCAGCATCAGATCGGCGACAAGAAGCCGGACAATGCTTCGTCTGTGCCGCTGACCGCTGGTTACACGATCACTGGCAAGCTCTACAACGATGCGGACGCGTCGTTTAGCTCCAGCGACACCGAGGCCCCGTACGCGGGTGTGACGGTTGCGCTCCTGAAGAAGGATGGCACCCGTGTCTTGGATAAGGATGGCAACCCGGTCACGGCTGTGACGGATGCGCAGGGTAAGTACTCCTTCAGTGGTCTGTCGCTGGGCGAGTACACGGTCAACGTCGTTGACCCGACCTCTGGCCCGCTGGTGGGCACCAAGCCCACCGAGGCCTACACTGGCCGTTACAAGACGGTCGCAGATGTGAGGATTGCTGAGGCGACCGGTTCGGTCATCGACGTGAACTTCGGTTTCGTCAAGCCTGCCGCTGTTGGTGACTACACCTGGATGGACGTGGACCGTGACGGTCTCCAGGACGCCGACGAGCCGGCTCTGCCGGGTGTGACGGTGACGTTGACGCGCGCCGACGGCTCCGCGGTGACGGATGCGTCGGGTAACCCGGTTGGGGCTGTGACCACGGACACTGAGGGTAAGTACACGTTCGAGAACCTGCTGCCCGGGGAGTACAAGGTGTCCTTCCAGGCGCCCGCTGGCTTTGAGGCGACGACCTCGGATGCTGGAGATGACCGTGCTCTTGATTCCAACGGGACAACGGCTGCGGTCACCCTGGTTCAGGGACAGACGGATGACACGATCGACTTTGGTGCTGTTGGTACCGGTGTGATTGGTGATCAGCTGTTCGTTGATGTGAACCAGAACGGTGGGTCTGCTCCCGACGCCGGTGACAAGGTGTTGCCGGGTGTGAAGGTGACGCTGACGTGGACGGGTCCGGGTGGCATGACCCGCACCTATGAGACCGTCACGGACGCGCAGGGTAAGTACACGTTCGAGAACCTGCTGCCCGGGGAGTACAAGGTGGAGGTTGATCCGACCTCGCTGTTGAAGGTTGAGCCGCTGCTGGATGTGCTGACGCATGATCCTTTGGGTGACGCGGCTTCTAAGACTGTTGTGTCCGAGGACGTGAAGAAGGATGCTGCCAGGCTGGCGGATGCGTTCAAGCTGACGGCTAACCTGACGCTGACGGGTGAGAAGAACCAGAATCTTGATCAGGATTGGGGTTATGGTATCTCGGCTGACACGGCGATTCTCAAGGAGATCACCACTCCGGATAAGGAGGCTCAGAAGACCTTCGAGTTCACTCCGGGCGCTAAGGTGACCTACACCCTGACGCTGACGAACAATGGTCCGGGCGTGGCGACGGGCGTGACTGTCTCCGATCAGCTCCCCGAGGGTGTTGCCTTCGACAATGCTGAGGGCGACGGCACCTACAAGGCGGCCACGGGTGTGTGGGATCTGTCTGGCCTGACCCTGGCCAAGGATGAGAAGAAGACGATCGCGATCACGGTGACGATCACCGGTGAGGGTGCGGGCAAGCTGGTGACCAACGTTGCTCGTATTACGCACCAGGACCAGGCCGGGGATGTTCCGACGAACAATGAGTCGTCGGCCTCGTTCGAGGGTGGTTTCAACCTGGGTGGCACGATCTACCGCGATTCGGATGCGTCTTACTCTAAGAGTGATTCTGAGCAGCGCTTCAAGGGCGTGACGGTTGTGCTGCTGGGTGAGGATGGCACCCCGGTGCTGGACACCAACGGTGATCCGATGACTACGACCACGGATGAGAATGGCGCCTATCAGTTTGTGGGTCTGGCTCCGGGCTCGTACCGCGTCGTGATCGTGGATCCGCACTTGGGCGATCTGGCCGGTCTGATTCCGACGCAGGCCTACACCGGCAAGGGAACGACCGAAGCCGCTGTCACCATCTCTGATGCGTCGGTGCAGGGCGTGGACTTCGGTCTGGTTGCCCCCGCCACCATCGGTGACCGCGTCTGGAACGACGAGGACGGTAACGGCGTTGATAACGGCGAGCCCGGCGCGCCGAACGTGACCGTGATCCTTAAGGACGCTCACGGCGTTGAGCTGGCTCGTACCACCACCGACGCCAACGGCAACTACCGTTTCACTGGTCTGATCCCGGGTACCTACACGGTCGACATTGAGGTTCCCGCTGGCTTCAACGCTGCGACGACCTCGATGACGGTGACGGTGGGTGAAGGTGAGGAGAACCTGAGCGCGGACTTCCCGCTCACGGCGATCCCCGTCCCGACCCCGGCCACCACGGTCGCCAAGGTCCTGGCTCGTACCGGCTCGGACGCCTCCGTTCTGGGTGGTATGGCGGCCATGGCAGCCATCGCTGGCATCGTGGCTTTGGCGGGCAAGCGCCGCCGCGACCGCCAGGACGCCTAACCCGCAGGCGGGCATACGCCCCGCACGGGGGTGAGCCCACCACAGTGAAGGAGGGGGGCGCGAGACCACACCGGTCTCGCGCCCCCTTCCCGCATAC
>CABKMD010000051.1 GCA_902373435.1 uncultured Actinomyces sp.
CTCCAGGCCGGTCTGCGCGCTCAGCTCCTCGAGTGAGGGGCGCGCGCCCACCCAGAATTCGCCGTAGCGGGCGTCCGCGTAAAACTCCTTGGAGGAACGCGAGGCGCGGGGCTTGAAGAAGAGCAGGGGAGTGTGGGTGCCGTCCTCGTTCGGCTCCAGCACCAAGACGGTGTCCGGCTCCTTCTCGCCGCCCAGGCCCGACAGGTGCGCGAATGCGGAGTGCGCGCGGAAACGGTAGTCGCAGTCGTTGGAACGGACCTTGTACGGGCCCGCGGGCACGACGAGGCGCTCACCCGGGAAGGGGGCGCCGGCCTTAAGGGTGCGGTCGTTCAGGAAGTCGGCGACGCGCTCGCGCTCGGGCAGGTCGGAGGGGCGAGGCCCCCATCCGGAGCCGATGAAATCGCGGAAGGCGGAGGACTGGGGCTGACGGGAGCGGTTTTTGCCGCGATCGGCCATGGACTGGGATGCTTCTTCACTCATGGCCACTATTCTACGGCTCCCCGGCCCCTCGGGCGGGTTCGATGGTCATGACAAACCCCGGCCTCGTGTCCCTGTGGCGCTTAGCGCCGGGGACGAGGCCGGGGCCGTGTCGGGTGGAAGAGGCTCAGTCCTGGAGGGTGAGCTCTCCGGCGATGGACAGATCCATCCACCGCTTGAAGTCCGCGCCACGCTTGCCCTGCGAGAGCAGGAAGACGGTCTTGGTGTAGAGGGCCTCGAGGGTCATGTCGTGCGCGCCGATCGCGCCGAGGCTTGCCAGGGCGTTGCCGGCCTCGTAGTGGCCGAGCATGACCTCCGCCTGGTAGCACTGGGAGGCGACGATGATCGGCACCTCGGCGCGGGCGAGCTCGGCCAGGACGTCCACGAGCCCCGGCTCGGAGGCGGGGATGTTGCCCACGCCGAATGTGCGTAGGATGAGCGCGTCCGGGTGGGGCGTCGTCATGGCGCGCAGTCGTGCGGCGCTCATGCCGGGCACCACGTCGATGACGGCAACATCCTGGCGCGTGTACGGGCTCGGATCCTGCCAGCCGGTGCCTGCGCTCGGAGCGCCGTACCAGCGCCACGGGGCACCCGTGCGTGCCATGGCGGACACGGAAGGCGACTCGAAGCCGCGGAACGCCCACGACGAGGTCTTGGTGGCGCGGTTGCCGGCCAGGAGCTTGTGCCCGAAGAACAGCATGACGCCTCGTGCATGGTGCGAAATCGCAGCGCGCAGCGCGCCCGTGACGTTCGCCGACGCGTCCGAACCGACGACGCCGAGCGGGTACTGAGAGCCGGTCAGGACGACCGGTTTTCCCATGCTCGCCAGCGAGTACGACAGGGCAGCGGCCGAGTAGGCCATCGTGTCCGTGCCATGCAGGACCAGGAAGGCGTCGGCCTCGTCGGCGTGCGCGTTGATGTCGTCGATGATGGCCTGCCAGTCCTCGGGGGTAGCCTCCGAGGAGTCGATGAGCGGGTCCAGCGTCGACATCGTGATGTTCGAGGCCAGCTCGATGCCGTCGAGCTGGGAGCCGAACCATCCCTGCAGGTCAGCGCCGGGGCGCAGGCCCTCGGGGGAGTCGACCATGCCGATGGTGCCACCGGCATACGTGACGTGAAGACGCACTGTTCGTCCTTTCTCAGTCGCCCGCCACCAGAGTTTCCTCACCCTGCAGCGAGGCGGCGGCCTCGTCGGTCAGGTTACCGACGCGACCGCGCACGTAGAACCAGCCGGCGACCATGAGGATGATGACCACGCCGAAGAGCGCGAGGGTCCAACGGCCCGATTCGGAGGTGACGTTCGAGGCCACGACGACCGCGAAGAAGAGCAGCGCCAGGTAGTTGGTGTAGGGGGCGCCGGGCATGCGGAACTCGGGGCGCGTTTCCTCGCCGCGCTTGACCTTGCGCAGGAAGGCCAGGTGCGAGATGAGGATCATCGCCCAGGTGCCGGCGATGCCGATGCCCGCCAGGTCCATGACGATGTTGAAGGCGTTCTCCGGGACGAAGGCGTTGAGCAGGACGCCGAGCAGACCCAGCGACGCGGTGATGATGATGCCGCCGGAGGGGACGTGGTTCTTGTTGAGGCGAGCGGCGTAGCGCGGTCCCTCGCCAACGAGCGCCATCGAGCGCAGCGTGCGGCCGGTCGCGTACAGGCCGGCGTTGAGCGAGGACAGAGCGGCGGTCAGGACGACGACCTGCATGATGTCGCCCGCGTGGGGCACGCCGAGGCCGGAGAAGAACGTCGTGAAGGGGGACTCATTCGACGAGTAAGCGCTGTAGGGCAGCGCCAGGGCGAAGAGCACGACGGAGCCGACGTAGAAGAAGAAGATGCGGATGACCATCGAGTTGATGGCCTTGGGCAGGATTTTGGCGGCGTCCTTGGCCTCGCCGGCCGCGACGCCCACCATCTCGGTGCCGCCGAAGGCGAAGACGACGCCCAGTGTGAGCGCGAAGACGGGGGCCAGGCCCTCAGGGAACCAGCCGCCGGACTCGGAGATGTTGTGGACGCCCGCGCTGTACTCGCCGACGGGCGACTGCGTGAGGATCACCCAGATGGCGACACCCATGAAGATGAGGATCGTCGCGACTTTGATCATCGCGAACCAGAACTCAGCCTCGCCGAAGGCCTTGACGCTCAGCATGTTCAGGACGAACACGAGGCCCAGTGCGACGAGGGCGATAATCCACTGAGGGACCACCTTGAACATGTTCCAGTAGTGCATGTAGAGCGCCACGGCGGTGATGTCGGCCATGACGGTGACTGCCCAGTCCAGGAAGAAGAACCAGCCGGTGACGAACGCACCCTTTTCGCCCAGGAACTCGCGGGCGTAGGACACGAACGCGCCCGAGGAAGGACGGCGCACCGCCAGCTCGCCGAGGGCGCGGACCATCAGGAACGCGAAGACGCCACACACCGCGTAGGCGAAGGCCAGTGCGGGGCCGCCCTGGGCCAGACGCCCACCGGCGCCCAGGAACAGGCCGGTGCCGATCGAGCCGCCGATGGCGATCATCTGTATGTGGCGGTTTTTCAGGGCCTTGTTGTACCCGGCGTCTCCCGCGTCAGTCGCGGTGGACACCTGGGTCTGATCCTTGTCAGACACGCATGTACTCCAATCGGTGTTGAGGGAGGCCAAATGGCTGTGTGATACCAGTTTCCTACAGTCGACAGCTCATCGCTGCAGGTGAGAGGTTGACCAATAGTGTCGTGTCGAGACGGGAGAACGTGCAGAAAATACGGTCAAGACCAAGCGAAAATAGGGTTGTTGTGAGGCCTCCTGGTGCTCGTGGCGGTGTTCGCCCGAGCGGTTGTGTGATGGGATTAATGGGGTAGTCTCAAATGGTGAAGCGAATTGACCCCCATACTCATAGCGCGTATTCAGACGGGACGGATACGCCCGCGCAGCTCCTGGCTATTGCCGCTCAGGCCGGGCTGGATGCTATCGCGCTGACGGACCATGATACGACCGCCGGATGGGATGACGCCGCGGCCGCCGTTGCGGACACCCGCGTCAGCCTCATCCGGGGCGCCGAGATGTCGTGCTCCTCCTCGGGGATCACCGTGCACCTGCTGGCCTACCTCTTCGACCCGACCAGCCCCGACCTCGTCGATAATTTCCGATGCACGCGCGAGGATCGTGAGACGCGCGCCGTGCGCATGGTCGAGAACCTGTCGGCTGACTACCCGATTACGTGGGAGGACGTGGCCGCCTTCGCGCCCGAGGGTGGCCCCGTGGGGCGCCCGCACATTGCCGACGCGCTCGTCGCTGCCGGCGCATTCCCGGACCGCAGCGCCGCCTTCGCCAAGGCCCTGCATCCGTCGGGCCCCTACTACGTGCACCACTGGGCGCCCGACCCGGTCGAGGCCGTGCGCTGCGTGCGCGAGGCCGGGGGAGTGCCGGTCCTGGCGCACCCTCGCGCTCGCAAGCGCCAGCGTCTGCTGCCCGAGGCCGTCATTGCAGACATGGCGGCGGCCGGCCTCTTCGGCATCGAGCGCGACCACCGCGACCACGCCTCCGAGGATCGCGCCGACGTTGAGCGCATGGCCCGCGAGATGGGCCTGGCGGTGTTCGGCTCCTCCGACTACCACGGGACGGGCAAGCCGAACCGCATCGGCGAGAACACGACGGATCCGCGGGTGATCGCCGAGGTCATCGCGCAGGGCGCTATCGAGGTGGTCCAGCCGTGAGCCTCTTCGACGTCACACTGTTTGCGACCGCCTTCGCGACGCTGACGGTCATCATGGACCCCATCGGGACCGTGCCCGTCTTCCTGGGCCTCACCGCCCGTTACTCCCAGCACAAGCAACGCCACGCCGCCATCCAGGCGACTTCCGTGTCCTTCGGTGTCATCCTGACGTTCGCGATCCTGGGCGGGCAGATTCTGCGCCTCCTGCATATCTCGATGGAGGCCCTTCAGCTCTCCGGAGGCGTCCTACTCTTCCTCGTCGCCATGGAACTCCTCATGGGCACGGACTCGTCCTCTCCGGACACGGGGGATGAGGGGGTCAACGTCGCGCTTGTCCCGCTGGGCACGCCGCTGCTCGCTGGACCCGGCTCGATCGTCGCCGTCATGGTGGCCGTCGGACAGGCGGGCACGAACGTGGGATCGTGGGTCGCTGTCATCGTCGCCGTCGTTCTCGCACACATTGTCATGTGGGTGACGATGCGTTTCTCGCTGATGCTGTCCAGGATGCTCGGCACCGGCGGTATCATGCTGCTGACAAAGATCTCCGGCCTGCTGCTGGCGGCCATTGCGACGCAGCTCATCATGGAGGGAATCTTCCAGTTTATCGAGACCGCCAAGCTGACCTGACCCGGTCTTTTCCGCCGTTGAGGAGTCGATCGAGGCCCCCGTCAACGAGCAGTCCTCGACCCCGGTCGACGACAATACAGGCTCGGACGACAACTCCGGCGCTGACGATCATAACAACGGCTGGTCCGTTCGATACGAGCGGGCCCGCGTTTTATTTAGTTTGCGCTGATCATCCCTCGTTTGTGCACGAACGTGCAGTTGAAAACCGTGGAATTGCAGCGAAAAATTATCGTTTTGCCTTGAAATGAAGCGTGCATCACAGGCACAATAGAATTACCGAAAGTCACCATGAATTGAGCCCTCATGATGAACCGGTGATGGGAAGTAGCACCACTCATCAAGAGAGGTGCCACTTTCCTGTTATGCGTCCCTGCGGAGGTGCCCCCGCAGGGACGCGCCCTGCGGGGGACCATCCGTCAGTGCTGGCGACGGCGCAGAGCCAGAGATCCCAGGCCTGCCAGTGCCGCCACGATGGCCGCACCGGCCAGCATCGGGGTGTCAGTGCCCGTGCGAGCAAGGTTGCCACTCGGGGTCGCGGACGGGACAGGAGTGGGGGTCGTCGGCTCGGGTGTCGGGGAATCCGACGGCGCGGGTGTGGTCGGCTCCTCGGTGGGGACCGTGCACTCGCTGTCCGTACCGGTCAGCCAGTTGTGCAGGACGATCGGGGCCAGGATCGGGGAGCCCTCGAGGGTCTCGCCGGTCAGGGTGCCGTTGATGTTGAAGGAGAAGCCGGAGTTGGCCGGCATGTGCTTGATCGTGACGGTGAGGGTCTTACCGTCCTCGCTGACCTTGATCTCGCCCAGGCCTTCGACGGCGTTCGTAAAGCCGTTATCCTTGAGCGCGCCGGCGCCGGGGTTGGAGATCGTGTTGATCGTGGAGGCGTCGAATTTGAGGCCCTGGACTGCCTTGATCGTCAGCGTCGCGTTGGTGAGGTCCTTGTGGGTGGTGCCGTACAGGCGCACGGTGCGCGAGTCGCCGACCTTCGGGTCGATACCGGTGGCGACGAACCAGCCGTCAGCGTTGGCCTCGCCCCACTTGGGCTGCTCAGAACCCCAGGAGCCGGCGTACTTAGAACGCTCGTTGATGTCACGCGAGTAGGGGCTCCACACGGTGCGGTCCACGGTCGTGGCCTGGCACGGGGTGAGCTCGGGGGTCCCCGGCGTGGGCAGGTCGCCGCACACCTGGCCGTTGGCCGGGTACTGGGCGCCGACCAGGTTGGCGGACGCGGTCGAGGACTCGGCGCCCTTGGGGAAGGTGCCTGTGAACTGGAAGACCGTGCCGGTGTTGGTGTCGAGGCCCTTGTTCAGCGTGATCGTCCAGATGTTCTTCGCGGCGTCGGTCAGGGTGGGTGTGAAGTCACCGTCATTCCACGTGTACTCGGCCACACGAGGGCCCCATGACTGCATGTATGCGTTGAGGCCCGCGCGGGTCTCGATCTTGCCGATGAAGTTGGTGTTGGTCATGTCGTCCGGCAGGTCGACGGTGATCGTCGTGCCGGCGGCCAGCTTGTTCTTCGTGGCCACGGGGAAACGCCAGTTCTGCGTGGAACCGGCGATCCAGTGGTTGGCCTCGAACATGCCCGGAGCCTTGTAGGTCTCGGTGTTGAAATTGGTCGAGATCTTCGAGGTGAAGCCGTTGGTTGAACCGGTGGCGATCTTATTGACGGAGCCGTCGGTGTTGCGGGTGATGTCGGTGGGGTTCACCAGCTCGGGGTGGTGGGCCAGGATGTCCGTGTCGAGGATCGCGGCGGCCGTCCAGTTGGCGCGGCACGCGGTGGACTTGTCGCCGTTGGCGGTGCCGGGGCCCGTGGGCTGGTTCTCGTCGGAGGGTGCGGCCATGGCTGGGCCCGCGATCAGGGCGGTGGCGAGCGTGGCGCTCAGAACCGTTGCGATGGTCAGCCTTTGCGTCAGCGTCATCGTATTCCTCGTGTTGAAGGGGTTTTTCCCAAGAATTCTGACCGTGGGGTCCTTATTAGGCCGATCACCATTGGTTACGTCAGAACCTTAGTCCATGAATGCTGATCACGTCTGGCGTTTGTGGCAAGTGTGCGCGTCAGACCGTTTAGTCTTCATGCAGGTGCCGTTCGTATGATCACTGCAAAAGCGCGCCAATCTGGGCCTTTGGTCATGGGTCGAAGTTGACAGGTGTATTCCGTCACGTGGCCGGGGGTGGGGTTTCTCCCAGTGCTGTGTCAGAGCAGGGAATTGGGCCGCGTTCTCGCTACCCTCTAGAGGTGAAGCCAGCTCCGACCCGGGGCGCTCGCACCTGTGGCGGGCATGGCGCAGTTACACAAAAGGAAATCGTATGACGCTGGATCTGACGCAGTCGCTGCCCTCTCATGTGCGCGCGACCTCTGGACGCCCCGTTGAAGATTCGACCCTGATGGAAGTGTGGCAGGGACTCTCCGCCGCAATCGTCGATCAGATCGCCGATAACTGGGCCGCCACCACGGAGCGTTACGCCAAGGGCCGTCAGGAACACTACTTCTCCGCCGAGTTCCTCATGGGCCGAGCCCTGCTCAACAACCTGTCGAACCTCGGCCTCGTCGAGAAGGCTCGCGAAGCCCTCGCCGCCTACGGCCTCGACCTCGGCCAGGTCCTCGAAGAGGAGCCGGACGCCGCCCTCGGTAACGGTGGCCTCGGCCGCCTTGCCGCCTGCTTCCTGGACTCCTGCGCCACCCTCGACCTGCCCGTGCGCGGCTACGGCATCCTGTACCGCTACGGCCTCTTCAAGCAGCTCTTCGACAACGGCTTCCAGACCGAGCACCCGGACCCGTGGATGGAAGAGGGCTACCCCTTCGTTACCCGCCGCGAAGAGCGCTCCCGCATCGTCTCCTACGCCGACCTGACCGTGCGCGCCGTCCCCTACGACATTGCGATCACCGGCTATGGCACCAAGAACGTGGGCACCCTGCGCCTGTGGAAGGCTGAGCCTATCGAGGAATTCGACTACGACGCCTTCAACTCCCAGCGCTTCACTGACGCCATCGTCGACCGTGAGCGCACCATGGACATCTCCCGCGTCCTGTACCCCAATGACACCACGTTCGAGGGCAAGGTCCTGCGCGTGCGTCAGCAGTACTTCTTCTGCTCCGCCTCCCTGCAGGAAATCGTCGCCAACTACGTGCGTCACCACGGCACTGACCTCAACGGCTTCGCTGAGTACAACGCCGTCCAGCTCAACGACACCCACCCGGTGCTCGCCATCCCCGAGCTCATGCGCATCCTCATGGATGAGCATGGCCTCGGCTGGGAAGAGGCCTGGACGGTCGTCTCCAAGTCCTTCGCGTACACGAACCACACGGTTCTGGCTGAGGCCCTCGAGACCTGGGACATCCACATCTTCGACCGCCTGTTCCCGCGCATCGCCGAGATCGTCCGCGAGATCGACCGTCGCTTCCGCATCGACATGGCCGAGCGCGGCCTCGACCAGGGCACGATCGACTACATGGCCCCCGTCGCCGGCAACACTGTGCGCATGGCCTGGATCGCCTGCTACGCGTCCTACTCCATCAACGGCGTCGCTGCCCTCCATACGGAGATCATCAAGCGTGACACCCTCAAGGAGTGGTACGCCATCTGGCCTGAGCGCTTCAACAACAAGACCAACGGCGTGACCCCGCGCCGCTGGCTCAAGCAGTGCAACCCCCGCCTGGCCGCCCTCCTTGACGAGGTCACCGGCTCCGACGCGTGGGTCCGTGACCTCACCGAGCTGTCCAAGTTCACCGAGGCCGGCACCGACGAGGTCCTCGAGCGCCTGGCCGAGATCAAGCACGCCAACAAGGTCGACTTCGCCGCCTGGGTCGAGGAGCGCGAGGGCGTCGAGATCGACCCCGACTCGATCTTCGACGTTCAGATCAAGCGTCTGCACGAGTACAAGCGTCAGCTGCTCAATGCCTTCTATGTCCTGGACCTGTACTTCCGCATGAAGGATGACCCGACGCTGGACACCCCCAACCGCGTGTTCATCTTTGGTGCGAAGGCCGCCCCCGGCTACATCCGTGCCAAGGCCATCATCAAGCTCATCAACACCATCGCGGAGCTGGTGAACAACGACGAGGATATCAACGGCCGTATCAAGGTCGTCTTCGTCCACAACTACAATGTCTCGCCCGCCGAGCACATCATCCCCGCCGCCGACGTCTCCGAGCAGATCTCGATGGCCGGCAAGGAGGCCTCGGGCACGTCCAACATGAAGTTCATGATGAACGGCGCCCTCACCCTGGGCACCCTCGACGGCGCGAACGTCGAGATTCTCGATGCCGTGGGCGACGAGAACGCCTACATCTTCGGCGCGACCGACGATGAACTGCCCGAGCTGCGTCGCCACTACGACCCCCGTTGGCACTATGAGAACGTCCCTGGCCTCAAGCGCGTCATCGACGCCCTGACCGACGGCACGCTCGACGACTCCAACTCCGGCTGGTTCCACGACATCCGCCACTCGATCCTCGAGGGCGGCTACGATCCGGCCGACGTGTACTACGTTTTGGGCGACTTCGCCGCGTACCGCGAGACCAAGGATCGCATGGCCGCCGATTACCGCGACCAGAAGGCCTGGAACTGCCGCGTGTGGGCGAACATCTCCCGCTCCGGCCTTTTCTCTTCGGACCGCACGATCTCCGACTATGCTCGCGAGGTCTGGCATATCGAGGGTGAGCCGATCGACTGACGCAATCGCGTAGGGGAGGCCCGGAACCGCACGGTTCCGGGCCTCTCTTGTTGTCTGGAAGAGTGTCGTTGTATCGCTCTGTGAGCCAACTGTATTAGTGGGTTGACACAGTTGTGCATCTGTGTCATTGTATTAGTGTATTAATACAGCAAGGCAGGAGGGATGTATCGATGCGCATCGATGACACCCGCCCCATCTGGATCCAGCTGGCCGACGCCTTCCGCGCCCGTATCACCGACGGCACGTGGAAGCCCGGTCAAAAGATCCCCTCCGTCCGCGACCTCGCCATCCAGGCCGGCACTAACCCCAACACCGTCCAGCGAGCCCTCGTCGCCCTCGACGACGAAGGCCTCACCGTCTCCAAACGGACGGCCGGACGATTCGTCGCCACCGACGACTCTGCACTGCATACCCTCCGCCAGGAGGATGCACGCGCTGCGGCCGACGCCTTCATCCGCGCCTGCCGAGCCCTCGGCGTCGATGTGGAAGGTGCCCACGGCCTCGTCGATGAACGCTGGAATGCGGACCTGTAAACCAGGAGGAACTACTCTCATGACCACCCAACCCACAGGCGCGAGCACGGCTGGCACCGGCCTCGTCGAGGTCACCGGCCTGACGAAGAGCTACCGCTCGACCCCAGCCCTACGCGACTACAACCTGAGCCTCGAGTCTGGCCACATCGTCGGCCTCATGGGCCCCAATGGCTGCGGCAAGACCACGCTGCTCAAGATCCTCGCCGGAGTCCTCTCCGACTATGAGGGCACCGTGACCATCGACGGGCATGCGCCCGGCGTCGCCACCAAGGAGATCGTCTCCTACCTGCCCGACAAGGACTATCTCAACACCGACTGGACGGCTGCGGACGCGATCCGCATCTACTCCACGTTCTTCGCTGACTTCGACGCCGACAAGGCAGCCTCCACGGTCGACTTCTTCGGACTGCCCACCGACCGCCGCCTCGGCGACATGAGCAAGGGCATGGGGGAGAAGCTCCAGATCAGCCTCGTCATGTCCAGGCGCGCCCGCGTGTACCTGCTCGACGAACCCATCAGCGGCGTCGACCCCGCCACGCGCGACGTCATCCTCGACGGCATCCTGCGCGAGTTCGACCCCGCCTCGCTGCTCATCATGTCCACCCACCTCATCTCCGACATCGAACACTTCGTCGACTACGCGCTCTTCATGAAGGACGGGCAGGTCTTCCTGCGCGGCGACGCCGACGACCTGCGGGCCGCCCACGGCGATTCCCTCGACGCCATCTTCCGGAAGGAGTACCGCTGATGTTCACCAAGCTGCTTGCCTACGAGATCCGCTCGCGCTACGGCACGGACGCGCGCTCCTTCGGGGCGTTCATCGTCACTATTGCCATCGCGTCGGGAATCGTCGCACTGGGGCTGCCCGGGATCAGCGGCTCCACCGCTGTGCTTGCCTACGCACTGTGTGCGCTCACGCCGCTTGCCTGTGCTATCGCGGCGATGGCCGACTACTGGAAGACCCTGTACGGGCAGCGCGGATACTTCACGATGAGCCTGCCGGTCTCTGGAAAGGTCATTTTCTGGGCGAAGAACACTCGGATGGTGATCGAGTGCCTCCTGGCTCTCGTCCTGGCAGTTGGTGGAATTGTCGCCGTCGCTTCGGCGGCCGCGTGGAGCGAGGGCATGAGCCTCGCCGAGTACACAGCCGGGCCTCGTTCGCTCGTGGCCGGAATACCGACCTCCACCCTGGTCCTCATGATTGCCGCGCAGCTCATCCTTGCGATGTCGTGGGGCGTGCTGGGCTGCGCCGTCATGTCGATCGGCGCCCAGGGACGTTTCAGCCACCTCGGATTCGGTGCCCCCATCATCGGTTTCGTGCTGGTGTACATCGTCAACCAGGTGCTTACCACGGTTGGCACGTTCTTCGTCCCGCTGTCCATCACGACTGATGGACACTTCAGCACCGAGATCATGTGGACCTCGTTCCAGGCGACGATGGGCACGGACGCGCAGCCAGACGTGATTGGTCTGGGTTCCTACATCCTCGTGCCTCTGTTCGCGCTGGCCATGGGCCTGTGGGCCTCTCGCTCGATCGAGAAGCACACGTCCTTGCGCTGAGAGCGTCACGAGCTGACCGATAGTCGGCGGTGGGATAGGGTGATTGCACCCGATCCCGCCGCCGTCTTGGCTGTGAGGAGCGCCAATGACCGCCGATGGACCCCGCTTCGGGGCCACACCCCAGAACCCTGACCTGCTGCGCTGGATCGGCATTCAGGTCGTGCTTCTTGTTCTGGCTTGGGTGATTGGCATGGTCGTGCGCTGCCTCCTGGCCTCGCGCATGACGATGTCCACGGCCTCGGCCACGCTCACCGGCCTGGGTGGCCTGTGGGGCGGCCTGCTGGTCGCTGGCTGGTTCTTCTCGACCTCCGACATGTGGCGTCCCGCGATGATCGGGGTGGCCGCTGGGGTGGCCATCGTCGTGGTCGTCATCGTCTCCCTGATCGTCGCCTACCTGCATCCGCGCCCCGGCCTCGAACCCATCGCCGATGTCGCCAAGCGCGGCGAATCCGGCTCCCTCGAATTCAAGTCGAGCGCCCGCTGGAACATGCGCGCCGGCAAGCGCGACGATGCCATGGAAACCGTCATCGCGAAGACGGTCGCCGCGTTCATGAACTCCGGCGGCGGCACCCTGCTCATCGGCGTGGACGACGACGGCCGGCTCATCGGGCTGGGTCCCGACTACGCGACCCTGAAGACCCCGGACGCTGACCGCTTCGAGCTGTGGATCGGCGACCTGTGGGGCCAGCGCCTGGGGACCAATGCGGCCGCGCTGCCCCTCCTCGACTTCGCCGAGGCCTCGGACCCCCAGGAGGGATACGAGCGCCAGGAGGTGTGTCGGGTGACGATCCCGCCGTCCACGCGCCCCGTGTACCTGAAGGGCCCCAAGGGTAAGGGCGAGGCCGAGCTGTGGGTGCGCGTCGGCAACTCGACGCGGCGTCTCGAGGTTGCCGACGCCGTGCAGTACGTGGCGATGCGTTGGCCGGCGTATGCGTGCGTTTCGCTGCTCACTCGCCTGCGCCTCACACTGACGATGCGCCGCCACCGCAACACTCCTGCCCGTCTGCCCCAGGTCGTCGAGCGGACGCTCACCGAACGCATCTTCAGCGAGCGGGCACGCAATGGCAGCCTGGGGGCGGGCGAGGAATAGGCGGCCCTCGGGCTAGACTGGCCCCAGGGACTCAGACAGGAGTGGTGGCTGTGAGGCTGCGCAAGACCCTGCCCGCGGACATCGAGCAGATCATCGCATCCGGCGACGTCGAGGCCGTGGCGCTCGCGGTCGAGCGCTGCGAGGTCGGCGCGTACCTGCGGGGCTCCGCCTATGGGTCGCGGCTCATGCATTTCCCGGCCTCCGAGGAGATCACCGACTTCCTGCTCGCGCGGGGCGAGGACATCAACTCACGTGATCGGTACGAACGTACCCCGATCCACGCGCGTGTTTGGGCGCGATGCCTCGACCAGATCCCGTTGCTGATCGCTCGCGGAGGCGACATCAATGCGCGCGATACCTCCGACCAGACGGCGTTGTTTGGCGTCGTCGAGCGTTTTCCCGTTGCCGACGTGTCGCGGATGATGTCGTGGGGCGCGGACCCGCTGGTGACCGCCGATTCGCGAGTCTATGGCAAGGCGACGCTCGTTGAGAACGTAGTGTCATGGCACAACTTCCTGGACACACTACGCGCGCTCGCGGTGATTCGGTTGCTTCTGTCCGTTGGGGCACCCGTCGGCGAGGGTGTGTCGACCGCACTGCGGTCGATGGACCGGATGCGCTGCACTTTCATCACGCACGGGCTCCTGGAGACGGTGTCTCAAACGGCATTCGACGAGGCCTCGGCTGCTTTGTCGGAGCTGTGCGCCCTGTTTGGGGTGGAGCAGCGCAAGGCGAAGCCTGCGCCTGTTGTGGGGGAGCGGCTGGAGCTGGATCCGTCCGTGCCTGCTCGGCGCCAGCACGGGGAATTATGGGATCTTCTCGTGCCCGACAGTGGCCAGTGTCAGACGCTGCAGGGCGAGGTCATTCGCATCGCCGGGCGGGGTCGGCTACGAGGTCTACGACAACGGCGGCGTCAATTGGGATCGTTCTTTTGGGGTGCTGCTGGACCAGTATCTCAGTGT
>CABKMD010000052.1 GCA_902373435.1 uncultured Actinomyces sp.
CCCCCGGACTGCCTGAAGAAGCGGCTGCCGCCCCCATTCCCCCCGCTGGTCATGTGCCGCCCATGCCGAACCCTGCGGTCGCGGGGGCCATGCCGAACCCCGCCGGTCATGTGCCGCCCATGCCGAACCCTGCGGTCGCGGGGGCCATGCCGACGTTCACTCCGCTGACTGCCCCGCGCCCGCGCGCGACGGGCGGCCAGATCACGATCGCCGTTATTTCGTCGGTCCTCGTCGTCCTTTTCGCCATCACGACCCTCATGGGTGCCGGCATCTACTCCATGAAGAGCAAGGACCTGACCGAGACCCAGGAAGAGCTCAGCACCGTTCAGCAGGAGCTTCAGGAAGCGCAGGAGGCCGCCAAGTGAGCTACAACAACGTCCCCGCCGCACCCGAGGCGCCGATCCCGGCTCCCGTGACGGTCGCGACCAAGGCCCCGAAGAGCAAGGGGCTGTCGATGTACAACCGCATCGCTCTCATCATCCTCCTCGTCCTCGTCATCGCGACAACCACCCTGTTCACCCTCGCCGTCCAGAAGACGAAGGCACAGCAGGACATGCAGGATGAGATCCAGACGGTCAAGGAACAGACAGCTGCCCTCGCCGCCCCGGCGTGGTGTGAGCAGGTGACCCCGGACAACGTCGACAAGATCGACGAGCTCTCCTCTAAGTACGACAGCATGTCCTCGGCCGCTAAGGATGCCGTCGATAAGACGTGCAAGGACCGCGTGCAGACCGTCAAGCTGCTGAAGTCCCAGAGCGCCGAGGACGCGTTCACGGCGGATGCCACCTGTACGCTGGACGGCGCTCAGACCACACTGCACTGCTCCGTGGACGTCTCCCCCGCCAGCGACACGATAAAGACCAAGCTCGAGGCCTTCCCGACGACCGACGTGACTCTGCAGATCTGGATTAACAATTCGCAGTTTGTCCTCGGCACCCCCGATCACGTGGTCGACGACGTCGCGACCGCGACGATGACAAACGGCGAGAAGGTGACCGTCGAGTTCACCATTCCCTACGACACGAGCTGGGGCTCCTACTACAAGGTCGAGGCCACGAAGTACTTCCCGCACGCGTGAGCCAGGCATTCTGATCTGACGCACTGGTCCCGTCGCCCTCTCCGGGCGGCGGGACCACGTGTATGTACATCCAACGGGCGTGCGGCACAAGTCGCAGTGTGCACCCATCACGGCCGCGCTCAGGCGGTTAGTAGTGTGCGTTCGAGTCGTATCCGCGCAGCCTGTCCAGCTCGCGGCGCTCTTTCTTCGTGGGGCGCCCACTCCCCTTCTCGCGTATAGCCACGGGGATGTGCACGCGCGGACGCTCGGGCGTGCGATCGTCGTAGGCGGTGCGCGCCTGCGGGTAGGATACCCGCTTGTTCAGCAGCAGGGTGACCCCCAGGATCCGGTCGAAGCCCTCGATGCGCAGGCGTACCTCGTCGCCGACGCGCACCTTGTAGGCAGCCTTGACGGACTCGCCATTGACACGCACATGCCCGGCGCGCACGGCAGCCGTCGCCTGCGACCGTGACTTGAGCTGGCGGGTCGCCCACAGCCACGTATCGACGCGCACGGCCGACGAGGCAAGGGCACCCGCGGGGATGACGACGTCTTCAGGGGTCTCACTCATCGCGAGCGCCTAGTTGATGCGACGGATGCGCTTCTGGTGGCGGGGCGTCAGGATGATCGCGACGAGAGCGCACAGGATCGGCATGCCGATCATCATTCCCAGCAGGGCTCCCCAGGGAACGACGGGGCGCAGCGTCGTCGTCAGCGTCGGGAAGATCCCCGAATTCGCGAAGGTAATGACGGCGAGCACGCCCACGACGAGACCGGAGAGCACAGCCGTCGGAATCGCGTTGAGCGCGAGCACCACGCCCTGCCAGGTCGTGACGTGGCGGCGCATCGCGGGGGCGGCGCCGATCGCATCGAGGGTGTCGAGGTCCGGGCGCATATCCGAGGAGGACAGTGCCACCACGAGGGCAACCGTCGCCGCGGCCGCGACGACGGCAATCAGCGCGGCAACGTAGGGCAGGACCAGCGATCGCATCGTCGGGGTGATCACCTGCGCCGAGGCGCCAGGGACCTGACGTGCAATCGTCGTCTGGAAGGAGGGGGCGTCCACCGAGTTCACCGGCTTCTCGACGGTGAGGAGCTCACCGAGCGGAACGGCACGCAGGCCGAGGGCATCGGAGGCCTGCGGGGACAACACCATGACGTTGACACGCGTGAGAGGCGAGGCCGGGAAGGTCATCGTCCTGTGTACGAGGGCGTCCGGCAGGTCGTCGTCGGAAGCACCGGCGGCCTTAGCGGCAGCAATCGCCGACATATCGAGGCTTCTCAGGTCGGCCTGGCCGGCACCGTTTATCAGCGTCGGATCAGGCACGAGGACGCCACCGGCGTTCAGAGTAGCGATCGCACGGACCATGTCGTCCTCGTTGAGGTATCCGGCCTCACGCAGGTAGGTGCCGTCATCGACGATGTAAGCGACGTCGATCTCCGCCATCGTTCCCATGTCGTCGCGCATCGTGAGCGTCGACTTGTCGGTGGGGTGGACGGCCTCGACCATGGTCTCCGGACCGCCCGGGCCGCTGTTCCACGCCATGCCGTTCATGATGGCGCTGGAGGTGACCGTGCGCTCCGTGTCGACGACCTGCTCGGCCGATTGGAGCAAGTTGCGGGTGCGCGTCACCGAGTCGGTCTTATCGACCGTCGAGAGGAAGACCTGCCCGCGCTGTCCCGCGTGCGGGCGCGAGTTCCAGCCAGCCTCGTTCGACGAGGACAGAGTGATGAGCAGGCCGCAAGCCACAAACACGGTCGTCAGGATCGAGGCCATGGCGGGGAACGTGCGGTGGCCGTTACGCACGGCGTCACGCAGCGCCAGGCGCATGCTCATCGACGCGCGACGATTGGGGACACGCCAACGGGTGAAGATGTAGGGGATCGACCCGATGAGGCCGGCCTCGAGCAGACCAACACCAACGACGAGGGCGAGTACCCATCCGCGCCAGGCGGCGATACCCAGCAGAGGGAGTCCGGCCACCAGCGCGAGGGGGTAGATCATGCGACGACGCACGAGGCGGGAGGGCTCCCACACGCGCCCGCCGATGACCGCTGACGTGTTGATGTGCGACGAGGTGTGCGCCGGCGACACCGACGCCATGAGGGATAGCAGGATCGGCAGGAGCACCGACAGGGCCAGCGGCCACCACGGCACGATACCGATGCCGAGGCCAGACCAGATGCCGATGCCCACCATGCCGCACGCGGATAGCACGGCGGAGACTAGCCCCGAATACAGGCCGATAACGAGACCGTGAGCGATCGTCAGGCGACGACCGTCAGACTGGTCACCGCCGTTGGCTACAATCATGGCTGCCGTGCGCATGACTGATCGCTGGGCGACGGTGTACAGCGGTGAGATGAGCAGAATCATCTCGGTGAGGATGAGGAGGATGCCCGCGACGAGAAGGAGGTACTGCCAAGGGTTGGCGCCCCGAGTGTTTTGAGGCTCCTCGTACTGAGCAATCTGGGAGGGAAGCGCCGAGGCATCCGGCGGGTCAGCGAGGACCTGTCGCGAGACGACGGAGAATCCCGACTGGTTGATCTGGCGGACGTCGCCCCAGGTCACCGGAGTCGGGCCGGTCACGTACCAGGCAGTCTGAGTGCGCCCCGCCACCGCGAGACGATCGATCTCGAGCGTGCCGTCACCGATGATCGCCCGGTTCGTGCCGGAAATAATCTCGTCGATGACGACGCTTCCCGTGCGCGCCTGAGTGGTGCGGTCCTTGGCAACCGTCAGCGACAGGGAGAGCATGTCGCCCACCTCGGCCTTGAGCGCCCGAGCGACATCGTCGGAGATGACGGCGTGATTGGCGGCAAGGGTACCGATTCTACCGTCAGCGTTCACGCGCGGGGCATCCAGCGTGGCCGTCTGGGTACCTGAGTCAACCGTGTAGCCTATTCCGTCCTGCGTCGCGAGGTGGAGCTGGTAGAGGGCATCGACGGCGATCAACTGGTCCCCCGTCGGCACCCAGTTGGTGAGGGTGCTGGGGGTAACCGCGACTTCCTCGTCAGAGGCCGTCTTCGATAGGACGTCGGCGGTGATGTCTTGCTCGATAGCTGTCGACGAGCGATGCAGGGTGACCGCCTGAACGTCGGAACGGTGGCCAAGCCACGCCGCGGCATGGTAGCGCTGGGACGTCGTGACGTCCCAGAAGGTGATCGCACCGATCGCGATGATGATCGGCAGCGAGATGAGAAAAACCGCGGTCAGCGTGCGCCCCAGGCTTTGGCGCGCATCACGAGAGGCGATGCGGAGTACTACTCCCCATCGCCTCATTCGTGTGTTGAGTCGACTCATCAGATCCTTGGTGCGGTGTCAGCCAGCAGATCCCTCAGCGAGTCTCCGTGCGAGCGGTCGACGATACGACCGTCGCGGAGGAAGACTGTGCGGTCCGCCCATGCGGCCATTCGGGCCTCATGAGTAACGAGGATACCGGCTGCGCCCGCATCAATGAGGTCACGCAACACCAACATGATCTGGTCGCTCGTGTGCGAGTCGAGCGCACCCGTCGGCTCATCCGCAAGAATGACCGAGCGGTTACCCACGAGGCCTCGGGCGATCACAATGCGCTGACGCTGACCACCCGAGAGACTCTCGGGGAATCGATCAGCGAGCTCGGCGACGCCGACCTCTTCGAGGGCAGCCATGGCGGCCTCGCGTACCTTCGACGGGCTGACCCCATCCAGCTGCAGCGGCATCTCAACGTTTTCGAGGGCCGATAGGGACGGGATCAGGTTGTAGTCCTGGAAGACGTAACCGATGGAACGGCGACGCACCTCAGCACGGTG
Source organism: uncultured Actinomyces sp. (assembly GCA_902373435.1). GTDB lineage: Bacteria > Actinomycetota > Actinomycetes > Actinomycetales > Actinomycetaceae > Pauljensenia. Next base: position 4,853 of record CABKMD010000052.1, read on the forward strand.
AGCCGCATCCATCGTGGCCATGTCGACGCCGTTAATGAAGACACTTCCGTGCGTCGGACGCTCCAGTCCGCCAGCGATCGACAGCAGGGTCGACTTGCCGGATCCAGAGGGGCCCATAACAGCGAGAAGCTCGCCGGGGGCGACCTCAAGGTCGATCCCGTCGAGCGCTCTCACTCGGACGCCGTCGGTGCCGAACTCATGTCCGACACCCGCCATCCTGATCGGTAGCTGCACAGGCTGGCTCATCGCACCCCGGCACGCTCCGAAATACCGGCTTCTGCCTGAGCCCAGTTCATCGAGCGGCCCTTCGCAGCGGCAAAGGCGGCGCGACGTGCGGCCTCGGAAACAGCACCGGACTCGATGTGATCGAGCCAGTTGAGCTCGGCCTCGAGGTCGAAGATGTGACGCTCCAAGATGAGCTTCCACGCGAGCTCACCCTCGTCGGCCGAAGCCTTCAGGCGGGTGACCTCACGCAGGGAGCCCAGGGTCGAGCGACGCTGAGTCTGAATCATGGCCTCGACGTCGACCGTAGGATCGGCAGCGGCCACGGCGAGCTTCATGACGAGCTCATCACGTTCGGGGTGTTCACGGGGAACGGAGGTAGACCACCAGGCGTTGAGGACGTCACGACCGGCCTCAGTCAGCTCAAAGACCTCGGAATCACGACCCGCGTTGCTCTCGGCGTGAGACACAACCTGGCCATCACGCTCAAGGCGCTGCATCGTCTGGTAGACCTGGCCGATATTCAGCGGCCACGCTCCGCACGTCTGTTCCTCGAACATCTGCTTCAGGCGGTAGACACCGGCGGGCTGCTGCGCAACAAGCGCCAGCAGGGCATTGCGAACCGACATAACTCTCCGTTCATTGTCTGGACGTGTAGACGATCGTGGTTAAACAGTATCTATCGTACGCGATTTTTACTCATGGAGCGAGGAATTCGCGGTGGGTTACCTAACAAAAAACCTACCATCTGTTTAGACAGGACTCCCTGAATTTTCGCGCTATATCACAGATATTGACCGAAATACCAATTTAAGTGCCAACCACATGACAGACGTCATTCACGGGTTTTTCAGCGGCATTTCACCACCTCTGCGCTCAGATGATCAGATCCCTCAAAAGAGAGGAGCACCAGCGTCTAAGACCGGGAAAAACGCTGCAACCGTGCCGACTGACCAACAGGACGGAAATAATTTGTCTCCCGACATTCTCAGACTGTGAGATCTGTCGTTCAAGAGTTGGGCGACTCGGACAGAACATCCTCGATATCACCCCAGCGCGTCCCCGGCGATAGCGGCGCAGTGCGGGCCAACGAAGAAGGTGACGCGGCGACATCCCGCCGGGGCTAGTACCGCGCACCTTCGTCGCGTGCGGGAGGCTACACTGGGAACGACTAGGAGGATTCACCGATGAACACCCCGCTTCCCGCCGAGAACGCCCCGGCCTCGTCCCCGATTCCGACCTTTATGCTCCCGATGGGATCGCCCATCCCCGTTCTCGGTTTCGGCACCTACAAGGTCACGCCCGAGGACACGTACGACGCGGTGAGCCGCGCCCTCGAGGTCGGGTACCGTCACATCGACACCGCTCAGATGTACGGCAACGAGGCCGAGGTCGGGGCGGCGCTCGAGGCCTCGGGAATCGCGCGCGAGGACCTGTTCGTCACGACGAAGGTCGACAACTCCAACCACGAGCCCGAGCGAGCCGCCGCATCCATCCAACGCTCCCTCGAGGACCTGCGCACCGATTACGTCGACCTCCTCCTGGTGCACTGGCCGCTGCCCACCCTCTACGGGGGTGACGTCGCCCTGCCATGGCCCGCCCTCGAGGACGCGTTCAACGCAGGCGCCGCGGGCGCGATCGGCCTGTCAAACTACGAACGCGAGCACGTCGAGGCAGTCCGGGCGGTCGCGACGGTCGTCCCGCACGTCCTCCAAGTCGAGTCCCACCCCTTCTTCCCCAACACCGACCTGCGCGCCTACGCCCAGGGGCTCGGCATGGTGTTCGAAGCCTGGTCCCCCCTCGCGCGCGGACGCGCCGTCAGCGACCCGACGCTCCTCGAGATCGGCGCACGCATCAGCGTGGGACCGACGCAGGTCGCGCTGCGCTGGGCACTGGATCGCGGGCACGTCGTCTTCCCCAAGACCCTGAGCCGTGAGCGCATGGCCGCCAACTTCGACGTGTTCTCCTTCTCGCTGGATCCCGAACAGACAGCGCGCATCGACGCACTCGACGCAGGCGAGGCCGGGCGCATGGGGTCGCATCCGGCGACGATGGACCGACTCTAGGGACGGGTACGATACAGGTATGGCTTCGAAGCTCACGCGCGCCGACCGCGCCATCGTTCGACTGGCCGACGGCACCGTCAAACAGCAGAACCTGCTCACCGGCACAGAGGTGTGGACCGTTCCGGGCCGCGGCAATCGTCCCCTGACAGCCCCGCACGCGGACCGCAACCCCATCGACCACGAGGCCGACGGGCACCACTGCGCGTTCTGCTGCGGGCGCTACCTCGAGACCCCTCCCGAGAAGTCGCGCCTCGTGCGCCGCGAGGATGGGTGCTGGGAGCAGCTGAACGCCCTGGGGGCCGATCAGCTCGAAGATACGGTCGCTCAGTTCCGCCGCATCCCCAACCTCTTTGAGATCGTTTCCTACAACTACTGGCATCTCAACCACGGGCACGTCCCCTCCGAGGACGACCGTCGCCGTATGGCCCACTACCTGGCCTCGGACGCGGGCTACGAGCACGTCATGAACGTCGTGCGTGCCCGTATGTTGGCCTCGGGCATGAGCGAGGGCGAGTTCGCAGCCACCAGTGAGACCGCGCGCCTGCAATCCGCCTACGGCTTCTTCTCCGGCGGCCACGACCTGATCATCGGCAGGCGCCACTTCGTCGACGGCGCCACCGAGTCCCACCAGCTGGCCGGGTCCGGCACCCTCACCCCCGAGGAGCACGAGCAGTACACCGCATACACTGCCCGCTCGATGCGCGACCTGTACGACCTGGATCCGGCAGTGCGCTACGTGGCGACGTTCCAGAACTGGCTGCGCCCCGCGGGCGCGTCCTTCGACCACCTGCACAAGCAGCTCGTCGCGATCGACGACATGTCCGTGCAGACCGAGGCCGAGCTGGAGCGCCTGCGCGCCCAGCCCGACATCTACGACCAGATCTTTACCGTCGCGGCCACGCGTAAGCTCCTCATCGCCCAGAACGAGCACGCCGTCGCCCTGGCCGGGTTCGGACACCGTTTCCCCGGCATCGCGATCTGGCCCCTCGGCGAGCCCAAGAACCCGTGGGAGGTCAGCCCCGAGGCCATGCGCGGCATCTCCGACATCCTGCACGCCGCACACGCTGCGACAGGCGTGGAGGTGCCCGCCAACGAGGAGTGGTACCACCGCCCGCCCACTGTGTCCACGCCCATGCGCTGGCGCATCCTGCTCAAGTGGCGCATCTCGACGCTCGCAGGTTTCGAGGGCGGCACGCGCATCTACCTCAACACGATCGACCCGTGGAAGGTTGTCGAGCGCACCGTGCCGCGCCTCCTCGAGCTGCGCGAAGCGGGCCTCATCGCTCCCATGCGCATCGGGGAGGAATGCAAAGTCAGCCCCGCAATGCTGCGAGGCTGACTCCGAAAGGTTGCGTCTGGCTGGGGATTACTCCTCGTCGTCGCTCGAATCCTCATATCCCGTGTCGGTCGCGGGGGTCGGCACCGGTTCGACGTCCGGCGTGCTCGGATCCGTCGCGGGGGCGGGAGTACTCGGCGCGGCCGGGGAAGCCAGCGCCGAGGACCACGTGGCCAGCCACGCGCTCATCGCATCGAGAGAACCGACCGTCTCGTCAGCAACAATCGGATCGCCGCTGATGCCCATCAGCCAGCCGGCCTTCGTGTCGGCGGCGAGCACACCATCGATCGGGTAGACGGCACCCGTCATCGCCAGAGAGCGCTGCGCGGTCTCACCCTGCAGCCAGGCGATGAGAGACTCCGCGCCGTCCGACGCGGGCGAGGACGTGGGGGCCGCGTACATGATGCGAGCGATGCACGTCGAAGAGATCGCGGTTCCGTAGGAATCGGCACCCGTGTTCGTCGCCGCCGCGGCCGCCAGCGAACGCGGAGCCACGATCAGCGGATATGCGCCAGAAGAACCCGCGGAGGCTCCCGCGACCTCGGACAGGTACCCCTCGGACACATGCGCGCCGGCCGTCCACGCGGCAATAGCGCCTCCCAGGGAGGAATCCACGCGCGGGTTGAGGGACTGCGCGAAGGAACCTAGCCCCTCGCCCGTCTGCGCGGCGGCTTCCTGCACGAAAGCGCGGCCCACCGAAGACGAGGCCGGGTCCGGGACCGTCAGCAGCGCCCGGATGCGCACAGAAGTCAGATCGCCGAACGAGGTCGGCAGCGGGCGGCCGTTCGCGCTCATCCACGACTTGTCAGCGATCACGCACACGTCGTCGCGCCCGTAGGCAATCGCCGCGGCGGCACCGTCCACGACGGTGCCGGCAATCGTCGCCGTATCCTGAGGCGCCGAAGCCGCGATCGTGCCCGCCGCGGTCGCCTGCAGAGCGTCCGCGCCGTCGAGGCCAATCACCAGGTCAGCGCCCGCCTTCGACAGCGCATCCACGCCATCCACCGGCACCGCCGCGACCGTGAAGCCCGTCGCCTTTGTGAACTCCTGCGCGGTCTCCATCGGCAGCTGTGCGCCACCCACCAAGGCGACGGTCACCGTGCCCGAGCCACTGCGCGGAGTGGGCGCATCGATCGTGCCATGCCCAGCCGTACTTGCAGAAGCACGGGCGCTCTGACCCGGAACGATCGGCGACGCAAACGGATCCCGAGGCGCACTGGACGACACGGACGGCGTACAGGCCGCCACCGTCGTCGCCGCAACAACAAGGGCCGACAACGCAAAAACAGAGCGGGCGCGAGCCATAAGGAATCCTTCAGACGGGAACACTACCGTTCAAGCATAAGACAGGGCACCTGTGGGCCTCGCACAAGAGCGCCGCGTGGGGCATCATGGAATCGTGCGCACGCGCACAGGGACAACCACCCCCCCCCACGCCAGGAGGCAACCATGGACTCAGCCACCATCGAAAAGGTCGCCACGACCGTCGTCATCGCCGGAGCAGCCTTCGCCGCCTCCAAGCTCTTCGAAGCCGGCTGGAAGGCCGCCACCGGACGCCCCGTCCCCGCCGAAGACTCCGACGACATCACCATCGCATCGCTGGTCCTCTTCGCAGCCACCTCCGCCGCCATCGCGGCCGTCGCCCAGCGCTACGCGTACAAGGGCTCCCAGAAGTGGCTGTCCCCCAAGCTCGAGGCCCGCTTCGGCGCGCCCCGGCTCGAGGCCTGAGAGCCGCAGGAAGGCACCCTCACCTGCCGCTCACACGAGCGGCAGGAGGGGCCCCAGGTCCGTGCGCTCCCCCGACGCGCTGACGCGAGAGGTGGCCACGGCCTCGTCCCACGCGAGCAGCCCGCACGCGAGCGACAACCACGTGCGCGCGTCGGTCTCCACGACGGCGGGCGGCGTACCGCGCCGATGCGTCGTCCCCGGCAGGATCTGCACGGCGCCGGCGGGAGGCACTCGTACCTCGACCGCGCGGCCGGGATGCAAGATGCCGAGCTCCTCGAGGGTAAAGCGCACCGCCGTCAACACCACCGCGCGCGCAGGCTCCTCGCCACGCTCCACAGCCTCACGCCACGAACGCAGCGCCACCATCCCCTCACCGGGATCAATACGTCGTTTCGCCATGCCCCGATTCTACGCGGCGCTACCGTCTCTCCCCGCGAGCGTGCATTCCGGCCGCCGTGTCAGGCACAATGGGTACATCCAACTTCCGACGAGAGGCCGCCCGTGACCGACACAGCTTCCCTGATTACGCTGCGTTCGATCCTCGACATCGAGATCGCACGCAGCTACCAGTGGGACGCGGCCACCATCATCAAGGTATCCGGCGTCGACCGAGCCGGTGACCTCACGACCCGCATCGTCGAATATCCCGGCGCCCTCGCCGACATCGCCGCCGAAGGCTTCTCCCCCCACTCCGCCGCAGGACACGCACTCTCCCACGAACTCCACGACGCCATCCAGCGCCGCGTCCGCCTGTGGATCGCCGAAATCCCCACGCAAGACCTCCCGCGCCTGCACGATGCCCTCGGCGACGGCATCGTCCACGAGGCAGGCCAGCCGCGCAACGGCATCACCCCTATCGCTCTGTCCCCCCTCGAGCTGCTCGAGCGATGGGCGGCCGGCAGCGACGAACAACGCGAGTTCATGCGCGTCGCCATGGCCGGACTCGACACCCTCACGACCTCGTCGCATGCCACCCACGCGTCCCGGGCCGTCGGCGCCTCCATCATCGAACGCTCCGCGTTCCTACGACTGTGCCGCAACCCCAAGTTCATCGCCTACGTCGTCGTCCTCGTGTATTCGATGGCGCGAGCCGTGCCCGTCATGTACGTCCCCCACTTCCGGGGCGACTGGCGCATCCTGTGGGCCATCGACATGATCACCGCCATCCCCTACACGTGGGGCCTCATCGAAATGGTCGCCGGGCAGAAATTCTGGCACCGCGTCATCGGCGCCATCACCACGGCCATCACCTTCATCGCACCCTACGTGTACTTCCTCGTTTACGGGCGCCACGCTCCCCCCGGCGTATGGGCCGCCATCGCGCTGATCTTCTTCGGCGGTATCTTCCTCGAAGTCTTCCGCTACCAGCGCGACCGCGCCGTCAAAAATGGCCTGGCACAGGAGCCGTAGGCACGTCGAGTCACTGCGGCAGCTTCGCTGCACCCGCAGTCGCCCCAGACTCTGCCACACCCGCTGGCATTCCGGGCGCCGGAGGGCCCGGCCACCCGCGAGACTTGGCGGTGCCAGCCGCCGCATACTGCATGTTCACAACGCAACGCGCCCCGGCCTCGTTCCTCTGAGGTCCACCCGTCTACCCTCACGTGACATGACCGCGAATTTGCTTATCGAGCTCACATAACGGCCTCCCCCGAGCGCAAGGCCCGGGGGAGGTTCGTATACGTTCGTGACGCGACGGCTACTTGTCCTCACCGGTCGCCGTGCGGATGAAGCCGGCGACCATGAACCACCCGCCGCCAACCCAGAACAGAATCAGGGTCCACAGGGGCTGGATCGGGTAAACAACCACCATGTACGCGCACGCGACGATCCACGCGGCCGCACCGATAATGTTCGGAATCTGGAAACGCTTCACGCGCGCCGGGTGCGTGTAGTGCAACGGAACAAGCGTCATAACCGCAAGGAAAATCGTTGCAGCGATATTGACCCACGCCGGAGTCTGAAGCACGTACATGACAATCGCGACACAGTTCCACGCCGCCGGGAAACCCACGAAGTAGTTATCATTCGACTTCTCCCCGTCGTTCGCATAGCAGAACACGGAGGAGACGATGATAACGATCATCATGATGACGGGGAGCGGCTTGGGCCCAAGCGGCAGGTGCATCGCCATGAAGAGCGCGGGCAGGAACGTCCACGTCAGGTAGTCGACGAGGTTGTCGACAACGCCACCATCGAACCAGGGAATGACCTGACGGACTCCGACCTTGCGGGCCAGCGTGCCGTCGACACCGTCAACAATGAGGGCGATGACGAACCACAGCCACATCATGGGGATGTTGTTGTCGAGCATCGCGAACAGAGCCAGCGTCGCCCACGCAAGTCCGGAGATCGTGAACGCATGCACCGCCCAGGCGGCGATCACGCGGCCCAGGCTCGGTTTGCTGGCACTCTCAGACGAGGCCGGGGCCTGCTCAGTTGTAGTGGGGACGTTTTGCTCAGGCACGGACGACTCCTATGGTGGCGGATAACTTCCGTCCCTCAGTATGCCAAAGAATGGTGGGATCCTGGTAGCACTACGACCAAATGGAAGGCGTTCGAGGCGTTGTCACAGGTCTCCCGACATGTCATCCCGTCCGTTATAACCACGCTTCATGACGTTTCACACTAGTCGTTGTCGGCCGCTTGAACGCTTGTATCCGTGCGCGGGGAGTACGCCCCCAGCATGCTTGCGCACTTGCGCACTTGCGGGCTTGCGTGCTTGCGGGCTTGCGCGCGCACCTTCCCAGTGCGCCAGGGACCGACCCACGCGCACATTGACCCGACAGGTGGGTGAGACTGCCCAACAGGTGGCGGCCTTGGCCCTTTGATCCGCACGGTCACCCACCTGGTTGAGTATGGGCAGCCGCGCCCACGCCCGAAATAGCGGGTTGTCACACGCAATAGCGGGTTCACGTGCAAGCAACGCGCTATGACTGGCACCGATGTGCCCAAAACGCAGACCACCTCGCCCGCAACAGTCCGTTTTTGGCGCTTTTCTCCGAGGTGGTCTGCACTTTGGGCACCACACCGCCTCGAGTCGCGGCCTCACCGTCTCCGGATGGGGGGAATTGCATCATTAGAGATCTGACACGCCGACGACACGCCGCCAGCCACCTTCTACTGCTGCAAACCCCCCACAGCCGTCGACATGGAGGGCACCCCGTCGCCGACAAGACCTCGGTGCAGCACCCGGTGGCGCGAAAAACTCGCCCGGCAACGCCGAATGTGGGGTGTGGTGAGCGCGCTGGGCGAACTATTTCGCGCACAGGACACAGAAACATCGCGAGATTGAAACCAACAACACCTCTGCTCACCCCCAACAAGGG